>JAQCMY010000172.1 GCA_028274865.1 Haloferacaceae archaeon | reverse complement strand
AGGACATAGAACAACAGCCGTAACCGGTGAGTAAAAACACTGTCGTCGAGAGACGAGCGTGGGCGTCTTCGATCGATACGTCGACACACAGATCCTCTGGGGAACGCCACGTGGACAGTCGTCGGGGCGACCGACTGTCGGCAGGACGGTAGTCGGACAGCCGCCCCGACCAGTGAGCGACCCCGTCCGGCGGAACGCTTTTGATCGGGGTCGGGGTGGCTGTTCTGTGTCACGACAGACCCAGAGTCGGCTCGTCGAACTGCGACGGGAACTCCACGCCTACCCGGAGCCGTCGTGGTGCGAGTTCTACACCACGAGCCGGGTGGTCGACGAACTCGAATCGACCGGCGTCGACCGGGTGTTCCTCGGCGACGACGCCCTCGTCCCCGGAGCGCGGATGGGCGTGCCGGACGACGACGAACTGGCGCGGTGGCGCGAGGCCGCCGCGGCGCGCGGAGCGCGAGAGGACGTCCTCGAGCGCGCGGCTGGGGGGCTGACCGGCGCGGTGGCCGTCCTCGAGCGCGGCGACGGGCCGACCGTCGGTCTCCGTGTCGACATCGACGCGCTCCGACAGACCGAGGCCGACGGCGACGGCCACGCGCCGGCGGCAGCGGGCTTTCGCTCCGAGAACGAAGGGGTGATGCACGCCTGCGGCCACGACGCCCACACGACGGTGGGGCTGGGGACCGTCGCTGCCGTCGCGGAGAGCGACTTCGCGGGGACGCTCGTCGTCTTCTTCCAGCCGGCAGAGGAGGTCGTCGGCGGCGGGCGTCCGATGGCGGCGACGGACCACGTCGAGGGTATCGACCACTTCCTCGCGGTTCACGTCGGCCTCGACCACCCGACCGGCGAGGTGGTCGCCGGCGGCGACGAGGCGCTGTCGGTGCGTCAGATGGCCGCCGAGTTCGCCGGCGAGTCGGCCCACGCCGGCGCGGCGCCACAGGCGGGGCGAAACGCGATGCAGGCCGTCGCCGCGGCGACACAGAACCTCTACGCGATCCCACGCCACGCCGGCGGGCTGACCCGCGTGAACGTCGGCCGGGCGGAGGTCGGGAGCGCGCCGAACGTCGTCGCGGCAGCGGGCCGGATCGAACTCGAGGTCCGCGGCGGGACCGACGACCTCCGGGAGTATATGACGACCCACGCCGAGCGGACGCTCGACGCGGCTGCCCGGATGCACGACTGCACGGTGACGACGGAGACGCTCGCCGTCGCGCCCCGGGAGGACAGCGACGAGTCGATGGTGACGGCCGTCGCCGACGCCGCAGACGCGACGCCGGGTGTCGACTCGACGGTCCGGCGCGCGCCGCTCGGCGTCAGTGAGGACGCCACGTACCTGATGCGGGCGGTGAAGGAGGACGGCGGCGACGCGACGTTCGCGATCCTCGGCACCGACCACCCCGGCGGCCACCACACCGCGCGGTTCGACGTCGACGAGGAGACGATCGGCCTCGGCGTCGACGTGCTCTCGACGGTGATCTGTCGGCTCGGCGGCGAAGAGACCGACTGAGGGCGCGGTACGCGTTACCGCCGCCGACCGACGACCAGGGCCGCGGCGAGAAGCGCGGCCAGCGCGACGACCGGGGTGCCGACGGCGCCGGGTGTGGCGCTCGCGTCGGCGGGCGTCGCCTCGACGGACGGTGCCGCCGGGTCGGCTGCCGACGCGGGCGTGTCTGCGGTCGAACCGGCCGGGTCCGGCGTTGCGTACGCGGACATCGGCTCGGGCGCCGCCTGTGCCGTACCGCGTGCGTCGCCGCCGGCGACACCGACGGCGAACGCGGTGAGGCGGTCGGCGCTCGCCGTCACGGTCGCCCTCTGGGTCGTCTCGTTGACCCGAACGGTCGTCTCGAGCGGTGCCCAGCCGTCGCCGCTCTGGCGGTAGACCGTGAGCGCCGAAGGGTCGCCCGGGACGGACGTGAGCGGGACGTCGAGCGTGTACGTCGCGTTCGTCGCGAACATGTAGAGGTCCTCCGTGTCCGTCTCGTACGCGGCGAGCATCGTCGCGTCGCCCGGGAGCGCCGGCGCGTCGGCGGTCGCGTTCTCGACGGTGACGGTGAAGATCGGGTTCGGCTCCCGGGTGTCGACGGCCACCTCGGTCAGGCGCACGGTCGAGTTCGCGGCGAAGCCGTCTGGCACCGGGAACTGCGTCCGCGGCGCGTCGCCGTTCTGGACGCGGAGGTACGCCGTGTCGTCCTCGACGGTGCCGTCGAGCGGGTCGGCGTCGCGGTACGGGACCTCCCACGTCTCACCGGGGGGAGCCGCTACCTCGTCGGCGAGCGTGCCGAGCCGGGCCTGCCGGTAGCGCTCGGGGTAGAGCGTCCGGACGACCTCCACCATCGACAGCACGATCCGGGGGGCGGGCTGGAACACGTAGTTCGGATTCAGGGCGATCGTCTGGCCGTTCGCTCCCGCGGTCGTCGTCACGAGCCCGCCCGGCACGGACGCCGACGAGGTGTCGACGATCCACTCGGGGTCGGCTGCCACGATCCGCTCTGTCTCGTACGTGTTGTATCCGACGCCGTCGCCGGCGAGCCGGCCCAGGTTCTCGCCGCCCGCGACGGTGACGATCTCGTCGATGAACGTGTTTCGACCGGGTGTCGTTCCGAAGGCAGGGACGAACACCCGCTTTGCGTCCACGCCCTCTGTCGCCTGCCGGATCGTCTGGACCTGGCTGAAGAGCTCGGCGGTTCGCCTGTTCGCACTGCGACACTCGTCGGTGAGCCGACCGGTCAGTCGGGTCTTCTGGTAGATGGACTCGATATCCGTCGCCGTGCGGAACTTGTACACCGTGACGCCGCGGTCGCGGAGCGTGGCCACGTCGGCGTCGTCGATGATGTTCGCGGCGATGACGACGTCGGGGTCGATCTCGACGATGCGGTCGACGGAGTCGTCGCTCAGCCGCTGGGTGAACCCTTCGTAGGTGAGGAGTGCCCGGTCGTCGGTCGCGTTCTCGAGGTAGCCGGCGAACGGCGTAACTGCCTCGACCTTCCCTCTCGCGTCGATCTCCCACATCGTCTGCGCCGCGCTCGCGCCGAGTGTCACCACCCGCTCGGGCGGGTCGTCGACGGTCACCTCCGTCCCCGTCGCGTCTGTCTTCGAGAACGGGAACGTACAGCCGTTCGCCGTCTCGGTCGTCGTCTGTGCTACCCCCGGCCCCCCGGCCAGCGCGCGCGGGTCCTCCGTCGCGCGTGGTGTCGCCGCGAGCGCCGGTGTCGCCGCCATCGAGCAGACGACGACCAGCGCGAGGACGACGCGCGTCGCGTGTCGAATCACGCGCTCTCTCCGTGACCCGATCAAGTTAATCGTTTCCAACACAGGTAGATTTGCATTACGTCGGCTGCCGACCGGCCGTCCGACGGCTCCCGTACTCGGGCACGCGACTGCTGTCGGGCCCCGCAGCCGTCACCGGTCCGGACGAACGCGGTTGTTTCGGGTCCGTGCAGAGTGCGGTCGGCAGGCCACGGAGGCGGATCACTCTCACACGCCCCGGTGACGACCTCCGGCCCGGTCGTCACGCCGCCGCCGAGCGGACCAGACGCCGCTCGCGTCGCCGGGAGCGGCGTCCCGTCGTTCGGACAGCAGCCGACCGTTCCGGCGGCGACGGAGGCTCGCTCCGGGAGGCCGGCGCCGGTGACGGGCGCGAGTCACGCGGCGCTGCGAGACGGCCCCCTGTTCACCCGGTCGATTTCATCCCCGCGGCGATCCCCTTTACCGTCAGTCTGAGCGTCCGGCGTTCGGTCTCGCTCAGGTCGTCGCGGCCCAGGAGGTCGACCTGGAGGAGGTTCAGCGGGTCGACGTAGGGGTTGCGCCGCTCCAGGTTCTCGGCGACCCAGGCCCGCGGCGGGAGGCGGTCGCGCCCGGAGATAGAGAGCACGAGGTCGACGCTCCGGTCGTACTCCGCGGCGATGCGGTCGAAGAACTCGTCGCGGAGGTCGGGCGCGAGGCCGGCGTACTCGCTCGCGATCCCGAGGTCGGTGCGGGCAAGCGCCAGCGCGGCGTTGTCGAGTGTCGTCTGGAAGAACGGCCACTGCTCGTACAGGCGCCGGAGGTCGTCGAGGTCGCCGTCGTCGTCGAGGTACGCCTGGAGTCCGGCGCCGAGACCGTACCAGCCGGGGAGGATACACCGCGCCTGTGTCCACGAGAACACCCACGGGATCGCCCGGAGGTCCTCGACGGTGCGCTCGCCCGACCGCGAGGCGGGCCGGGAGCCGAGGTTGAGCTCCTCGATGACGCGGATCGGCGTCGCCTGCTCGAAGTACGAGACGAACCCGTCGGCGTCGAGCAGGTCGCGGTAGGCCTCGCGCGCCGCCGCCGCGGCGGTCTCCATCGGGTCGTGCCACGCCGCGGGCGCGCCCTCGTCCGCGCCGGTCAGCGCCCGGTAGCGCGCACGAATCTGGGCGTCGAGCATCTGCTCGAGGTTCCGCTCGGCGATCAGCGGGTTGGCGTACTTCTCGGCGATCGCCTCGCCCTGTTCGGTGAACTTCACCTGTCCCGTCACCGTCTCGG
The DNA here is from genome assembly GCA_028274865.1 of Haloferacaceae archaeon. Lineage (GTDB taxonomy): Archaea > Halobacteriota > Halobacteria > Halobacteriales > Haloferacaceae > A07HB70. Next base: position 11,546 of record JAQCMY010000172.1, on the reverse strand, counting down.
GCGGGAGCGCGAGGAGCGCCTCGTTCGTCGCGCCGCCGCCGCGCGAGATCGACCCGCCGCGGCCGTGGAACAGGCGCAGGTCGACGTCGTGGTCGGCGGTGATCGTCGCCAGCCGCTTCTGGTTGCGGTGGAGCGACCAGTTGGCCGCGAGAAAGCCGTTCTCCTTGTTCGAGTCGGAGTAGCCGAGCATGATCTCCTGGACGTCTCCTCGCGCCGCCAGCGCGTCGGCGTAGACCTCGTTCTCGAACAGCGTGCCCATGATCCGGCGCGCGCCGGAGAGCGCCGCCTCCGTCTCCAGCAGGGGTACGACGTCGAGACCGGAGTGGCCGGGCAGGTCGACGACACCCGCCTGGTCGGCGAGAAACAGCACCTCGAGGACGTGGCTCGGCTCCTCCGTCATGCTGATACAGTAGGTGTCGATGGCGTCGGCGCCGTACTCGCGCTGCCAGTCCGCGAGCGCGTCGAACCGCCGGAGGACGCGGGCGGGCGTCCCGTCGAACCCGTCGCGCACGCCCACGTCGACGACCGGCTCGTTCTGCCGGATCGCGTCGGTGAGCAGGTCGACCCGCTCGGTCTCGTCCAGCGCTCCGTAGTCGACACCGCTGGCGTCGAAGACAGCCGCGACCGTCTCGGTGTGGTTCTCGCGGTGGTCGCGCAGGTCCAGGCTGGCGAGCGCGAAGCCGAAGGTGTCGGCCCGACGAACGAGCGGGTCGACGCTCACCTCGGCCACCACCTCGGCGTCGTGTTCGCGGAGGCTGGCCGCGATCGCCCCGAGGTCCGCGACCAGTTCGTCGGCGGTCTCGTAGCCGCCGGGGCGGACGTCGCCGACCCGGTCCAGCCGCTCGCGCATCAGCTTCAGCATCTGGCGGTACGGCTCGTTCGGGTAGCGCGCTGCGGCCTCGCTCGCGACGCCGGGGAGACGGTCCCTGTGTGCTGCCAGCCGCTCGGCGAGGAGCGTTCCGACGGCGAAGTCGCGGCTGTCTTGACTCAGGACGCCGGAGAGGCGCTTGAGCCCGTCGCGATACATCCCACAGACGACGCTGCGCTGGCGCTCGAGCGTCTCGGCGGTCACCGCGGTAGTGACGTAGGGGTTGCCGTCGCGGTCGCTGCCGGCCCACGACCGGAACTCGAACAGCTTCGGCGCGTCGACGTCGGGGTAGTGCTCCGCGAGGGCCCGCTCCAGCGCCCGGTACACCTCGCCGACGACGTCGAACAGCACGTTCTCGAGGTACCACTGGACGTTCAGCACCTCGTCTGTCACCTCCGGCCTGCGGTCGCGGATCTGTGGGGTCTGCCAGAGCGAGGTCAGCTCTGCCTCCAGCCCCCGGTCGTACCGCTCGCGCTCGCGGGCGGTGAGCCGGCGCTCGTCGAGCGCCTCGATCGTCCGGGCGACCGACCGGAGCTTCGCCTTCACCGTCTTCCGGCGCGCCTCCGTCGGGTGGGCGGTGAACGTCGGCTCGATGAGCACGTCCGAGAGCACCCGTTCGACCGTCTCCGCGTCGGCGCCCGCGTCCGCGAGGTGTTCGACCGTGGCGGCGAGGCTGTGTTCGGGCGTCCCCGACTCGTGGCCCTCGCGGAGGGCCCGTACCCTCGCGCGCTCCTCCGCCAGGTTCGTCAGCTCGAAGTACGTGGTGAACGCGCGCGAGACGGTGTCTCTGGTCTCCGCGTCGAGGCCGCGAATCTCGGTCCACAGCGTCTCCCGGGAGGTCTGGTCGGTGCGGCGGTAGTCGAGCGCTCCGTTTCGGATCCGCTCGACGGTGCCGAGCGCCGCCGGGGACGTCTGGTCGGCCAGCACGTCCCCGAGGAGCGTGCTCAGTTCCCGGACATCCTGTTCGACGGCGCGCGTGTGCAGCGTCACGGTCACGTCCGGGGCGCCCGGGACAAGAATTTCCGGTTTTCGGAGATTTTACTCCGCTTCCGAGTTGTCGGCGCTCGGCGAGCGCGGCCTCCGGCGGTTCGAGGGGAGACGGACCCCGTAGCCCGGGCGGTGTTCCGTCTACCGGCGCAGGTCGGACACTCCCGACAGGGAGTCGCCGGCGTCCCCGGCTCCGGCGTCGTCGAGATTGCGGGACAGCTCGACCGCCCGTCGGCCGGGACCCCGATTGCGGGCGTGGGAGGCGAACCCGCGGGCCGGGTCGCCGTCGACGAGTGCGCCGCGCGCGTCTTCGTGGACCCGGAGGAACTCCGGCGACTCGAGGGCGTGGCTCGTAGCCTCGTCGGGCTCCTCGGCCTCGAACAGTTCGGGGGACTCCTGCCGGCGCGCCGTCGAACGGGCGGCACACGACGCGGCGCGACCGCGTCGTCCCGTTGGTCGGGGCCCCTGTTCGACGAGAGAGACGTCGAGGCCACGAGTCGCGAGGCCCCGCGCGGTGTCGACGCACTCGGCCCGCCGCCGGCCACGGCGACGCGTGGCAGGGGGAGTCGTGCCTCGCCGATACGTGCCGGCCTGCGTTGATTCATCGGTGGGTTACTGGTGGTGATAAACACGTCCGGCGTGGGGCCGCGTGCGTGCGCCACCTGCTGTCACGGGCGGCGTTCTGACGGGGATGACTCCCGAGAATCCGGGGAGCGGGCGAGAGTTTCTTGTGAACGACAGTGAGAGTTGCCGATAGTTTACTGGTATCCCCAGACTATCAGTAATATTTAATACAGTAGCACGTGCGTGAGCCGACACGGCGACGGCAGCAGACAGCCCGTCGACCGGAGGAACGCACTATGCCAGACACTTACGTCGGCGCGATCGACCAAGGCACGACCGGAACCCGGTTCATGGTCTTCGACCACGGCGGGCAGGTCGTCGCCAACGCGTACGAGAAGCACGAACAGATCTATCCGAAGCCCGGCTGGGTCGAGCACGACCCGGTCGAGATATGGGAGAACACACAGGAAGTCGTCACCAGGGGACTCGCGGAGGCCGACCTGGAGGCAGCACAGCTCGAGGCACTCGGGATCACGAACCAGCGCGAGACCACCATCGTCTGGGACGAGGAGACCGGCCGACCGGTCTACAACGCCCTGGTCTGGCAGGACCGACGGACCACGGACCGCGTCGAGGAGCTCAAGGAGGCGGGGATGGCCGACGAGATCCGCGAGACGACCGGGCTGGAGGTCGACGCCTACTTCTCCGCGACGAAGACCGAGTGGATCCTCGACAACGCCGAGCCGCTGAAGCTCCAGAGCTCGCGGGCGCGGGACCTCCGCGACCGGGCACGGGACGGCGAACTGCTGATGGGGACGATCGACGCGTGGGTCATCTGGAACCTCACGGGGAACCACATCACCGACGTCTCCAACGCCTCGCGGACGATGCTGTTCGACATCGAGGGGATGTCGTGGGACCCGGACCTCTTAGAGGAGTTCGACGTTCCGGAGGCGATGCTGCCCGAGGTCCGGCCCTCCTCCGACGAGAACACCTACGGCCACACCGACCCGGACGGGTTCCTCGGCGCCGAGGTGCCGGTCGCGGGCGCGCTGGGCGACCAGCAGGCCGCGCTGTTCGGCCAGACCTGCTTCGACGCGGGCGACGCGAAGAACACCTACGGCACCGGCGCGTTCTACCTGATGAACACCGGCGAGGAGGCCGTCGCCTCCGACAACGGCCTGCTCACCACGATCGGCTTCCAGATGTCCGGCGAGCCCGTTCAGTACGCGCTGGAGGGGTCGATCTTCATCGCCGGCGCGGCGATCGAGTTCCTGGAGGATATCGACCTGATCAACAACGCCGCACAGACCGCCGAGCTGGCGAGTTCTGTCGACTCCACCGACGGCGTCTACGTGGTGCCGGCGTTCACCGGCCTCGGCGCGCCACACTGGGACGGCCGCGCCCGCGGCACCATCGTCGGGATGACCCGCGGCACGCGAAAGGAACACCTCGTCCGGGCGACCCTGGAGGCGATCGCCTACCAGACCCGTGACCTCGCGGAGGCGATGGAGGCAGACTCCGGCGTCGAGATGACGTCGCTGCGGGTCGACGGCGGCGCGGTCAAGAACGACTTCCTCTGCCAGCTCCAGTCGGACATCATCCAGACCGACATCGCGCGGCCGGAGGTCGACGAGACGACGGCGCTGGGCTCGGCCTACGCCGCCGGCCTCGCCGTCGGCTACTGGGACGGTGTCGACGAGCTCCGGTCGAACTGGCAGGTCGACCGCGAGTTCTCGCCGGAGATGGACGCCGGGGACGCAGACCAGATGTACGGCCGCTGGGACGCCGCGGTCGAGCGCTCGCTCGACTGGGCGCGCGAGGAGGACGAGTAGATGTTCGCGCTCCAGACAATCCCGATAATCGGCATGGAGCTCGAGGCGTTCGTCGTCCTCCTGATCACCGCGTTCGCTGGCGGGGCGTTCGGCGCGGCGCTGGGCGCCCTGCCGGCGTTCATCTTCACCGGCTTCCTCGTCTTCCTCGGCGAGGGAGTGGCGATCCTCCAGCGCGAGGTCGCGACGGTCGGACCGATCGACGGCAACCAGCTCTCGGTCGGACTGACCGGTGTCATCGGCTTCGGTGCGATCACCGGGCCGCACATCTCGTTCGCCGGGGGTGTCGCCGCGGCGGCGTACGCCGGCCACAAGTACCCCGAGATGGAGCCGGAGGGGTGGCCCTACCACTTCGGGAAGAACATCCTCTACGCGCACGGAACGAAGCCGGATATCCTCGCAGTCGGCGGGATCTTCGGCGCGCTGGGGCTGCTGATCACGCTGGTCGCGGGCGGTATCGGCCTCCCGACGGACGGCATCGCGCTGTCGGTCGTCCTGACGGCGCTGATCGCCCGGCCGGCCTTCGGCTACCCGCTCGTCGGCAACGTGGCCGGCTCGGGGCTCCTCGACATGGGGCCGTTCGAGCGCGAGGAGGAGCGCGCGGTGACCGACGGCGGCTACCAGGGGGCCCGTCTCGCGACCGAACCGTGGCTCGGCCACCAGTACAAGTGGGGGCCCGTCGGCTTCGTCGGCCTGATCACCGGCATTCTCGCCGGCTACATCTGGATCCAGACCGGGAGTATCTTTCTCGGCTACGCCATCTCGGCGATGAGCCTCCTGTTCCTCGAGCTGGGCGTCGAGAAGATTCCGGTGACACACCACATGACGCTGATGGGCTCTGTCGGCGCCATCGTGGTGATGCCGATGGCGGGCGGGAGTTCGGTCGCCGCGCTGCTCGCCGCCGGCGGCTTCGGCGCGGTGAGCGGGCTCCTCGGCGAGCTCACCCAGCGCGTCTTCTACGCGCACGGCGGTACCCACGTCGACCCGCCGGCGATGGCCATCACGCTCGTGATGCTCGCCGTCGGCATCCTCTCGCTCCTCGGGGTCATCCCGAACGCCGGGTACCTCTGAGGAGGCCCGCGGTCCCCGAGGGACCACCACGATTCGCTTGATCGTGTGGACAGACGACCCGACACGGAACGGCTGAACCGATGGATATCGACGCGCGAATAAACCGGCGCCGGCGGCGTGACGACGAGCCACAGCTGGTCCGGGACTACGAGTCGCTGTCGCCGGTCGCCCACCTCGACGAGCCCGTGGGCCGGGCGCCGGTCTTCGAGCGGGTACTCGACCACCTCGACCCGGTGTTCGACGGCAACCTCCCGCCGAACGCGTATCTCCACGGCGGGTTCGGCGCCGGGAAGTCGGCGGTCGTCGCGGCGCTGTTCAGCCACCTCTCGCGGCTCGCGACGGAGACGCAGTCGGCAATCCACACCAGCACGCGAGCGGCGGGGCCGACCACGCCCGGGTTCGTCTACCTCGACCTCCGGGAGACGACCAGCGAGTTCGCGTTCTACCACGCCGTCCTCGACGCACTCGTCGACGAGTCGGTCCCAGAGCACGGGATCAGCACGACGGAGCTCACCGACCGGCTCCACGCGCTGCTCGACCGCTCGCGAACCGGAGTCGTCGTCGCCGTCGACCACGTCGGCGAGGCCGCCGGGGTGGAGACGCCCGACCTCGTCGACCTGTTCGCCGGCCTACCGAGCAACCTGAGCTGGCTCGCCGTCGGTCGGGCCGACCCGGAGGAGTCCGGGCTGACGACCTACACCGCGACGTCCATCCGCGTCGAGCCGTACCGGCCACAGATGCTCGTCGACGTGCTGATGGCCCGCGCCTCCGAGGGGCTGGCGCGGCAGGCGCTCGACCACGAACTCGCCCGCCGGATCGCCGGCTGGGCCGACGGCAACGCTCACGACGCCCTGACCGCACTGTTCGTCGCCGCCGACCGCGCCGGCCGCGAGAGCCGAACGCGGCTGACCGAGCGCGACGTCGACGACGCCGTCGCGGAGATCCCCCGTTCCTCCGTCTCGCTCGGGCGCGTGTTCGCGCTCCCGGCGAACAAGCAGCTGGTGCTCCGCAGCCTCGTCGACCTGGACGAGACGGAGCGCGCGTCGGTCACCGCGACCGCGGACGCGATCAGCAGTCGGCCCGGCGTCGACCTCTCGCGGGGGACGGTCAAGCGGTTCCTCTACGAGATCGCCGAGAGCGGCGCCGTCGAGCGCGTGCGCTCGGGAGAGCCGAGCGGCAAGGGTCGCCCGCCGAGCCGGGTCGAACTGCGGTTCCCGCCGACACCGTTCCGGCGGCTGTACGACCTGCGACGGTGACACGACCCGGGAGGCGGGCGTGGCCGTCGAGCGCGACGGCTGGGACTCCTCCGGCTGCGTCGGTCGGGTCGGGGACGAGGTCGGCCACGAGTTCGTCGGGGGGACGCTCGCGTTCGACCGCCGGGTCCGGGGCGAGCGGAAACTGTTTATACGAATCCTCGACAAACGTTCCGGACGGAACGGCCCCGGACGCTATGAGCACGACGTACATCGGCGCCATCGACCAGGGGACGACCGGGACCCGGTTCATGGCCTTCGACCACGACGGGGAGGTCGTCGCCAGTGCCTACGGTCGCCACGAGCAGATCAGACCCGAGCCGGGGCAGGTCGAGCACGACCCCGTCGAGATATGGCAGACGGTCGAACGGGTCGTCGACCGGGCGCTGACCGCCGCCGGCATCGACGCCGACCGTCTCGAGGCGCTCGGCGTCGCGAACCAGCGCGAGACGGTCGTCGTCTGGGACCCCGACACCGGGAACCCGGCCCACAACGCCCTGGTCTGGCAGGACCGACGGACCACGGACCGCGCCGCCGCGCGCCGCGACGCGGGGCTGACCGAGCGCATCCGCGAGACGACCGGACTGGTGCCCGACGCCTACTTCACCGCGACGAAGACCGAGTGGCTGCTCGACAACGCCGACCCGCTGAAGCTCGGACAGACTCGCCCGCGCGGCGTGCGCGAGCGCGCTGCCGACGGCGAACTGGTGATGGGCACGGTCGACTCGTGGCTCGTCTACAATCTCACCAGCGAGCACGTCACCGACGTCACGAACGCCTCGCGGACGATGCTGTTCGACATCCACGACTGCTCGTGGGACCCGGACCTCCTGGAGGAGTTCGACGTCCCGAAGGCGATGCTGCCCGAGGTCCGGCCCTCGTCGGACCCGGAGCCGTACGGCTACACGGACCCGGACGGGTTCCTCGGCGCAGAGGTGCCGGTGACGGGCGTACTCGGCGACCAGCAGGCCGCGCTGCTCGGCCAGGCCTGCGTCGACGCGGGCGACGCGAAGAACACCTACGGCACCGGCGCGTTCTACCTCACGAACACCGGCGAGGAGGCCGTCGCCTCCGACAGCGGCCTGCTGACGACCGTGGCCTACCAGTTCGCCGGCGAGCGCCCCCGGTACGCGCTGGAGGGCGCGACGTTCTCCGCGGGGGCCGCCGTCGAGTGGCTGGCCGACGTCGGCTTCGTCGACGACACCGCCGAGACGGCGGCGCTCGCGGCCTCCGTCGAGGCGACCGGCGGGGTGTACGTGGTGCCGGCGTTCACCGGCCTCGGCGCGCCACACTGGGACGGCCGCGCCCGCGGCACCATCGTCGGGATGACCCGCGGCACGCGAAAGGAACACCTCGTCCGGGCGGCCCTGGAGGCGATCGCCTACCAGACCCGCGACGTGACCGAGGCGGTCGCCGCCGACACCGGGGACGAGCCGACCCTGCGGGTCGACGGCGGCGCGGTCAGGAACGACTTTCTCTGTCAGCTCCAGGCCGACATCGTCCAGACGCCCGTCGTCCGGCCACGGGTGGACGAGACGACGGCGCTGGGCGCGGCCTACGCCGCCGGCCTCGCCGTCGGCTACTGGGACGGTGTCGACGACCTGCGCGCGAACTGGCAGCTCGACCGGCGGTTCGAGCCGGAGATGGCCGCGGACGAGGCCGACCGGCGCTACGGTCGGTGGCGCGACGCAGTCGAGCGCGCCGGGGGCTGGGCCCGCGACGAGGGCGGGTGACCGAGTCGGCGGCACGCCCCGTGCCGCCGCGGGCGTGACGCTCGCGTGGCCGTCGTCGTCCGCGGGACCGGCCCGTCGCGTGACCTGCGGACGTGATCAGTCGGTGGCGGCCGGTTCCGCCCGACCGAACAGGACGTACAGCGCCGGCGCGACGAGCGCCGTCAGGACGAGACTGCCGACAGTCGGGCTGGCCCCGGTGACGCCGGGCACGACGAGGAGCGCGGGCACGAGCGTCACGGTGAACGCACCGATCGTCGAGACGAGCGCGCGGACGGGGTCGGCCACGAGCGGCGTTCGCTCCGGGAGCGCTAAACGGCCGCGGTCTCGCGCCGGGCGCGACGGGACCCGGCGGCCCGGTCAGCCGGCGTCGTAGCCGTGCGACGCCTCGAGCGCGTCGAGAGCCGTGTCGGGTGCGCCGTCGGCGACTCGTTCGGCAGCGTCTCGTGCGCACGCTGGGCCAGCTGGACCGTCACCCGGACGACGCCGTCCGGGGCGAGGCCTTCGCGTTCGACGAGGCGGAGCAGGCCGGTCTGGGCGCCGCGGGCGAGGGTGGTCCCGGGGACGGGTCGTAGCCGTCGTCGAGCGGGTGCTGCTCGTCGAACGTCGCGAGCGCCGAGAGGTCGTCGCCGGACGAGCACACCTCGCCGAACCCGACCGGTCCGTCGTGTGCGGAGAGCCCTTCGCGGACGAGCAGCGCCGCTCCCGGCGCGGGACGGCCTCGTCATCGCCCGCCGTTCGCTGGCAGGCCGGCGGGACAGGAGGCCGCGGCCCCGAGGGCGTGGACCGTCGCCGCGTTCGAGTCCGGGCACCTCGACGCCGGTCACGTAGCCCGCGAGCGCCCGACGACCGTCGGCTGGTAGGTCGGCGAACCCGGTCGCGGTGACGGCTCGAACGACGCGGTCCCACGGCAGGCGACGGGACGCTGTCGGCAGCGCCCCGGTGCTACCGGCCACAGACGAGCGTGAACAGCCGGTTCGCCCAGTCGGCCTCCGCCCGCGGCGTCGGGCCCTCGCCCTCGCCGCGGATGGCGGCTGCCTCGCGGCGGACGACCGGCGTGTGGGTGTCGTGTGTGGCGTGTGCGTCCCGGAGCCGGTCGGCTGCCGTCTCGGCGACGGCACGGACCGTGGCACGCGTCGCGTTCCGGACGCCCCGGAGCGCGGCACGGACCATCGGGTACGTGTACGGCGTGTTCGGGCCGTGGCTGCTGCGGTGTGTCCGGACCGACTGTGTCGCGATGTCGACCGTGACGTGGCCCGCCTCCGCGACGAAGTCGACGCGCCGCTGGTCTGGGACGTTCGAGTGGTGCTGGACCGTACAGGCGACGTCGTCCGCCGTGGCGTACGAGAGCGCGACGCCGTCGAACGCCGCGTCCGTCGTCGTGGCGATACGCTCGACGTCGACGCTCGACTCGTCTGCCGGGTAGCCGGCGGCGCGCAGCCCGACGTAGATCGGGTGGACGATCCCCTCGCCGAACTCGCCGCCCGGGAGGTCGAGTACCCAGTCGCCGCGGTCCGGGTCGCGGGGGTCGGCGTCCTCCGCCCACCGGACAGAGACGCCGTGGAGCGGCCCGAACTCCCCGTCTCGGACCCGCCGGCACGCCTCGCGAAACGGCCGGTAGTAGACCTGGTTGTGGACGACCGTGGCGCGGACGCCGGCACGATCTGCCGCAGCCGTCAGCGCCTCGAACTCGTCCCGGGTCCGGACGAACGGCTTCTCGACGAGAACGTGGACGTCGTGGTCGATACAGGTCGTGGCGAGGTCGTAGTGGGTCTGGACCGGCGTGCAGACGTGGACCCAGTCGACGGACTCGTCTCCGAACAGCGCGTCGAGGTCGGTGTACGTCCCGACACCGGAGCGCGGGCGAAACCGGCGCAACGCCGACTCGTCGGTGTCGGCCACGGCGACGAGCGTCGCGCCGGGCGTGTCGGCGATCGCACGCTCGTGCCACTGCGAAACCTCACCCAGTCCGACCACCGCGGTGCGTAACACGTCACGACTTCGCACCCCGGGGGCTTAGTCCCGCACACCGCCGGCTCGACGGCACGTCGACGCCCGGCGGGCCTCGGCGACGCGCGCGACCGCCGGGTCGCTCGTCACAGTGCTCCGGTCGGGTCGGGGCGCGACTCTGACGGCGTGGACGCGCGTCCGCGTCGAGCGTCACACGAACGGTTCCGGTCGGGGTCGGGGTCGGGGTCGGGGTGTCGACACGACACAGCGAGCGGATGCGCCAGCCGTCGGTCGGCGGGCAGGCGAACACCACGTGTGTCGAGCCCCGTTTCGTCGCGGGCCGGGACGACCGACGCAGGCGACACGGTCCGGTCCGAGCGTGCGCTCGTGCCCCGCACGCGTCGCGGCGGTGTCGCTGGCCGGGAGCAGAGTCCGAGCCGCTTCGGTACCGCGTCTACTCGGTGCTGGCCTCGTCGTACCGGTCGGCGAGGACGTGCTCGTAGTTGTCGTACATCGTGACCGGATACCGGCCCTCTGGCGGACTGCCGATGGCGATCAGCTTGCACGGCTCGTCGTAGTGTGGATTGTGGACGAGGTGCGGGACGCCGCGCGGAACCCTGACGACGTCGTCTGCCTCGACGGTCACCGACTCGTCGCCGACCTCCAGCTGACACCGGCCCTCGAGGACGTAGTGAAGTACCTCGGGGGCAAGCCCCGAGGCTTCACCGTTTTGGGTTCTGCACCGCACCCGGCAGGCGAATTTAATTCCTCCCGACCTTCCCTCTCGGGTCGGCTGGAATTAACACCCGAACGCACCACAGCGTCCGTGGGAGTCGGTCGCTCCACCACGACCCGTTGAAACCCCCGTCGCACCGCCGTGGCGGGTTTTGAGAGGGGCCACGTTTCCAAACTGATTTGCTCAGTCAGCATAGGATTAAGGTCTTTAATCCGTCTTTGAGGGGTTTCTCTGACTGTACCATTTCTTCGAAGTAAAGTTATTTAAATGTTTGCTTCGGCTTCACCCTCGGGGTCAAGCCCCGAGGCACTCGCCTCGAACCGCCTGTAGAACTCGTCTTGTGACTCGTGGGCGTGGAAATGCGTCTGCGAGAGCGGGTCGCCCTCCTCGAGGACGCCGACGTTCAGGTTGTACTCCTCGAGTCCGAGCTCCTTCGACACCGCCCACCGGCGACCGGGTTTCTGTGGGTGTGGGTCGAAGTCGGCGAGCGAACGGTGGTCGTAGTCGGCCATCGACCGGAGACTCTGTGCGGTAGCACAAAACTGCGGTGCCGGA
>JAQCMY010000171.1 GCA_028274865.1 Haloferacaceae archaeon | reverse complement strand
ACGCGATGCTGATGGTCCGGGCGGACGGCGACGAACTGGAGCGCTACTACGGCTTCGACATGGCGATCGACCACGCCGCGGAGCTGCTCGGCGTCCGACCGGGCGACCTGCCGGTGCCCGGGGCGGCGGCGGACATGGGGATGTAGCGCGGCGCCGGCGCTGGTCGAGGATATGACGAAGGGCAGCCGCCCGACCCGCCTACCCGATGGTGACCGTCGCGTCGGCCGTCTGCTGGTCGTTCAGCCGCACCTCGACGACGTACTCGCCCGGCTCGGAGGGGTTGTCGACCGCGGGGTACTCGACCACCACGACGTCGCCGGACTCGAGCGTGTAGCCCGTGTCGAGCGTGACGTCGAACGAGAAGGCGTTGTTGTTGACGCCGCTGATGTGGGTCTCGTCGAACTCCTCGTCGAGTTCGCCGTCGCCGTCGGTGTCGACGCCGATCTCGATCTGGTCGTGTTGCGCGGCGTCGACGGTGAAGTCGTCGCGCGGATACGTCGCCCCGACCGCGGTCAGTTCCTGCCCGGCAGTCGAGTCGTCGACCTCGATCCCGACCGACTGGGTCACGTTCGTCGCGCCCGTGCTGTTGTCCTCGACCTCGACCCCGTCGTCGACTGTCGACCCGTCGCCCCCGACCGACGCCGAACAGCCCGCCAGCGCGACCAGCGCGACGAGACCGACGGCGAGTACCGTTCGCTTCACCCCGGCGCTCCGGTGGGAGCGGTTGAGTCTCTTGTGATCCGCGCGTGACGGCGTGAGCGCCCTCACCGCCGCAGGAGAACGGCGTTCGCGGCGACCGCACCCAGCCCGCACAGCCCGACCCACGCGCAGACGAGCGGGCCCAGATCGAACAGGAGCGCGGGCGGAACGGGGAGCCCCGAGAGCAACAGTCCGAGGACCGTGAGGACGCCGACGAGGACGACGAGCGTCGTGACCCGCACGGCCCGGGTCGCGCGGGCGTCCGGGTCGGCGGCGTGGCGCCGGCTGTCGGCCCAGAGGACGAGCATCGACGCCGCGAAGATCGACGGCGCGACGAGAATCCCGGTCACGGCAGGACGCGCCGGTCGGCGGCGCGGGTCGTGTCTCGGCGGACGGGCGGCGACGGTCGGGTGATCGGTGGCACCCCCACCATCACCCCGTTTTCAGCCCGCTCCCGGTCAGCGGCACGACGACGTCCTCGTCGGGGCCGACCGCGCCGCGGTCGCGGAGTCGCTCCAGCGCCGCCGGCGCGACCGCACAGGTCGGCTCGACGTACAGCCCGGCCCGGCAGAGGCGGTCGAGCGCCGCCTCGGTCGTCGCCCGGTCGACGGCGAGCGCGTCGCCGCCCGACCCGCGGACCGCGCGCAGTATCTCGGCGCGCCGGACCGGGTCGCCGATCTGTATCCCGTCGGCGGCGTCGTTTTCGCCCGCCGCCGCCCCGTCGTCGTGGAGCGCGGCGACCACGGGTGCCGTGCCGGCGGCCTGTGCGGCGTAGAGCCGCGGCACGCGGCTGGTCCAGCCCGCAGCGCGGAGCCGGCGGAACCCCCGCCACGCGCCGAGAAACAGCGTCCCGTGGCCGACCGGCGCGACGACGGCGTCTGGCGCGGTCCAGCCCCGGCGCGCCGCGACCTCGTACGCCCACGTCGCGGTGCCGGCGAGAAAGGATGGGCGCCACGCGTGGCTGGCGTACCACGCGTCGCCGTCCGCCACGGCGGCGACACAGGCGTCGGTGACGGCGGCCCGCCCGCCCTCGACCCGGACGGGCGTCGCGCCGGCTGCCTCGACGGCCCGGAGCTTCCCTGGCTTGACCGACGCGGGGACGTACACCTCGCAGTCGAGGCCGGCGCGGGCGGCGTACGTCGCGAGCGCCGCGGCGGCGTTGCCCGAGGAGTCGTCGACGACCCGGTCGACGCCGAGCGCGAGCGCCCTGGCGACCGTCGTCGTCGCGCCGCGGTCCTTGAACGACGCCGTCGGCGAGACCGACTCCAGTGTCACCCGGCAGTCGAACGCGGGCGCGTCGACCTCGGGCGTGAACCCCTCGCCGAGCGTCGTACGAGCGTCGAACGGCTCCGGGAGCAGGTCGACGAACGCCCACAGCCCCCGCTCGCGGTCCAGCGTCGCGGGGTCGGGCGGGTCGTCGGGGAGCGCGGGGAGGGCGGCGTACGAGAGCGGCGCGCCGCAGTCACAGCGCCAGCGGTCGTCGTGCGTGGCGCCACAGTCCGGGCAGGCGAGGCGGGCGGACACGGTCAGTAGGTGTCGAGGTCGGTGCCGACCGAGCAGACGTACTCGCCGGTGGCGACCTGTGGGAGGCGCCGAGAGCGCCAGAACACGCCGTCCGAGTCGGCGGTCACGCGCGCCCTCAACGTCCCGAACACGTCGGTCACCTCGAACAGCGAGTCGCCGGCGCTCACCCGGTCGCCCAGGTCGACGGCGAAGTCGACGATACCCCCCGATGGGGCGCCGTACTGGTCGAACCCGGTCGCGCGCACCTGTGCCTCGACGGCGGAACTGCCGTCGAGGAAGTCGTAGTCCCGCAGGACGTTGAACACCCCCTCGACGCCGGCCCGGATCGACCGCTCGTCGAAGCCGACGCTGCCCCCGAGCTCCGGGTCGACGGTCGGGATGCCGTCGTCGGGCGCGACGCGGGCCAGCTGGCCGTCCGGTCCTTTCTGGTCGAGGATGTGGCCACAGCCGAACGTGCGGGCGAGCTGGAGACACTCGCGGTGGAGGCGGTGGCGCCGGCCACAGCGCACCCGGACCTCCTCGATCATCCGCGAGGTCGACCCCTGGTGGAGGTCGATCACGAGGTCGGCCTCGCTCGCCAGCGCGTACGTCGCGGCGGCGATTCGCTCGCTCGACGTACCGGCGCGGTCACCGGGGTACGCACGGTTGAGCTTCGTGTCGTCGACCGGATTCCGGTGTTCGCCGACGACGAAGCCGTGGTAGTTGACGACGCCGACGACGACGACGCTGCCCTGTAGCTCGTCGGGGTCGAGCCGTGGCACCACCCGCGAGACGACGCCGACGCCGTTTACCTCGTCGCCGTCGCTGGCCGCCTGCATGTAGAGCCGATCGCCGTCGTGGGCGCCGTTTGCGACGGCGACTGGCAGGTCGACGGTCCCGCCGTCGCGCCCCTCGCCGACCTCCAGCCGACCGGTGTCGACCTCTCCGGGGGCGGCGTGTGCGGTTCCGACCGTTATCATCACCCGTGGTCGGGACGGCCGACTCTTTAGGCGTTCGGAACCGGCGACCCGCCCGCCCGACGAGCCGACGGAGGTTTTAGGAGGGCGCGCCGACGGGCGAGCGTGAGCGACCGCGAGGCAGACGGCGGCGCTGGCCGCGACGTCCCCGAGCGGCCGGGCGTCGGTGCGCTCGTCGAGCGCCTGCGCGTGCGCCGGAACGCCGCCGTCGGCGCCGTCGTCGGCCTCCTCCTCGGCGCCGCGCTGTACGTCGTCCGTGTGTTCGAGCTCCTCGGTCCCCCCGCCGGTCGGCAGACGTTCCCCGTCGTCGGTCCGGAGGGCTGGTTCCTGCTGCTCGCGCTCGTGCTCGCGTCCGGGACGGCGGCGATCGTCGGGACGCTCCTGACCCTCGTCGCCGCGTACCGCGCCGTTCGCCGGGCCTAACCGTCGAACGAGCGGCTGGAGCCGACGAGGGCGGCGAGGCGGTCGGCGCTCGCGCGGGTCCCCTTCGCCAGCAGGACGTCGCCGGCCTCGACGACTGTCTCCGGGCCGGGCGAGAGCACCCACTCGTCGTCCGGGCGGCGGACGGCGATCACCCGGCTGCCCGTCTCCGTGCGGACGTGCCGGTCGCCGAGCGCCGTGCCGACGAGCGGCGCGTCCGTCGCGGCCGTCAGCCGGACGATCACCTCGTCGGACTCCTCGACGGCGGCGGCGACGACGGGGTGGGCGTCGATTCCCCAGCGGACGCCCTCGCTTATCTCGTTCGCGGCGTCGCTGATCACCTCCGTCGCGCTCGCGAGTCGCATCAGCCCCCGGAGGCTGGTCGGGTCGTCGACCCGCCCGGCGGCCCGGAGCGCCCACGCCTCCAGCATCGACTTGTGGTGGTCGACCTCCACCTCCAGTTCGGCCACCTCCTCGGCGACCGCCTCGCTGTCGAACAGGACGGCGCCGTAGGCGAGGTCGACGGCGAGTTCGCTCACGTCTTTCATCAGGACGATCGTTCGCACCGCCCGCTCGAGGTCGTCGACCGCCGGCTCCGCCGGCGCCGGCGGCTCGTACCGCTCGCCGGTGACCAGCTCGTAGACGTCGGTGACGTGGTCCTCGCTCCCCCGCAGGAGGACCACGTCGTCGGCGCGCAGGACGGTGTCACGGTCGGGGTCGAGCAGCCACTCGCCGGCGCGCCGGACGGCGATGACGCGGACGCCCATCTCGGTCTCCATGTTCGAGTCGACGAGCGTCCGGCCGGCGAACGGCGACTCGGGCGCGACCGTGCCGCGGACGAGCGTCTCGACGGCGTCGGGGAGCGCCGCCCGGAGCGCGTCCGGGAGCCCGATCTCCTCGATCGCGATCGTCGCGATGTCACCCGCGGCGTCGGCGATCTTCTCCGCGGCGCCGACGACGCCGAGGACGGGCGCCAGCCGTTCGGCGTCCGCCGGGTTGCGCGCCGCGAGCAGGAGGCTCATCCGTGCGCGCATCTGGAGGAGGTCCACCTGCTCTTCGAGTTCGAGCACCTCCTCTGCCACCTCCGGGCTCTCCAGCAGGACCGAGGAGTACGACAGGTCGATCAGGAGCTCCGCGGTGTCTTTCATCTCGGCCAGCACCTCCTTGACGCCGACCGGCCGGTACTCGACCTCGCGGGGGTCCATAGCACGTCTCGCGCCGGCGGCTGTGTAAAGCCTTTCCGGCCGACGGCAACGCTTTTCGCCCCACCCACAAACCCTCGGTGCATGTCGGAAGAGACGAGCGCGGAGCTCAAACGCGGGCTCGAGGGCGTTCTCGTCGCCGAGTCGTCGCTCAGCGAGATCGACGGAGACGAGGGACGGCTCGTCTACCGGGGCTACGACATCGACGACCTCGCCCGGGACGCGAGCTACGAGGAGGTGCTCTACCTGCTGTGGCACGGCGAACTCCCGACCCGAGCCCTGCTCGACGCGTTCCGCGACGGGATGGCGACGGAGCGCGAACTCGACCCCGAGGTGCTGAACGCCATCGAGTGCCTCGCCCGCGCCGACGAGAGCCCGATGGCCATGATGCGGACGGTCACGTCGATGCTCTCGGCATACGACCCGGACGCGGAGGACGGCGACGTCCAGTCCATCCCCGCGAACGTCCGGAAGGGGCGGCGGATCACCGCGAAGCTTCCGACCGCGCTCGCGGCGTTCGACCGGCTGCGCCGGGGAGAGGAGCCGGTCGCGCCGAACCCCGACCTCGCTCACGCCGCGAACTTCCTCTACATGCTCAACGGCGAGGAGCCGGACGACGTCGCGGCGGAGACGTTCGACATGGCGCTCGTGCTCCACGCCGACCACGGGCTGAACGCCTCGACGTTCGCCGCGATGGTCACCGCTTCGACGCTCGCGGACCTTCACTCGGCGGTGACGAGCGCCGTCGGCACGCTCTCCGGGGCGCTCCACGGCGGCGCGAACCAGAACGTGATGCGGATGCTCCTCGAGGTGGACGAGAGCACGAAGGACCCGCTCCGGTGGGTCCAGGACGCCCTCGCGGAGGGTCGCCGGGTCGCCGGCTTCGGCCACCGCGTCTACAACGTCAAGGACCCGCGGGCGCGGATTCTCAGCGAGCGCTCGCAGGCGCTCGGCGAGGCGTCGGGCGACGAGAAGTGGTTCCGCTACTCCGAGGCGGTCGAGGAGTTCATGCTCGACGAGAAGCGCATCGCGCCGAACGTCGACTTCTACTCCGCCTCGATGTACTACCAGATGGGCATCCCGATCGACATCTACACCCCTATCTTCGTGATCAGCCGCGTCGGCGGCTGGATCGCACACGTGATGGAGCAGTGGGAGGAGAACCGGCTGATCCGCCCGCGCGCCCGCTACGTCGGGCCGGAGCGCCGCGAGTTCGTACCGGTCGGGGAGCGGTAGGGCGGGGCGTACCTCGAC
>JAQCMY010000045.1 GCA_028274865.1 Haloferacaceae archaeon | reverse complement strand
GCCTGCCCGGGAGACAGGTGTGCTAGTGCTAAGCCTCGGACACGGCGTCGGCGCCCTCGCTCTCGCCCGTCTCCCCGCTGTCGTCCGTCTGCGCCACGTCGACGACCTCTATCGCGGCGACGCTGTCGTCCGCCGTCAGGTCCATTATCGTCACGCCCATCGTGTTCCGCCCGACGGTGGAGATGTTCTCGACGGGCGTGCGAATGACCTGTCCGGCCTCGCTCATCACGAGGACGTGGTCGCCCTTGCTCACGGTGTCGATGGAACAGGCCCGGCCGTTTCGCTCGTTCGTCTTGATGTCGATGAGGCCCTTGCCGTTGCGCGACTGGCGGCGGTACGAGTCGATGTCCGTCCGCTTGCCGTAGCCGTTTGCCGTCACCGTCAGGAGCCAGTCGTGGACGGACTCGTCGGCGGCGGCGACGCCGACGACGCTGTCGTCGCCTTCGAGCCTGATACCCCGGACCCCGCGGGCCGAGCGGCCCATCGGCCGGACCTCGGACTCGTCGAACCGGATGGTCATCCCGCGCGCCGTCGCGAGGACGAGGTCGCTCTCGCCGTCTGTCACCTCGACGTCGACGAGTTCGTCGCCCTCCTCCAGGCTGATCGCCCGGATACCCGTCGAGAGGATGTTGCCGAACTCGTCGACGGCGGTGCGCTTGACCCGCCCGCCGCGCGTCGCCATCGTCAGGTAGCCGCCGTTCATCGCCGCGGTGTTGACGACGGCGGCCATCTCCTCGCCGTCGTCGAGGTCGAGGACGTTCACCGCCGACTTCCCGCGCGCCGTCCGTCCCATCTCGGGCACCTGGTAGGTCTTCAGCTGGTACACCTGTCCGTGGGTGGTGAAACAGAGCAGGTAGTCGTGGGTGTTGGCGACGAACACCGAGGAGACCCGGTCGTCCTCCTTCAGGTCCGCGCCGATGATCCCCTTCCCGCCGCGGCGCTGGGGCGAGAACTCCGACAGCGGCATCCGCTTGACGTAGTCGTCCTCGCTGACGACCACGGCGTCGTCGCGGTGCTCGATCAGGTCCTCGCGGGTCACCTCGTCGGTGCGCGGCGCGAACGTCGTCCGCCGCGGGTCGTCGTACTCGGCCTTCACCTCGAGCAGCTCCTCGCGGACGACCGCCATCAGCTCGTCCTCGTCGTCGAGGATCGTCTCGAGGCGTTCGATCCGCTCTCGAACGTTCTGGTACTCGGTCTCGATCGCCGCCGCCTCCATCGACGTCAGCGACCCGAGCTGCATCGAGACGACGTGGTCGGCCTGTCGCTGCGAGAGGTCGTACGCCTCGACGAGCGCCGCCCTCGCCGCGTCGCGGTCCGCCGCGTCGCGGATGGTCTCGACGATCTCGTCTGCGCGCTCGACCGCCCGGAGCCGCCCCTCGAGGACGTGTGCGCGCTCCTCGCGCTCCGCGAGTTCGTGCTCCGAGCGCCGGCGCACGACCTCGCGACGGTGGTCGAGGTAGACATCGAGGGCCTCCTTCAGCGTGAGGACGCGCGGCTCGTCGTCGACGAGCGCGAGCGTGATGACGCCGAACGTCGACTCGAGGTGGCTGTCGAGCAGCCGGTTCTCGACGACGTCTGGCTGTGCGCCGCGCTTCAGCTCGACCACGACGCGGATCCCGTCGCGGTCGGACTCGTCGCGCAGGTCGCGCACGCCGTCTATCTTCCCCTCGTTGACGTCGTCGGCGATCCGCTCGACCAGCCGCGACTTGTTCTCCTGGTAGGGGAGTTCGGTGATCACGATCCGGTCGTCTGTCACCTCGTAGTCGGCCTGGACCCGGATCCGCCCGCGGCCGGTCTTGTACGCGTCGAGGACGCTCTCGGCGCCGACGATCGTCGCGCCGGTCGGGAAGTCCGGCCCCTTGATCGGTCCCGGCGACCCGGCGCTCCCCTCCAGCAGGTGGTCGGTGTCGACGAGGTCGAGCACGTCGAGGTCGGGGTCGTCGATCAGCGCCACCGCGGCGTCGACCACCTCGCCGAGGTTGTGCGGCGGGACGTTCGTGCTCATCCCGACGGCGATGCCCGAGGAGCCGTTGACCAGCAGGTTCGGGAACCCGGCGGGCAACACCTCCGGCTCCTCGAGCCGACCGTCGTAGTTCCCGACGAAGTCGACGGTGTCGCGGCCGATGTCGGCCAGTAGCTCCTCGGCGATCGGTGCCATCCGGGCCTCGGTGTAGCGCATCGCCGCCGGCGGGTCGCCGTCGACCGAGCCGAAGTTTCCCTGCCCGTCGACCAGCGGGTGCCGCATCGAGAACGCCTGGGCCATCCGCGCGAGCGCGTCGTAGATCGCCGAGTCACCGTGCGGGTGGTAGTTGCCCATCGTCTCGCCGACGACCGAGGAGGACTTCCGGTGGCCCGCGTTCGCGGTGACGCCGGCCTCGGACATCGCGTAGAGGATGCGCCGGTGGACCGGCTTGAGTCCGTCCCGCGCGTCCGGGAGCGCCCGACCCGCGATGACGCTCATCGCGTAGTCGATGTAGCTCTGCTCCATCTCCCGTTCGATGCGGGCGTCCTCGACCTCGGCGGCGAACGGCTCGTCCGCCGTCGCGTCCGGGTCGGCGTCGGAGCTCATCGTCTCCCGCGTTCTCGCCGCTCTGTCATATGTCCACCCACTCTGCGTCTGTCGCGTGCTCCTTGATGAACTGCTTTCGTGGCTCGACGGCGTCGCCCATCAGCACCGAGAACATCTTGTCGGCGGCGGCGGCGTCCTCGGTGGTGATCCGCTTCAGCACGCGGTTCTCCGGGTTCATCGTCGTCTCCCAGAGCTGGTCGGGGTTCATCTCGCCGAGCCCCTTGAACCGCTGAACCTGGTCGGGAGCGCCGTTACACTCCTCGGCGACGATCCGGTCTCGCTCGGCCTCGGTCATCGCGTCGTACGTCTTCGACCCCTTCCGGACCCGGTAGAGCGGCGGCTGTGCCGCGTACACCCACCCTCGCTCGATGAGCGGCCGCATGTGCCGGTAGAGCAGGGTCAAGAGGAGCGTGCGGATGTGTGCGCCGTCGACGTCGGCGTCGGTCATCAGGATGATCCGGTTGTACCGCGCCTCGTCGGCGTCGAACTCCTCGCCGATACCGGCGCCGATTGCGGTCACGAGCGACCGGATCTCGTTGTTCTCGAGGATCCGGTCCAGCCGGTGGCGCTCGACGTTGAGAATCTTGCCACGGAGCGGGAGGATCGCCTGGAACTCCCGGTCGCGGCCCTGCTTCGCGCTCCCGCCCGCGCTGTCGCCCTCGACGACGAACAGCTCCGACTGGCCGGGGTCGCGGCTCTGACAGTCCGCCAGCTTGCCGGGCAGCGCCGTCGACTCCAGCGCCGACTTCCGGCGTGTCAGCTCCTCGGCCTTCTTCGCGGCCTTTCGAGCCTGCGCGGCCTCGACGGCCTTCGAGACGATCGCACTGGCCGTGTCCGGATTCTCCTCGAAGTAGGTGCCGAGGTGCTGGTGGACGGCGCTCTCGACGACGCCGCGTACCTCGCTGTTACCGAGCTTCGTCTTCGTCTGCCCCTCGAACTGTGGGTCCGGGTGCTTGACAGAGACGACGGCGGTGAGTCCCTCGCGGACGTCCTCGCCGCGGAGGTTGCCGTCGAGGTCCGAGAGCATCCCGTTCGAGGCCGCGTAGTCGTTGACCACCCGGGTGAGCGCCGTCTTGAACCCGGTCATGTGTGTCCCGCCCTCGCGGGTGTTGATGTTGTTCGCGAACGCGTGGAGCGACCCCTGGAGTTCGTCTGTTGCCTGGAGCGCCACCTCGACGCTCACGCCGTCGTCCTCGGCGTCGAAGTAGACGACGTCGTCGTGGAGCGGCGTCTTCGACTCGTTGAGGTACTCGACGAACTCCCGGATACCGCCCTCGTAGCGGTGGACGCGCTCGTCGACCGCCTCGCTGCGCTCGTCGACGAGACTGATCTCGACGCCGGGGTTGAGGAAGGCCAGTTCGCGCAGCCGATCGTCGAGGGTCTCCGTCGTGAACGAGACGGCGTCGAATATCTCCTCGTCGGGCCAGAACCGGACCGTCGTCCCCGTCTCCTCGCCGGGGCGGAGGTCACGGGCCCGTTCGAACCCGTCCGGTTCGGGTTCGCCGTGGTCGAACTCGTGGCGCCAGACCGCGCCGTCACGGCGAATCTCGACCTCGAGCCACTTCGAGAGGGCGTTGACCACTGAGACGCCGACACCGTGGAGGCCGCCCGACACCTGGTAGGACTGCTTGTCGAACTTCCCGCCGGCGTGGAGCACGGTCATGATCACCTCGACCGCCGGCCGGTCGTACTCCTCGTGCGTGTCGACCGGGATGCCCCGGCCGTCGTCGGTGACACTGACGGCTCCGTTCTCCTCTAGTGTCACCTCGATCTCGTCACAGTACCCCGCCAGCGCCTCGTCGATGGCGTTGTCGACCACCTCGTAGACGAGATGGTGGAGGCCGCGGGCGTCGGTCGAGCCGATGTACATCGCCGGGCGCTTCTGGACGGCCTGGAGGCCCTCCAGAACCTGTATCTGCCCGGCTCCGTACTCATTTCCCTCTGACATACAATTCTAAATGTGACTAGTCTCTCCCGGAGCATAAACCTCTCGCACGCGCGCGCGAGAACCGCCGGCGTCGTCGCGTGGAGCGTCGCCGAGCGTCGGAGTTCGAACTCTGGCCCGAGACACCCCTGGGGTCGTCTACATTCACTTCGGTGTCGAACGGCTTTTAGCCGTGCCTCCTGAACTGCCCGCCGACCGAATGACATCCTTCCAGACCGAACTCGGCGGCGGAGCCGGCGTCGCGGAGGAACTGGCCGAGAGCCAGCGCGCCATCTCTATCGCCGAGTTCTTCGAGAAGAACAAGCACATGCTCGGGTTCGACTCCGGCGCCCGGGCGCTCGTCACTGCCGTCAAGGAGGGGGTGGACAACTCGCTCGACGCGGCAGAGGAGGCCGGCCACCTCCCGGATATCTACGTCGAGATCCGCGAGGTCGGCGACTACTACCGCCTCGTCGTCGAGGACAACGGCCCCGGTATCACCCGTGAACAGGTACCTCGGGTGTTCGGGAAGCTGCTCTACGGCTCGCGGTTCCACAAGCGCGAGCAGAACCGTGGCCAGCAGGGGATCGGTATCTCCGCCGCCGTCCTCTACTCACAGCTCACCAGCGGCAAGCCCGCGAAGATAACCTCGCGTACCCAGGAGCAGGACCGCGCGCGCTACTTCGAACTCGTCGTCGACACCGACGAGAACGAGCCCGAGGTCCGGGTGGAGGATGGGACGACGTGGGACCGCGCCCACGGCACCCGGATCGAACTCGAGATGGAGGCGAACATGCGCTCCCGGCAGGCGCTCCACGACTACGTCGCACAGACGGCGGTGGTCAACCCCCACGCCCGGGTCGAACTCCGCGAGCCCGGGCTCGACGAGTCGCTGAAGTTCGAGCGCGCGACCGACCAGCTCCCGGCAGAGACGGAGGAGATCCGTCCCCACCCTCACGGCGTGGAGCTCGGACAGCTGATCAAGCTGCTGGAGGCAACCGACTCCTACTCCGTCTCGGGGTTCCTCCAGGAGGAGTTCACCCGCGTCGGCACGAAGACGGCCCGCAGGGTGACAGACGCGTTCCGCGACCGGTACTTCGGCCGGGAGATGGCGTGGACGCCGCCTCGGGCCGGCGTGTCGTCGCTCGCCGACGACGTCGCCGAGGCGGTGGCGAACAAGACGAGCGAGGCGACAGCCGCGTTCGCCGACGACGTCGCCGACCGGCTCCGCGGGCACGACCGGGCGAGCCACGGTGCGGTCGTCCGGGCCGCCGACGCGGCTGCCGCCGACGTCGAGGCGGCACACGGTGAGACGTTCGGCGCGACGGTGCGGGAAAACGCCGTCGCGGCGGCGTGGGCGGCCCTGACCGACCCGGACCGGCTGCGGACGGACTGCTACCGGCTCGTCGACGAGGCAACCTCGACCCGGAAGGACGACGACGCCGTCGAGGGCCTCGCCGAACGCCTCGTCGAGAAGTTCGACGACAGCCGCCACCGGGCGACCCGCGCCGACCTGCGGTCGTACGTCGACCGGTCTGCCGACCCCGTCGAGGAGGCGTTCGACGAGCCGTTCGGCGAGACCGCCCGCGAGAACGTCGTCGAGGCGCTGTGGGACGCCACGCGCACGGTCGACGACGACGTGCCTCGCGTGCGCGACGTCGCCGGGGACCGCGACACCGCCTCGAACCTGCTGGAGGCGATGCGCGCGACGGAGATTCTCTCGCCCCCGACCGACTGCCTCGCGCCGATCACCGCCGAACTCGTCGAGGAGGGCCTGCGCAAGGAGTACGACGCCGACTTCTACACCGCGGTGACCCGCGACGCGGAGGTCCACGGCGGCGACCCGTTCGTCGTCGAGGCCGGCATCGCCTACGGCGGCGAACTCGAGGACGGCGGTCCGGTCGACCTCCTGCGGTTCGCCAACCGCGTCCCGCTGGTGTACCAGCGCGGCGCCTGCGCGGTCACCGACGTCGTCAAGCGCATCGACTGGCGGAACTACGAGCTGACCCAGCCCGGCGGGAGCGGGATGCCGCAGGGGCCGGCGGTCGTCCTCGTCCACGTCGCCTCGACGAACGTCCCCTTCACCAGCGAGTCGAAGGACGCGGTGGCGAACGTCCCGGAGATCGAGGACGAGGTCGAACTCGCCGTCAGGGAGGCCGCCCGCGACCTGAAGAGCCACCTGAAGCGCCGGCAGTCGCTGAACCGGCGCCGGCGCAAGCGCGAGGTGCTCTCCGAGGTCCTCCCGCAGATGGCCGACAAGGTCTCTACGGTGACCGACCGCGAGCGCCCCGAGGTCGAGCGTGCGCTCGCGCGCATCATGAACAACGTCGGCGTCGCCCACGAGGTGGCGGACGGCACCGCGACGCTCCGGGTCCGGAACCACTCGGACCGAAGCGAGGAGGTGGAGGTGACCGCGATTCTCGACGCCGAGCCGGACGACCCGCCCGACCGCGCGGGCGTGGTCGAGATGGACGGCGAGTGGTTCCTGACGTGGGAGCCGAGCGTCGACGCGGGCGAGACCGTCGAGCTGACCTACGACGTCGACGCCGACGCGTCGGCGGAGCTCCAGGTCGACGGCGTCGCGCCGGAGAGGCTGACCGTCGCCGGAGGTGGCCGGTGAGCACCGACGTCGGCGTCGACGACGACGACGACCGAACGCCAGAGGAGCGCGCCCGCGAGCGGCTCGTCGACCTCGCGGCGCAGTTCTACGACCAGATGGCCGGCGGCGACGTGCCCGAGCTCCGCCTCCCGACCCGGTCGAAGTCGAACATCGAGTACGACGAGGAGAGCGGGGTGTGGGTGTACGGCGACCGGACCTCCACACGGAGCGCGAACAGCGTCGGCGGGGCGCGGAAGCTCCTGAAGGCCACCTACGCCGTCGAGTTCCTGGCCCGCCAGCTCGAGCAGAACCGCTCCTCGACGCTGCGGGAGCTGTACTACCTCTCCGAGTCGTGGGACTCCGAGGAGGCGGCGTTCTCCGACCAGAGCGAGTCCGACAAGCTCGTCGAGGACCTCGAGATCGTCACCGGCGTCACCCGCGAGGACTTCCACATGCGCCCCGAGGAGTCGGGCGCGACGCTGATCGGTCCCCTCGAAATCGTCGAGCAGACCCGCCGGGGCGAGCGCCGCATCCACTGTCAGGAGGACGTCGGCGAGGGAGGCTACCAGATCCCGAACAACCCGGACACGATCGAGTTCGTCGACCACGACTGCGCGTTCGTCCTCGCCGTCGAGACGGGCGGCATGCGCGACCGCCTCGTCGAGAACGGCTTCGACGACGAGATGGCGGCGCTCGTCGTCCACCTCAAGGGCCAGCCGGCCCGGGCGACCCGCCGGGTCACGAAGCGCCTCCACGACGAACTCGGGCTTCCGGTGGTCGTCTTCACCGACGGCGACCCGTGGTCGTACCGCATCTACGGCTCCGTCGCGTACGGGTCGATCAAGTCGGCTCACCTCTCGAAGTACCTCGCGACGCCCGAGGCGCAGTTCGTCGGTATCCAGCCGTCAGACATCGTCTCGTACGACCTGCCGACCGACCCGCTCTCGGACTCCGACGTGAACGCCCTGGAGTCGGAGCTCGAGGACCCGCGCTTCCAGACCGACTACTGGGAGGACCAGATCGAGCTCCAGCTCGACATCGGCAAGAAGGCCGAACAGCAGGCGCTCGCGGCCCGTGGGCTGGACTTCGTCACCGACACCTACCTGCCCGAGCGACTCGACGAGATGGACGTGATCTGAGCCCTCGGAGTTAGGGCCCCGGCGCCCCGACACCGGCCGTGACGACGCCGAGCCACACCCACATCCAGAACCGCGAGCGAATCCAGCCCGGCCAGACGAACAACTACGACACCGCCCACGGCGGGACGGTGATGCGCCTGATGGACGAGGTGGGCGCGATGTCGGCGATGCGGCTCGCGGGCGAGACCTGTGTCACCGCACGGGTCGACGGGCTGAACTTCGAGCGTCCGATCCCCCGCGGCGACATCGCCGTCGTCGAGTC
Source organism: Haloferacaceae archaeon (assembly GCA_028274865.1). Classification (GTDB taxonomy): domain Archaea; phylum Halobacteriota; class Halobacteria; order Halobacteriales; family Haloferacaceae; genus A07HB70. The sequence continues at coordinate 3,661 of JAQCMY010000045.1, read as the reverse complement.
GTGGGCCTACGACACCGGTCGGACGAGCGTCCGGGTCCGGCTGACGGTCGACCGCGAGGACCCCCGGACCGGCGGGTGCGAGCGCACCTCCGAGTCGTCGTTCGTCTTCGTCGCCGTCGACGAGGCCGGAACGCCCGTCCCGGTGCCGGAGCTGACCGTCGAGTCCGAGCGCGACGAGGAGCTGCGGCGTCGCGGCATCGACGGCGGGTCCTGACTACGCCCGGCCCTCGCGACGTCGCGGGCGAACGCGCCAGAGTCGGCGCGGAGGAGCCAGAGCGTGTCGTCGTGGACCGGACAGACGACTCCGGCGACGAGAGTCAACACGAGGTCCAGGGCCCCGGCCATCGCCACGCGACGGACAGTCGGGGGGGACGGAGACGTCGAACCCGTTCGTCCGGCGCGCGGCTGGAGTCGTCTGACCGGCGGGGTGTTCGGCACCGGGAGCCGGAAGCTCCCACGTCCTCGGTAACACAGTACCGGTCGGGGTCGGTGTCGACCGCCGTCCGTACGGGTCGTCACGCAGCCGAGCAGCCGGACCGTCAGTCCGTCGTGTGCTGTCGGGGTGCCGTAGAGAAGGCGGCTGGGCGCTACAGCGCCTCGCCGAGGTCCTTGAACTTCTCTATCTCGACGCCGTCGCCGGTGACGATCGCGATGTTGATGCCGTTGCCGGAGGCCGTGTCGCGCTCGGAGGCGCTCTGGATGGACCGGACGGCGACGCTTCGGGCCTCCTCGACAGAGAGGCTGTCGCCGTACTCCTGTTCGAGGACACCGAGTGCGTACGGCGACCCGGAGCCGGAGACGGCGTACTCCTCCTCGGTCGTGCCGCCGAGCGGGTCGAGCGAGTAGACGTGCGCCCCGTCGTCGTCGACGCCGCCGAGGAGCGGCGAGACGATGAAGAAGGCGCCGGAGCGCAGGAAGTTGCCCGTCAGCGTCGCGAGCGCCTCCATGCTCATGTCCTCGCCGCGGCGAGACTCGTACAGCCGTACCTCTGCCTTCAGGTTGGAGATGAGGTTCTGGGCCGCCGAGACGGAGCCGGCGATCGTGAGGGCGCCGGTCGGGTGTATCTCCTCGACCTTCTGGACGTCCTTCGAGGCGACCATCCGACCGCCGCTCGCGCGCATGTCGGTCGCGAGGACGACGGCGTCGCCGGTGGTGAGCGCCACCGTCGTCGTGCCGGTCTTGAGTTCCTTCTCGCTCGCCTCGTCGCTCGTCCGGTCCGGAAACTCGCCGATCTCCGGCCCGAAGACGGTCTGGCGGTCGCCCGAGAGCGGGTCGCTGCCGCCGGTAGGTCCCGTCGGATTCACACTCAGGATCGGAGAGCCGCGCCGATAAATGTAGCCTTTCGTCCGGTCAGCGCTCCGTCGCGGCCTCGTCGTACGCCGTCCCGACCCGCTCGACGACCCGTCCCGGCAGGCCGACCGGGAGGCCGAGGTGCCGCCCCGCCAGCGCCAGCGGAACGAGCGCCAGCGCGAGGAACAGGCTCAGTTGGTACGCCACGAACAGCGTCGCCCGCCGGATACCCGCCATCATCTGCGTGGCCTCTCACGGGTCGGACCGGGTAAGTATCTGTCGGGGGCGAGCGACAGTCGATCCCGACGGCGTCGTGCGATCGCTGTCTGCCCGCGTCGCCGGGCGCCGAGGACACACGGCGCCGCAGACGACGGGACGTCTGTCGAGCAGACGTCTGGAGTACGCGTACGTTACTGGTGTAATCGAGCGTTCGTCTCCGTTCGTGTGCGGAGCTCAGTTCGCGGTGCTCACGACACGGATCACGTCGCCCTCCGCGACGGCGTCGTCGTCGGCGATGCGTCGTCCGGCCCGGGCGTCGACCGCGTGGAGGTAGCCGTCACCCACCTCCGAGTGGACGGCGTACGCGAGGTCGCGGGGCGTCGACCCGCGGGGAAGGAGGAGGGCGTCGGGCAGGACGGTCCCCTGGCTGTCGGTCCAGCGCGTCTCGTTCTGGACCGGGTAGACCGTGACGTGGTTGAGGACGTCGTACACCGCCGCGTTCAGCGCCGCCTGCACGCCGGTGCCGCCCTCACGCTCCATCAGGTCCCGGACGCGGTCCAGACCCGCGGCCTGCGACTCGTCGAGGTCGCCGACGACGGCGAACGCGGAGTCACCGGGGTCGTACTCGACGGCGCCGGTCTCTGCGGCCCGTCTGAGCGCGAGCTCGCCCGCCGCCGAGGCGGCGACGACGACGTCCGCGGCCTCCCGGAGGGCATCGAGCGCCTCCGGGGGCGCGACGTCGGCCTTGTTCGCGACGACGACGATCGGCTTCGTCTCCTGGCGCACCCTCCGGGCCAGCTCCTCGCGGTCTTCGTCGGCCCACTGGAACGGGTCTGCCGGGTAGTCCATCGACCGCAGGACCCGGGCCACGTCCGCCGGCGTCGCGCCGACGCCGGTCAGGAGCTCCGTCAGCGCGGACTCGAGGTCGAAGTCGGGCGACCGCGACCGGCGACCGATCCCCTCCCAGTTGCGCTCGACGACACTCGCCAGCCAGAGGTCCATCTCCTCCTCGACGAACTCGACGTCGCGGGTCGGGTCGTAGCTCCCCCGGTCGACCGGTTCGCCCTCCTCGTTCGTCCCGCCGGAGGCGTCGACGACGTTCAGGATCACGTCGGCGTCGGTGAGCGCGTCGAGGAACTGGTTGCCGAGCCCGCGCCCCTCGTGGGCGCCCGGCACCAGTCCGGCGACATCGACGAGTTCGACGGAGGCGTACCGCTTCCCCTCGCGGCAGTACGCCGCGTCACAGCGCGCCTCGCGGTCGAGACAGGGACAGTCGGTGCGGACGTAGCTCACGCCGCGGTTCGGGTCGATCGTGGTGAACGGGTAGTTGGCGACGTCGACGTCGGCCATGGTGGCAGCCTTGTAGAACGTCGACTTGCCGGCGTTCGGCTTACCGGCCAGCGCGACCGAGAGCATACCACCAGTGGGCCGACCGGACGGGAACAGCTTTCGATGCGCTACGTCGTCTCGTCGGCCTCGTCGGCCTCCTCGGCCTCCTCGGCCTCGTCCGTGTCGTCACCGTCGGCTGGGTCTCTCGGCCCCGTCGGCCCGTCGTCGACCGACTCGGCTCCGGCGTCGCCCAGTCCGAGGTCGTCCGTCGACCCGCGCCCGCCCCACCGGCGCCACGCGAGGGCGACGCCGGCGACCGGCGGACCGAGAAAGGCGAGGAGGTACGGCGCCGCGTACGCCGTCGCCACCGCCGCGGCGCGAAGCGTCACCACGACGCCGCCGACGGAGGAGAGAAACGCCTCGACGAGCGGCGTGTCGTACCACGCGCCCGCCGGCGGCCCGTCGGGTCGGGGCTCGCGGAGCTCCACCGTCACGGTCGCGAGCGCGACCTGCCGCTCCAGCGACGCCTTCCGCGCCGCCGCGCGTTCGATCTCTGTCTGGACCTCGGAGAGCCGGCGCTCGACGGACAGCACCTCCTCGGTGTCGTCTGCCTGCTCGTAGAGCTCTCGCAGGCGGTCGCGCTGTGCCCGGAGCGTCCGCAGGCGCGCCTCGAGGTCCACCACCTGCTCGGTCACGTCCTCCGTCTGCTGGCTCGACGAGACGACCGTGCCCGTCTCGTTCACCGTCTCGAGAAACGCCTCGTACTCGTCGGCGGGCACGCGGTACGTCACCGTGCCAGTCGTGTAGTTGCCCGCTCCGGTCG
>JAQCMY010000160.1 GCA_028274865.1 Haloferacaceae archaeon | reverse complement strand
GGGCCGTCGCCGAGGTGCTCCGCGAGGTCGAACGCCTCGACGTCGCCGTTCGCGAGCGTCGCCTGGAACTGGGGTGCAGTGTCGCCGGTCTGAACCATCGCGGCGTGGTACGCGCCCGCAGCGAATAAACGCCCCGGACTGGTCCTCGGGCGCCCGGCCCCCGTCTGTCTCGCGCACGTCGTACACGACCCCGACGCGGACGGTGACGCACCGTGTCGCCGTGACGCCGGCCTCGCCGACGGTGCTCTCGGCGGACCCGGCTGCCGCGACCGCGACCTGTCTGTCGCTCGACGCGCCCGACTCTGTGTCCGCCCCCGGCGCTCCCGCCGCACAGCCAGCACCGAGGACCAGCCACAGCCGAGAGCGTCGCCCGTCGTCGCACGCCCCGGCGCTTCTCGCAGTCGCTGGTGGGCCTCGTGTCGGCACAAGCGGCTCTCGTAGTCACTGTGACCCGAAAGCCGATACCACTCCGCTCCGGAGCGGCGGTCGTGCGACGCCGCACGTTACTCGCCGCGCTCGGCACGACCCTCGTGGCCGGGTGCGGCGGACGGCGCGACCCCGGACCGGACACGCCGGACGACGGAGCCGAGACGGCGACGATCACGACAGCCGGGACCGTGACCGAGGCCGGGACGCCGGCGCCGACGGGGACGGCGACCGCGTCTCCGACGCCGGCCCCGACCACGACGGCCGGTGTCCCGACCCACGCGCTCGGCGAGCCGTTCGCCGTCGACGGCGCGCCGACCGTCGCCTACACGTTCCACCGCCTCGGGACCGCGGACAGGCTCGGCCCGATCGGGCGGGAGCCGGACCAGGGCGTGTTCCTCGTCGCCGAGTGCACGGTGGTGAACCGCGGCGGGTCGGCGACGGCAGTGCCGATCGAGTCGATCGCCCTCCGGGGCGGCGTCCGCCGCTTCGCCCGACAGGACGACACGGACGCGGCCTCGGCGGACGACCGCCTGGACCTCCCGCCGCTCACCGACGAGACGATGTTCTCCGGGGTGCCGCTCCGGGGCGTCCTCGCCTACGACGTGCCGTCGGACCCGAGAAACGACCTCTACGTCAGGATCACCCCGCCGAACGCCGACGACCCGGAACACCACGTTCCGGTCGGGTCGGTCGCACGCCTGCCGTCGCTCTAGAGCGCCTCGAGCCCGTTCAGCGTCCCGATCGGCACGACGACGGGCGTCGGGTCGTCCGACTCGGGGTCCGGCGGCGTGAACCGGACCGACAGGTCCGCCGCCGCGGACGGCTCGACGTCGTAGACGACGGCTCCGCGGACCCGGTCGCCGGCGTACAGCGCCACGTCCGCGAACGACTCGCCCTCGATCCGGTCGTCTTCCTCCGCGGCGTTCGTCGCGTCGATGTCGGGGAACTTCTTCACCCCGCCGCGGAGCACCATCTCGCGGAGCGGCACCGCCTCGCGCCCGTTCCCGCGGTTCTCGATCGTCAGCTCCAGCACCACGTAGACGCCCTGTGCGGGAGTCCCGTCGAAGCGCCCGACCGTGTCCGCGCGAGACGCGCCGTGGACGATGTACCGGAAGTCCGTCGACGACCCGGTCACCTCGAACACGTCGTCGAACCCGCGCGTGGGGTACGGTCGGGGCGTGTCCGTTCGCGCGGGCGTCGGGGTGGGAGTGTCCGTTCGCACGGATGTCGGGGTGGGGGTGTCCGTTCGCGCGGGCGTCGACGCCGGCGTCGGGGCGGGCGTGTCGGCCGGCGCCGTGGCGGACTGTGCGCGTGCCCCGCCGCCGTCGTCGGTGCTCCCGGCGGCGTAGCCGCCGACGCCGCCGACGAGCGCGCTCGCGACCGCGACCAGCACCGTTCGGCGGTTCATGAGTCGGCCGTGTGTGTCCGTCTGGAATGTGTCTGTCGGTCTCCGCCGGCGGGCGCTCGACGGTCTCGTCGTCTCCCGTGTTCGGCCGACAGCTTCCCGCACGCCGTCGACCGGCTGCCGAGGCGACCCTCGCGTTTTCAAATGTTAATTTCTGCGTGAACTCTTTTCTGTGCGCGATAGTGTGTTGGTACAGCGTGCCACGCAAAATCGCCCTCCTCCACGTCGACGACGACCCGTCGTTCGCCGACCTGACGGCGACCGCCCTCGAACGGCAGGACGACCGGTTCACCGTCGAGACGGTCGCCGACGCCGACGAGGCACTCACGCGACTCGCCAGCCGGCTCCCCGACTGCATCGTCTCCGACTACAACATGCCCGGCATGGACGGGATCGAACTCCTCCGGGCGGTCCGCGAGGAGCATCCGGACCTCCCGTTTATTCTCTTCACCGGCAGGGGCAGCGAGGCGGTCGCCAGCGACGCGGTCTCCGCCGGTGTCACCGACTACCTCCAGAAGCAGTCTGGCATCGAACAGTACGAGCTGCTGGCCAACCGCGTTCGAAACGCCGTCACGGCCCGCCGCGAGGCACGACGCGCCGCCCGCCAGGAGACGCTGATGCGGCTCACCGAGGCCGTCGGCGACATCGGCGGCTTCGAGGTGGACCTCGAGACCCACGAGATCACCATGACGGAGGGCGCCAGACGGCTCGTCGACCTCCCCGAGGACGCCGAACTCGACGTCGCGGAGGCGGTCGATCTGTACCACCCCGACGACCGACAGGCAGTCCGACGGGATATCGACCGAGCCGTCGAGACGGGCGAACAGACACGCGGCACCTACCGGTACACCCCCCCGGACGGCGACGACCGACTGCTCGAGATCACCTTCGACCCGGCGACGGTCGACGGCGACACGACGGCGCTCCGTGGTGCGGTTCGTGACGTCACCGAACGACGAGAGCGCCGTCACGCGCTCGAACAGGCCGAGACCCTGTTTCGACACGCACAGGACGGGCTGTTCCTGGTCGACGTCGGCGAGCAGTTCAGCATCGAGCGGGTGAACCCGGCGCTCGAGGCGTCGATGGGGCTGACGGCTGCGACGATCTGTGGTCAGACGCCACGAGCGGTGTTCGGGGGCGGCACGAACGACATCGAGGCCCGGTACCGCGAGTGTATCGAGCGTCGCGACGCGCTCCAGTACGAGGAGCAGTTCGAACTCGACGGGGAGACGACACACTGGGAGACCCGGATCGCGCCGGTCGTCCTCGACGACACGGTCGAGTACATCGTCGGCTCCACCCGGAACGTCACGGAGCAGAAACGGCGACAGCGGGAACTCGAGGCCGAGCAGCGGTTCGTCTCGCAGGCGACCGACGCCATGGACGACCTGCTCTACGTACTCGACGACGACGGCACCCTCTGCCGGTGGAACAGCCGGGTCACGGAGGTGACGGGCTACGCCGCAGCCGAGCTCGACGGCGCGAACCCGCTGAAGTTCTTCCAGGAACCCCACCGCGAGCGGGTCGCGGACGCGATCGAGGCGA
>JAQCMY010000154.1 GCA_028274865.1 Haloferacaceae archaeon | reverse complement strand
CATCGCGGGAGCTATCTCAGGGCGACTCGGCGACCGTTCAGTGCTCCCCGTTCCCGTCCGCTGCGACATCCTGCGAACGCCCGCTCCGGCCCTGCACCCGCTCGACGGTGGCGGCCTCGTTCGCCCGCAGGTCCGCGAGGAAGCCGAACAGCTCCTCGAAGTCGTCGTACCCCTCCTGGACGAGGTGGCGGACGTAGCGCCGCTTCCGCTCGAACTCCCGCTCGACCTGCTCCGTCGGGCGGTCCGTGGACCGGGCGAGCCGCTCGAAGACGCGTGACCGGCTGCCCGAGGAATCGGCCGTTCCGCTTTCCGGATCGGGAACGAACGTGTGCTCGAACGAGCCGTCGTGGGTCCGCCGGGCGACCCGGTTCCAGTAGATCTCCGTTCCGTCCTTCTCGATGATCCCGTGCTCGCGGCCCGCTTCGCCGGGCCGGTCGAGAGCCCGGTATTCGGTCTCGGAGAGGAACTCGACGGCCTCACCGACGTAGCGCTCGCCGGCCGAATGCTTCGGGAACACCACGAGGTCGATCTCCCGGAGGAGGTAGGACGGGAGGCCCTGCTCGACGACACGGTTCACAAGTTTCTCCACGTCCTCGGCGTGGGTCGTGCCGAGGATCCCGTGACCAGTATTAAGCGACTCTCCGAATGTTTCGAAGGATGCTGGGGTATTTATCTCTGCTATAACCTCTATATCCGGGTTGAGGTAGTTCGCTTCCGTCATCAGGTCCGCCATCGTCACGCGCTTGAACTCGTCCTGGTGATCGCGGGTGGAGAGCGAGACCCCTGTTTCGTGCGGGAGGCGCACCTCACGCGAGCCCTCGTCGATGCTGACCGGCCGGTCCTGGTAGTCGACGAAGGGCATCAACGAGTTCAGCAGCGTCGTCTTCCCGACGCCGGTCGGGCCGGAGAAGAGGACGACCCCGTGATGCTCGTAGAACTGCCAGAGGAGTGCCACCAGATCGACGGAGATGGCGTCCCGCTGCACGAGGTCGACCGGTGTGAGTGCGCCAGGGGCCTGCTTCCGGATGGAGACGTGGGGGCCGTCCTCGGTGATCGCCGGGAGTGCGACCGCACACCGGATCGTCTCGTCCACGCCGGGGGGATCGAGGTTCACCTTCGTGGAGGGCTGGCTGGCGTCTAGCTCGACGCCGTCGGCGGCCGCGAGCTGCCGGACCATATTGACGAACGTCGTTTCGTCGTCGAACGAGAGGTTCGTCGGTACGCGCCGCTCGGGGGTGTCACGCCCCGCTCCCGGAGTACGATCACTGGAGGCGCCCTGCTGTTCGCTCCCCGGCGCGTCGCTGCGAGGGACCACCTTCACCCGTTCACCGACACGGTTGGCTTCCACGTCCTCCAGATACGGGTCACGTATCGGCACCGTGAGCGGACCGAACCCGACGAAGTCACGAAGGACGTAGTAGACGAGGTCGTCCAGTCGGTCGCTGGCGTAGCGCTCGTCCGCCGGCGGGACGCCCAGCCCGTGTTCGGCGAGCGCCGTCCGGACGCGGTGCCGCGTGGTGTCCAGCCAGGCACGGGTGTTCCGCGCTGTGAGGCGTCGTGAGAGCAGCTCTTCGGCGCGTTCGCGGACGAATGCCGACCGATGGCGCCCCCGAGCGTCGCCCGGCTCGGCCGGCGCCTGCTCGGCGCCGAGTACCGCGTCCGTCCCGGTCTCCCAGACGCGTTCCTTGCACGCCGCGATGAGGGTCTCGTCGCCCGGGAGTAGATCCGGCTCCTGGACTGCGTACTTCGCGACGAACGGGTCGCCACCGAGCGTGTGCTCACGGTAGCGGACGACTGGCACGTCGAACCCGCGGAACTCGACCGTGTAGCGCGCCAGCCGCTCGCTGGCGAACCGCGACAGCAGTTCCTCGTCGGGAGCTACGACACCCGTCCGGGCAGGTGCGAAGTCCTCGGTGTGAACGACGAGTCGTTCCGCACCTGCCGCGTCGCTCTCGGGGTCGTCTGCCCGTCGCATATCGGCCACCTCGATTCGTTCATCGAGTGCCAGCGGCGTCAGCTCGCCCAGGCAGCGAACCTCCCGGAGTGCGTGGTACTCGACCCGGCGGCGAGCGTCGGCCGACAGGTCCAGCAGCCGGTCCAGCGCCCGTTCGTACTTTCCGGTGAACCCTTCGCGGATCCGCTCGCGAGTCCCTTCCCGGGTGAGCGGCCGGTCCGGTGGCGCGTCGGCGAAGTAGTCCCGCAGCCGGTCGAGCCCCGCCTCGCCCGCCCCGGAGAGCGACGGCTCCCGGACGGCGTACCCGAACCGCGACCCCTCGCCGGCGCGCTCACGGACGGTCACGAC
>JAQCMY010000144.1 GCA_028274865.1 Haloferacaceae archaeon | reverse complement strand
CGCTCGCCCGCGTCCTTCGTCCGGATCCGCTCCTGCCACTTCCGGAGCCGGTGCATCTGCGACCGCTTCTCGGAGGAGAGCGACCGGCCGTAGGCGTCTTTGTCCTTCCAGTCGATCGTCGTCGTCAGCCCGCGGTCGTGCATCGTCTCCGTGATCGGCGCTCCGACGCGTGACTTGGACTGCCGCTCGGAGTGGTTGAACGCCCGCCACTCCGGCCCCCGGTCTATCTGCCGCTCGTCGAGAACGAGTCCGCAGTCGTCACAGACGAGTTCGCTCTGGTCCGCGTCTGTCACGATGCTGTCGGAGTCACACTCGGGGCAGACGACCTGCTCGCCTCGCTGCTCTGACTCCGTCTCGTCGGATTGACGCTGGCGCTGGCTGGTCGGACGCTCCATTATAAATGATAGTAAAGTAGGGCATATTTAAAAATTCGGGTGCCCCCACCGGCGTGTGGTTTAGGCCGTCGCCGCCGAACGGGGAGCGTGCGCGCCGCTCTCGTCGCCGCGCTGGTCGTCCTCGCCGGCTGTCTCGGCGCGACGGCGCCGCCCGACACGACGCCCGCGGCGGAGACGGCGCTCGGCACCCCCCACCCCGAGACGGGGCCGACGGCGTCGGCGACGGTGACCCGCGTCGTCGACGGGGACACGGTCGACGTTAGACTGTCGGACGGGACGACGGAGACGGTCCGGCTCCTCGGCGTCGACACGCCCGAGGTCCACTCCGAGACCACCCCCGACGAGTACGAGGGTGTCCCCGAGACGGCGGCGGGTCGCGACTGCCTGCGGACCTCCGGCGAGCGCGCGAGCGCGTTCGCGGACAGCCGGCTCGCGGGCAGCGACGTCGAACTCGGCTTCGGCCCGACGTCGGACCGCCGGGGCTACTACGGCCGCCTGCTCGCGTACGTCTACGTCGACGGCGAGCAGTTCAACGCTCGCCTCGTGGCCGGCGGCTGGGGACGGGTGTTCGACTCCGAGATCGTCGAACGGGACCGCTACCTCGGGCTGGAGACGAGCGCACGGTCCGAGCGCCGTGGACTCTGGCGCTGTGTGGACGGGACGCCCGCGTCGGCGCCAGGCTCCGGCGGCGTCACCCTGCGCGTGACGGCGGACGCGCCGGGCGACGACCGCGAACAGCCGAACGGCGAGACGGTCACCGTCGTCAACGGGCGCGACGAGACGGTGACTCTCTCGGGGTGGACGCTCCGGGACGAGGCGGGCCACGGCTACCGCTTTCCGGACGGAACGGCGCTCGGGCCGGGCGAGTCGCTCGTCGTCCACACCGGGTCGGGCGAGGGCGGCGACGGCGACTACTACTGGGGCCGGTCGCAGCCGGTCTGGAACAACGCGGGCGACACCGCGACGCTCGCCGACGACGAGGGGACCGTCGTCGCGGAGCGGTCGTACTGACCCCGCCACACATATAGCCGGCGGGGGCGACCCACGACGCGTGAGTACGCGGTCCGCGCTGGAGACACAGCTCGCCGTCGTCGCGGGGTTCGACGACCCGAGCGCGGCGCTGGAACAGTATCCGACGCCGCCGGGCCTCGCCGCGAGCGTCGTCCACGACGCCGACCTGCGGGGCGACGTCGAGGGCGCGACGGTGGTCGACCTCGGCACCGGTACGGGCATGCTGGCGCTCGGCGCCGCCCTGCGCGCCCCGACCCGCGTCGTCGGCGTCGAACTCGACTCCGCCGCGCTGGCGACGGCGCGCGACAACCGCCGCCGGGTCGGCGTCGACGCCGCCGTCGGGTGGGTCCGGGCGGACGTGACGCGGCTCCCGGTGGTCGGCGACGGCAGCCAGCAGACTACGGTGCTGACGAACCCGCCGTTCGGCGCCCAGCGCGACGCCGTCCACGCCGACCGGGAGTTCCTCGTCGCCGCGGGCGCCGTCGCCGACGTCTCGTACTCGGTCCACCGGGCCGGGAGCCGTGAGTTCGTCGGCTCGTTCGCCGCCGACCACGGCGGGCGCCTGACGGCCTCGTACGCCGCGACGATCGACCTCGACCGACAGTTCGCGTTCCACGAGGCCGACAGCGAGGCGGTCGGCGTCGAGGTCCACCGCGTCGCGTGGGACGCCTAGTCCGCGCCGGGGTGTGCCTCCTGTCTGGCGACGACGACCCGCGTGTCGTCTCGCGACGCGACGAGCCGCCGTCCGTCGCGGGTGAACCGCAGGCCGAACGCCGTCGTCGTCGTGTTCTCCGCCGGCAGCGGGACGGTTCGGGTCCGGTTGTCGTGGGTGACGGCGACGCGGAACCCCGGCGGCGCGGCACGGATCGAGACGTTTCGACCGTCTATCGTCGGCGACGCCCGCGCCGGCGGCGAGCGGTAGACGACCCGGCTCGTGTCCGCGTGTGCGAACGTCACCCGGTAGGTGCTGTTGCCGCCGACGGCGTTCCAGCCCCGGCGCTCGACGACGACCCGCTCCAGCCAGCCGACGCCGCCGACCCGCACCACCGTACGCCCGGCGAACGCCAGACGGCTCTCTGACACCGCTGTCACCCACGCGTGGCGCTCGCGCGACCGGACGACGACGCCGGAGGTGTTCACGCTCGTCGTCTCCCCGAACGCCTCGACGTCGACGACCGACACCATCCCGTTCTGAACGTTCTCGGCGTAGGTCACCTCGTAGTCCCGGACCGTCAGCGGGTCGCCCGGCAGTGGCTCGTCGCTCGTCGTCGCGAGGTTCACCGCCGCGCCGGGACCGGCGAGCGCCGACAGGACGACGACGATGACGACGGCGCCGGCCTGCCACCGCGGGAGCGACCGGAGTGACTCGCCCGTCGGCCCGCTCCCGACGAGCGGCCGGGCCGAGGCGACAGTGGTCGCGGCGACGAGCGCCGCGAGGACGGCCACCAGCACTAATCCTGCCGCGCGGTAGAGAACGAAGGTCCCCTCGCCACGGAACCAGTAGACCGCCCAGAGCGACTGTCCGACGCCGAACAGCAGAACGCCGGCCCAGGTCCGGAGCGCGGAGCGACGCCCGACGACGCCGTGCCGGGAGAGCCACAGGCCGACCAGCACTCCGGCGAGGAGGCCGAGCGCGTGGCCCTGGATCGCGATGTCGGCCCACCACGGCGAGGCGAACGACGGCTCCGCCCGCGCGACGGTCACGGGCGACCGGACCGCGGCGGTGAGAAGCGAGAGCGCGCGCGCACCGGCCAGCGCCACCACCGTCCGGAGCGGGTAGACGACGAGCGCGCAGCCGGCGAACGCGAAGACGACGCCGGAGAACCCGATCACCGGACCGACGGAGAAGACGCCGGTCAGGAGGCCGACGACGACTGCCGCCGCCGGGACGAGCAGCGCGCGGGCGTACGGGTTCTCGCGGAGCGACCCGAACGACTGTCCGCCGCGCTCGCGGGGGTAGTGGCCGACGGCGTACTCGACGAGCGGGGCGAACGCGAGCGTCCCGGTCAGGTTGCCGAGCAGGTGGCCCGGACCGGCGTGGGCGAACGGCGCCGTGACCACGCCGAGCGGGTAGAGAAACGACCACGCGCGGAACGGAATCGTCGCGGGGGTGTTCCACGCCCTCGCGCCGCCCTGGACGAAGAGATAGACACAGAGGACGCCCGCGACGGTGACGAGTGTTCCCCACGGCACGCCGAGCACCAGCCGCCGCCGGAGCGCCCGCCCGCGCTCGACGCGGCGGGCGTCGAGGACGGCGACGAGGAGGAGCGATCCGACGAGCGCGGCCACGACGGCGACGCGCTGGAGGAGCGCCGCGCCGGCCACGCCTACAGCTTCGACTCGGCGTCTTCGGCCAGCTCCTTCATGCGCTTCCCGACCCGGCCGGCCTCGGAGAACTCGTCGTCGCTCATGGCGTTCGCGAGGGCGTTCCCGAGGACGAAGACGGCGTGTTTGTGCTCGCTCTTGGACTTGTGGACGTGCGACGGGTCGACGTCCAGCCCGTCGTACGGTTCGAACAGACTCGAGTCGACGTGTTCGCGGGCCGCGAAGTAGTCCTTTATCGCCACCATCTGCTCGTGGAGTTCGAGCAGTTCGTCCTTGTGCATACCAGTCGGTGCGGGCGCCGGCGGCTTAACCGTTGTTGCGGACGTCCTCAGAAGACGTACTCGTCTTCGTGGCCCATCATCCCGTCGTCCTCGAAGTCAGGGTCGTTCGTGTCCATCGACCCGCCGGTCCGGAACGCGCGGAGGCCGGTCGACAGCAGTTCCTCGATGGCCTCCTCGCGGTCGACGAACTCGTCCTGTTCGACGAGCCGCGCGATGCGCATCTCGAGATGTTCCGGAACGGTGATTCGGACGGTAGGCATCGGTCGGTCGGGCTTCGAGAGACGGTCACATATAGTTGGCGGGGGGCACCCGCCGTACGACAAGGTAAAAGACCGTCCGGACCCGAACAGAGTCGATGAGCGCACCGCGCGCCGATCGGGCGTCTCTGGTGAGCCGGTCCGTCCGGGTTCCCGGGGTCGACCTGCGGGCCGTCCTCGCGGCCGTCGACCCGCCCCGGACGGCGTGGGCCCCCCCCGACGGCGCGACAGTCGTCGGCGGCGGCGCGGCGGCGACGGTGGTGGCCGACGGCCCGGACCGGTTCGACGCCGTCCGCGACGCCGCCGCCGGCCTCTTCGACGACGCCGACGTCCACGCCGGCACGGAGGCGGCCTGTCCGCGGCTGTTCGGCGGGTTCGCCTTCCACGCCGACGGGGCGGGGGCGGCGCCGTGGGCGGCGTTCCCCGGCGCACGGTTCGTCCTTCCCCGTGTCCAGGTGACAGACACCCGCGACGGGACGTGGCTCACCGTCACCGCCGCCGGCGAGGACGCGACGCCGGAGGCCGTCGAGACCCGAGTCGAGCGCGAGCGCGACCGGCTGACGGCCCTGCCCGACCCGGCCCCCCGCGCCGGTCCGCCCGGCGTCGCCGCGCGCGAGCGCACCACCGACCGCGAGACGTGGACCGCGAGCGTCCGCGACGCCGTCGAACGCGTCCGCGCCGGCGACCTCCGGAAGGTGGTGCTGGCACAGGGGCTGGCGGTCGACAGCGAGCGACGGGTCGACGTGACGGCGCTCCTCGACGGCCTCGGGCGGTCGAACCCCGACTGCTACCGCTTCCTCGTCGAACCGGGCGCCGACGGGCCGCCGGCCTTCCTCGGCGCCAGCCCGGAGCGCCTCCTCCGTCTCCACGGCCGGACCGTCGCGACGGGCGCGCTCGCCGGGACGACGGGCCGTGGCGACACGCCGGAGGAAGACGAGTGGCTGGCCGAAGAGCTCGCCGCCGACCCGAAGAACCGCCGTGAACACGACCTCGTCGTCGAGGCGGTCCGGAGCCAGCTCGCCCCGTTCGGCCGGCTGCGCGTCGGCGACCGGTCGGTCCGGCGGCTGGCGACCGTCCAGCACCTCCACACGCCGGTTTCGGCGACGCTCGCGAGCGACGCACACGTCCTCGACGTCGTGGAGGCACTCCACCCGACGCCGGCAGTCGGCGGCCTGCCGCCGGACCGCGCGCTCGCGACGATTCGCGCGACGGAGCAGTTCGACCGCGGCTGGTACGCCGCGCCTGTCGGCTGGTTCGACGCCGCCGGCAACGGCGAGTTCGCGGTCGGCATCCGCTCGGCGGTCGTCGCTCCCGACCGCCGCCGGGTCACCGCGTTCGCGGGTGTCGGCATCGTCGCCGACTCCGACCCGGACGCCGAGTGGGACGAGGTCCAGCTGAAATACCGGCCGATCCTCGACGAGCTGGAGCGGTGAGATGACGGCACCGAACCGCTCGACCCTCCACGGACGGGCGCTCGTCGACGAGCTCGTCCGCGCGGGAGTCCGGGTCGCCTGCGTCGCACCCGGGTCGCGCTCGACGCCGCTGACCGTCGCGCTCGCGACCCGCGACGAGGTCACGGTTCGGTCGCACCTCGACGAGCGCTCCGCGGCCTTCTTCGCGCTCGGTCGCGCCCGCCGCACCGGCGAGCCGACGCCCGTCGTGACGACGTCGGGAACCGCCGCAGCGGAACTCCACCCCGCCGTCGTCGAGGCAGACGAGGGCCGGGTGCCGCTCCTCCTCCTCACCGCCGACCGTCCCGCGGAGCTGCGGAACTCCGGCGCGAACCAGACCGTCGACCAGGAGAAGCTGTACGGGTCGGCGACGCGGCTGTACGCCGACCTGCCGGAGCCGACGGCGGAGGCCCGGACGCTCCGCTCGCTCCGGACGACGGTCGCCGGCGCGCTCGCCGCCGCGACGGGCACCCCGCCCGGTCCGGTCCACCTCAACTGCCCGTTTTCGAAGCCGCTGGAGCCCACGCCGACGGGCGACGTCCCCGACGGCATCGACCCGCTCGCCGCCGACGGCCGCCCCGGCGGCGCGCCGTTCGTCCGTCGGACCGCCGGGACGCCCGCGCTCTCGCCCGCCGACCTCCGGGGCGTCGTCGACGCACTCGACGCGGCGCGCGGCCTCGTCGTCGCCGGCCCCGCCGACCCACCGGGGCTCGACCGGGAGGCGTTCGCCGCGCTCGCCGCCGCGACGGGCTTCCCGGTCGTCGCCGACCCGCTCTCGGGGCTCCGGTTCGGCGGTCACGTCCGCACGACGCCGGTCGTCGGCGCCTACGACGCCTACGTCGACTCGGCGGCGACGGCGGCGTGGCCCGACCCCGACGTGGTGTTCCGCGTCGGCGCGTCGCCGACCTCGAAGCGCCTGCGGCGATATCTCGCCGCGACCGGCGCGCGCCAGTTCGTCGTCGACCCCGCTGGCGGGTGGCGCGAGGCCGAGTTCGCCGCAACCGACCTCGTCGTCGCCGACCCCTCGCGGCTCGCCGCCCGCGTCGCCGAGCGGGCGACCCCCGCCGTCGACGCCGCGTGGGTCGAGCGGTGGGAGCGCGCCGACCGCCTCGCGCGCGAGGCCCACGACGCCGCCACGGACGAGACCGTCCACGAGGGACGGGTCCTCGCGGCGGTCGCCGACCGCGCGCCCGACCCCTCGACCCTCGTCGTGTCGAACTCGATGCCGGTCCGCGACCTCGACCGCTTCGGCGCGCCGTCGACGACGACCCTGACGACCCTGGGCAACCGCGGCGCGAGCGGTATCGACGGCGTCGTCTCGACGGCGCTCGGAGCCGGCGACGCGACGCCCGACCCGCTCACGCTCGTCGTCGGTGACCTCGCGCTCTACCACGACGCCAACGGCCTGCTCGCCCTGGAGCGCTGTGGCGTCGACGCCACCGTCGTCCTCGTCGACAACGACGGCGGCGGTATCTTCCACAAGCTCCCGGTCGAGGCGTTCGACCCGCCGTTCACCGAGCAGTTCCGCACGCCCCACGGCCTCGACTTCGCGCCGCTCGGCGACCTGTACGACCTCGACGTCGAGGCCGTCGCCCCGGAGGGCTTCGGTGACGCGTACGAGCGGTCCGTGACGACGCCCGGGAGCGACCTCCTGCGCGTCTCGTTCGACGCCGAGTCGAGCCACCGGACCCGCGAGGCCCTGCGCGACCGGGTCGTCGAGCAGGTGACAGAGGCGACTTGACCGGGTACACACACGCCGTCGTCGATTTCCGGGCGGCTGTGACACACGGTCGGCACGGCTGTCGAGCTCGTCGCCTTCCCCTCGCGTTGCTCACCGCGCCCGGCGGCCCGCTCGCGCTGCCGGCGCGGCGGGCGCTCGCCGCGCGCGAGGACCTCCGCGTGGCCGGGGGCCGGCAGGTCGACACCTCGCCGACGGCGACCCCGAGCGGCGCGGCGCCACGGCACCGCGGCGTCGTCCGCCCGGAGGGCGCCGGCAGGGTCGTCCGGGTCTGTGGAACGACCCGCCGCGGGGGAGGCAGGTTCTTGTGCGCCCCCGCGCCGGAAGCGTATATGGACACCGTCTCGGAGACGTTCGACCCCGACCGCTGGACCGAGGTGACCGACGAGTTCGACGACGTGACCTACCACCGCGGAACGGACGTCGACGCGGTCCGGATCGCCTTCGACCGGCCGGAGCGGCGAAACGCCTTCCGGCCCGGCACCGTCGACGAGCTCGCGGCGGCGCTGGACCACGCCCGCAAGCAGGCCGACGTCGGCTGTGTCCTCCTGACCGGGAACGGCCCCGCAGAGGACGGGGGGCGGGCGTTCTCCGCCGGCGGCGACCAGTCTGTCCGCGGCGAGTCGGGCTACGAGTACCGGGACGACGACGAGGCCGACGAGAGCGACGCTTCCCTCGTGCGCGAGGCCCGTGCCGGGCGCCTCCACGTCCTCGAAGTCCAGCGGCTCATCCGGTTCATGCCGAAGCCCGTCGTCGCCGTCGTGCCGGGCTGGGCCGTCGGCGGCGGCCACTCGCTCCACGTCGTCTGTGACCTGACGCTCGCGAGCGCGGACCACGCGGCGTTCCTCCAGACCGACCCCGACGTCGCGAGCTTCGACGGCGGGTTCGGGTCGGCGTACCTCGCGCGACAGGTCGGACAGAAGCGCGCCCGCGAGCTCTTCTTCTGTGGCAAGACCTACGACGCCGCGGAGGCCGTCGACATGGGGATGGCGAACGAGGCGGTGTCACACGACGACTTGGAGGACCGCGCCCTCGAGCTCGCCGACCGGATGGCCTCGAAGTCGCCGACGGCGATGCGGATGCTGAAGTACGCGTTCAACCTCGCGGACGACGGGCTGGTCGGCCAGCAGGTGTTCGCGGGCGAGGCGACGCGGCTCGCGTACATGACCGACGAGGCCGCGGAGGGACGGGACGCGTTCCTCGAGGGGCGGGACCCGGACTTCTCCGACGTGCCGTGGCACTACTGACAGCCGAGCGACCGTAGGCGCTTTGCGGTCGGCGTCCAATCGGCCGACGATGACGGCAGAGGAGGTCTCCCGCCGCCGCGCGTGGCTGATGGCCGCCCGTCCACAGACGCTCCCGGCGGCGGCTGCTCCCGTCGTCGTCGGGGCCGGGCTGGCGCTCGGAGCGGGCGTCTTCGCGCCGCTCCCGGCGCTCGCGGCACTCGTCGGCGCGGCGCTGATTCAGGTCGGGACGAACTTCGCGAACGACTACTACGACGGCGTCCAGGGCGCCGACACGGAGGACCGCCAGGGGTTCACCCGCGTTACCGCGTCGGGGCTGATCGACCCCGCGGCGGTCCGACGCGCGACGTGGCTCACGTTCGGCGCCGCCGTCGCCGCCGGAACCTCCCTCGTCTGGGTCGGCGGTCTGCCGATTCTCGTCGTCGGTCTGCTCTCGGTCGCGTCGGGCGTCGCCTACACCGGCGGGCCGTATCCGCTCGGCTACAACGGTCTCGGCGACCCGTTCGTCTTCGTCTTCTTCGGCCTCGTCGCCGTCGCCGGGACGTTCTACGTCCAGGCCGCGAGCCTCGTCGCCGGCCTCCACCTCCTCCCGCCGCCGGGGACGCTCCCGCTCGACGCCGTCGTCGCCGGCGCCGCGCCCGGCGCCCTCGCGACGAACGTCCTCGTCGTGAACAACGTCCGCGACATGGACGAGGACGCGCAGACGGGCAAGCAGACGCTCGCGGTCCGGTTCGGCCTCCGCGCCGCTCGCGCCGAGTACGTCGGTCTGCTCGCGCTCGCGTACCTCGTGCCCGTCTACTTCGCCGTGACGGGCCACGGACTCCCGGCGCTCCTTCCGCTGCTCTCGCTCCCGGTCGCGGCGCTCGTCGCCCGGCCGCTGCTGACCGAGACGGCAGGCACGGCGCTCAACCCCGCGCTGGAGCGCGCCGGCCAGCTGCTCGCGCTTCACGCCCTGCTGTTCGCCGTGGGGCTGGCGCTGTGAGGGTCACGCGGTTCTCGCTCGCCCTCGGGCAGCCACTCGACACGGCGCGCGGGCGCATCGAGGCCCGCGAGGGCGCGCTGGTCCGGGTCCGTGTCGACGGCGAGCCGGGTGTCGGCGAGACGACGCCGCTCTCGGGCTGGACCGAACCGCTCGACGAGGCGCTGACGGCGCTCGACGGCGCGACGGCGGCGACGGCGCTCGACGGCCTGCCGCCGGCGGCGCGACACGGGCTGGCGACGGCACGGCTCGACGCCGCCGCACGGGGGGACGGCGAGTCCCTCGCCGCTCGGCTCGCCGACGGCGTGCCCGCCGACCGCGTGCCGGTGAACGCGACGCTCGGCGACGCGCCGCCCGAGCGGACGGCAGCGCGCGCCCGCGAGGCGACTGCCGAGGGCCTCGACCGCCTGAAGGTGAAGGTGGGCTCGCGCTCGGTCGCGGCGGACACCGAGCGGCTGCGCGCGGTCCGCGACGCCGTGCCGGACGCGACGCTCCGGGCCGACGCGAACGGCGCGTGGGACGAGGCCCGTGCCCGCGAGGCGCTCGACGCGTTCGCGCCGCTGGACCTCGCGTACGTCGAACAGCCGCTCCCCGCGGCGGCCCTCGACGGCCACCGCCGCCTCCGCGAGGCGACCTCCGTGCCGGTCGCGCTCGACGAGTCGCTCGCCGAACACGGCGTCGACCGGGCGCTCGCGGCGGACGCCGCGGACGTCCTCGTCCTGAAGCCGATGGCGCTCGGCGGCCCGGACCGCGCCGTGGCCGCGGCACGACGGGCCCGCGAGGCGGGCGTCGACGCCGTCGTGACGACGACGATAGACGCCGTCGTCGCCCGCACCGCGGCGGTCCACGCCGCCGCCGCGCTCCCGACCGTCCCGGCGTGTGGACTGGCGACCGCCGGTATGCTCGCCGAGGACCTCTACCCCGACCCCGCGCCGGTCGTCGACGGGTCGGTCCAGGTCCCTGTGGCCCCGGGACTGGCGGGGACGGCGTTCGACGACGACCCCGGCTGACCCGCGCTACGTCCGGGCGTACCGGTGGAGCAGGTAGCCGAGGGCCGTCGGCGGGACGAGCAGCGCCGCGAGCGCGTAGCCGAACCGGAGCCAGCCGACGTCGACGCCCCGCCCGTCGAGCGCGCGGGTGTCCTGGTAGAGCGCCGCGGCGGCGACGGGCGCGAGGACGAGCGACCGGAGCAGCCGGACCGTCGCCCAGAGCAGGGTGCCGTCGGTCAGGAGCGTCCGGTCGAGGGCGAAGAGGAGCGTCCACCCGACGGCGACGGCGCCGAGGACCGCGAGCCACGGCCCCTCGTGGTCTGTCGGCTCGCGGTTGTCCGGGTGCCGGACGGGCCCGTCGCGGACGGTCACGCGTCCTCGTCCGGTCGGTGGGTGACGCCCGACTCGGCGTCGGCGCGCATCCGGCGGAGCGCGGCGGTGGCGTTCGAGGCGTCGTAGCCGAAGAAGACGTCGTCGGCGTAGGCCGCCGCCACCTCCGTCGCGTGGACGAGGGCGTCGACGTCGACGTCGACGGCGTACAGTTCGACCGCGAGCCTGACCCCGTCGTCGAGCCGGCTCTCGAACCCCTTGGCCAGCGACTCCAGCCAGTACGTCGTGCCGTACGAGGTGTCGTACAAGGGGACGACGACGCGGTCGAGGAGCGGCGCCAGCGCGTCGAGGTCGACCCCCGCCCGCTCGCGCAGGTGACCGGGGTAGGGGTCGGGGTGGACCGCGAGCGAGAGGTCGCCCGACACGCGCTCCCGGACGTCGTCGACGAACCGGGTCACGACGCCGGCACGCCAGTCGCCCCGGTCGGCGTGGTCGCTCGCGGCGAAGGCGGCGTCACACCGGCTACAGTGGCAGTACTCGGGCCGTGGAAAGCCGACGTCGTCGAGGCGGACGTCGGGCGCCGCCGCGACACAGTCGTCGACCATCTCCAGCAGCCCCTCGCGGTAGGCCTCGTGTGAGGGGCAGACGAACGACCAGTCGAAGTACTGTCGGTCGGCGGTTGCGCGCTCGCCGTCGGCGCTCAGCGGCACGAGGTCCGGGTCCTCGTGCGCCGCGGCGTTGTCGGCGAACGCCGAGAGGGTGTTGACCGCGCCCGCGACCGGCTCCGAGGCGGTCCCGGAGACGTCCTTGACCTCGTAGTGGCCGAGGTCGAACGCCGGCCAGTCCACCTCCGCCTCGTGGCGTGTGACGACGCCGTACACGGCAGACCGACGGGCCGCGTGCCCCTAACGTTGCCGCTTACTCCTCTACCTCGACCTCGATCGGGTCGCCGCCGCCGGCGACGACGACGTAGACGACGGCCACGAGGACGAGCAGGAGCACGAGCTTCGCCTTGCCAGACATGGCGCCCGTTACGCCGAAGGGCTACTAATCGGTTACGGGGTCAGGTCCCGATCTGTGCCGCGATCTCCTCGCGGAGGATCGTCTCGCAGTAGCGACATCGCACGCCCTCCTCGAGGACGTCGAACTCCGAGTCGACCGGCTCGCCCGCGTTCGTGATACAGGAGTGGTTCGGACACTCCAGGACGCCCGTGACGGCCGTCGGTCGCTGGACACGGGTCTTGTGGACCACCTCGTAGTCGCGGATGATGTTGATCGTCGCCTCCGGCGCGATCAGCGAGAGGGCGTCCACCTCGGCGGGCGACAGCTCTCGCCCCTCCACTTTGACGACGTCCTTGCGGTCGATCCGACCGGAGGGGACGTTCATGCCGACGGACACCGACTCGCCGCCGGAGCCGTCGATGCCGAGGATCGCGAGGACGTTCAGCGCCTGTCCGGCGGCGACGTGGTCGATGACGGTGCCGCTCCTGATCTTGCTGACGCGCAGCTGTGGTTCGTCGCCGGTCATAGCAGGAGGTCGAGGAGGGCCATCCGTACGGGCACGCCGTTGTGTGCCTGTCGGAAGTAGCGGGCGTGGTCGGTGTCGTCGACGGCGGCGTCTATCTCGTCGACGCGCGGGAGCGGGTGCATCACGGTCAGGTCGTCGCGGGCGTCCGCGAGCGTCGCCTCGTCGATACGGAACTCGCCGGCCACCGCGCGGTACTCGGACTCGTCCGGGAACCGCTCGCGCTGGATGCGCGTGACGTACAGCACGTCGAGGTCCGGCAGTACCGCTCCGAGCGACTCGTGTTCGCGCACCGCGCCGCCGGCGGACTCGACGTCGTACCGCACCGACTCGGGCAGGCGCAGGCTCTCGGGGCTGACGAAGTGCATCTCTGCGTCGAACTCCGTCAGCGCCTCCGCGAGCGAGTGGACCGTCCGGCCGTACTTCAGGTCGCCGAGCATCCCGACCGTCACGCCGTCGAGCCCCGTCGCCTCCCGCATCGTGTACAGGTCGAGGAGCGTCTGGCTCGGGTGCTGGCCGGCGCCGTCGCCGGCGTTTATCAGCGGCACGTCGACGTACCCGGCTGCCATCCGCGCCGCGCCCTCCTTCGGGTGCCGGAGCACGAGGGCGTCGGCGTAGCCCTCGATCACCTGCACCGTGTCCGCGAGGCTCTCGCCTTTCTTCACCGACGACGACTCCACCGGCCCCATGTCGACGGTGTCGCCCCCGAGGCGCTTCATCGCGGCGTCGAAGCTCATGCGGGTCCGGGTGCTGGGCTCGAAGAAACACAGCGCGAGCAGGGCCCCGGCGTGGCGCTCGCGCCACGACCCCGGGTCAGCCGCGATCTCGGCGGCACGGTCCAAGACCGTCTCCACGTCCGCACGGGCGAGGCCGGTCGCGGAGACGAGGTCGTCCTGACGCATCGACGGATAGCCGGCTGGCCGGCCCTTCAACTAACTGGTCGCGCGGAGTCCACTTCCTCAACGAGCGAGCGAAGCGAGCGAGTGGAGAGGGGAGGAGCGCGTGCGAACCTTTAGCACCGGGCACGACCGTCATCTGACTCTCCGTGACGGGCCACAGACGGTCCGCGAGGGCTGGCGTGCCAACGGGGCCACGGTGCGTTTCTCGGCATGGACGGGTCGCCGTCAACCGGCCCCGAAAGCCAGACCGTCGAATCGAACGTGACGCCGCGTGTCTCTCCGTCTCCCGTGAGCTCAATCGCGGGGGAGAGTGGAGTGGAGGCCACGGCTAGTTAAATCGACACTGGCGCCTGGCCCTGCGCCACAAGTGGCTTTCGTCGGCGTGAGTCCCACGCCGAGACGCCGCACGCAAGCCCCACCCTCCAAGCGCCGAAGGCGCTCAGGGTGGGGTAGTTGACTCTGCCCACCCGGTCCGACCGGCGTCAGGGCGCCAGCCGGTTCTTCCGGCCCTTCATCTCGCGCTCGTAGTGGTCGAAGGTGATCGGACACCACTCCGCCGCGAGGTCGAGCAGCTCCTCTGTCATGCCGCGAACCTCCCACTGGCTGTCCGCCGCCGCGCGCATGTCGGCGACGTGCATCAGCATCCGGACGTTCATGCTCATCACGACGTTCACGCCGGTGCCGATCGGGAGGACGAACCGCGCGTCCTCGGGTGGCAGCCCGAGCTCCAGCAGCTCCTGGTAGTCCTCGACGGACTGCCGGACCGAGCGGCGAAACACCGCCTCGCGGCGCTCGCGGGTCTCCTCGTCGACGGCCCCCGTCGACTGGTTGCGCCCGACCCAGTCCGGGTCGGTGACGGAGGGCGGCGTGACGACGAGTGCGCCCTCCTCGACGGCCTCTGGGTCGACCTCGTCGAAGCTCACGTACCGCATCGACTGGACGTCGAAGCTCACGTGCCGGTGGCGAGTGATCTGTGCCATACACGACCGACTCATCCCCTCGACGGCGAAGGTGGCCTGCGGGTGTTCGAACGGCCCGAAGTGACCGTGGTCGAGCAGGTGTCCGATCAGCGTGCGCTGTTTCTCCTCGAGACCGTCGCCCTCGATGCCCGCCATCGCCTCCTCGAAGTCGAGGTCTGCGTTGAACTCGCTCATGTAGTCGTTTCGCGCCGCCCGACAGACCACCTCCTCGGGGTCGTCTGTTGCCTCCAGCAGTCGAACCTCCATGGCCAGTTCCGGGGGCAGCGCGATCATAAAACCCCTCCCCCGCGGACGGGCGGCGTCGCTACGCCTCGTCCGGTCCTCCGTCGCCGTTCGTCGTTCCCACCGTGTCGGCGCCGTCGTCGCGCTCCTCCCGGAGCCCGAAGTAGCCCGGCTCGTCGCCCGTCGGGTCCGAGATACACAGCGCGTCGCGGTGGGCGAACAGCCACGGTACCGTCCACGCAATGAGCCGGTCTTCCGTCTCCGGGTCGAGGTCGGCCGTCGGCGGCAGGTCCTGCATCAGCCGCGCCACCTCGTCGACGCGGTACATCGCGTCCGGCTCGAGCAGTTCCGCCGGCTCGTACACCTCGTAGGGGTAGCGTCGGTCGAACTCCGCTTTCGCTCTGGGCACGGCTGCCGGTCGTGGCGCCGCGGCGTAAACGCTGGCGTCACGCCGGAAACGCCAGCACCAGGGCGAACAGGGCGAGCGGGACGGTAAACACCGTCGCGTACGCGGCGCCGAGGGCGCCCAGCAGCGCCCACGTCCCCAGCCCGTAGCCCGTCGGGTCCCAGTCCACGCCGGCGAACGGGAGCGCCACCCCGGCGAGGAGCGGGACGCCGACGACGTAGCAGACCGAGAGCGCCACGAGCAGGCCGACGAGCGCGTTCGACGCCGCGGCGCCGCGGGCGGCGTCGGCGGTCTCCGACAGCACGAGGAGCGTCCCGGCGACGTACGGGAGCGACCCGGCGAGGGCGGCGGCGGCGTACGGCACGACGACGGTCTCGCCCGGCGGGAGCGCGCGACACAGCGCGCGGAGGCGCTCCGCGACGAGAAACGGCGCACAGAGCAGGCCGGCGACGGCGCCGGGGCCGAAAAAGAGCGCGGCGAGCGCGACCCACCCGACGTCGAGTGTCTGTGCGGGAACGACGGACACGCCGGATCGGCGAGGCGCACCGCTGTGAGCCTTGTGTAAAAAACCGCGTGTGGGCCTGTGGGCCCTCGTACTCGCCGTCTACTCGAACAGCTCGGCCGCCTGCTCGAAGCGGGCGTGTGGCTCCGTCCAGTCGACGACCTCGAAGAACGCGTCGAGGAAGTCGCCGCGGGCCGGACCGTAGTCGTAGTAGTACGAGTGCTCCCAGACGTCGCAGGCGAGGACCGGGTGACCGCCCCAGATCGCGCCCTCGTCGTGGTTGTCGACCGCCACGTTCCGGAGCTGGTTCGAGAACGTGTCGTAGACCAGGAGCGCCCAGCCGCTCGCGTCAGACGCGGCGGCACGGAACTCGCCCTCCCACGCCTCGTAGGAGTCGAAGTCCTCGACGATCCGGTCCGCGAGCGCACCCTCGGGCCGGTCGCCGCCCTCCGGCGACATGTTCTGCCAGAACAGGTCGTGGAGGATGTGTCCGGACGAGTTGTGGGTCACGGAGCGAATCGCGCCTGCGGAGTCGTCGAACTCGCTGCTCTCGCGGTTCTCGGCGAGCGTGTCCTCGGCGCTGTTCCAGCCGTTCACGTACCCCTGCTGGTGGGTGTCGTGGTGCCAGCGGACCACCTGTTCGGAGATATGCGGTTCGAGGGCGTCGTAGTCGTACGGGAGCGGGTCGAGTTCGTACTCGGCCTCAGTTGCTTGGCTCATAGATGAGTCGCCTCGTCTTCTCATTGGTGGCCACACGATTAAAGATTGACCCGGCGTGGTACTGCGGCGCACGATCCGTCTCCGGCGCGACACGAGCGGACGTACCAGCCGCCGTCGGGCACAGCCGAGCGTGTCCGGCAGCCGCCTCGCCACGGCGCTCGCCCGCCGGCGCGGCGTCGGCGCGGTGGCCGGCCTGGCAGGTGGCCGCGAGTGCCTGTTTCGACGCCGTCCTCGCGGCGACGGCGGCGCTCCGCGACGACTTCACGCTCTCGCGTGCGGTCGTCGGTCTCGCCGTCACGGCGACGGTGTTCGGCTACACCGTCGCGCTCCTGCCCGCCGGCGCCGCCTCCTCCCGCGCCGCGTGGCCCGGGCTGGCCGCCCTCGGCGGCGCCGCGGCCTGCCGTCTCGTCGGCCTGCTCCGGGTTCGCTAGCGCCGCGCGTACTCCATGTTCGCGGCAACCGCGTCGGCGACCCCGCCCCCCGTCTCGCGCTCGACGACGTGGAGCGCGAGGTCGATACCGGAGGTGATGCCGCCCGCCGTCAACACGTCCCCGTCGTCGACGACCCGCTCCTCGCGCACCTCGGCGTCGGTCGCGCGCAGGTCGTCGAGCGCACCGTGGTGGGTCGTCGCCGGGCGTCCGTCGAGCAGGCCGGCGCGTGCGAGGAGCATCCCGCCGGTACACACCCCCGCGACCGTCGCGCCGGCGGCGTGGTGTGCCGCGACGGCGTCCGGAACCACCCCGCGCTCGGCCTCCGCCCACGCGCCCGCCCCGCTCCGGCTGTTCCAGCCCCCGCCGGGGACGACGAGCAGCTCCGGCGCGTCCGGCGCGCCCGGCTCCGGGAGCGACCCGTCCGGCTCGACCCGCAGGCCGTGGGCGGCGGTGACGCGCTCTGCCGGGTCGAGCGTCGCGAGCCGCGCCGGCAGGTCGGCACCCCGGTCGGCTGCTGCCTGGAACACCTCGTACGGGCCGACGACGTCGAGTTCGTCGAAGCCGTCGTAACAGAGGACAGTGACGCGCACACTCCATAGACGGGGCGACCGGCGTTAGTCCTGCGGCCGTCCGGCGTCACGACGCGACCGGTAGGATTATTCTCGCCCCCCGGTGAGACGGCGAGTGTTGGACACCAGCCCGACCGAGGCCCGTGACGCCGACGGCGGTTCGGAGTGGCGGCTGGTGACGCTCGCGGCCGGATGGCTGGTGCTCCTGTTCGTCGGCGCGTACCTGATCGCGCCCGCCAGTATCCTCACGCTGGTGATGGCCGACCTCCAGGTCACGGAGGCGACGGCTGCCGCACTCGTCTCGACCCCACAGGTCGCCGCGACGGTTGTCGGCATTCCAGTCGGCGTCTACCTCGACCGCGTCGAGCCCCGCGTTGCCGTCCCGGCTGCGGCGGCCGTCCTCCTCGCCGGTAGCGTCGGCGACTGGGTCGCCGCGAGCGCGGGGAGCGTCTCGCTGCTGATCGCCTCGCGGCTGTTCGCGGGCGTCGGGATGTTCGTCCTGTGGGTCGTCAGTATCGACGTCGCCTCGAGCACGTTCCCCCCCGACCGGCGGGCGACGGCGACGTCGGTGATGGTCTCGGGCTACCCAGCCGGGTACGCACTCGGCCAGCTCGGCGCGCCACGCCTCGCCGCGGCTGTCGGCTGGCCCGGGGTGTTTCCGGTCTTCGGGGCCGCGGTGCTGGCGACGTCGCTCGTGCTCTACGCCGCGGTCGGACGGGTCTCGCGGGTCGAGACGGCCACGGCGCCGGTGACACTCGCCGACCTCGAGCGGGTGGTGAGCAACCGGAACGTGTGGACGGTCGTCGTCGTCACGACTCTCGGCTACTCGCTGTACATGGTGTTCAACTCGTGGATGCCGACGTACATCACCCGCCGGTTCGGGGTCTCGCTCGCGGAGAGCGGGGCGTTCGTCGCGCTGTTTCCCGCGGTCGGGGTTCTCGCCCGGCCCGCGGGCGGGTGGCTCTCCGACGCCGTGCTGGGTCGGCGCCGGCGGCCCGTGTTCGCCGCCTCGTTCGTCGGCGCGACCGTGCTGGCAGCCGCCATGTCCTACAGCACGACGGTCGCGGTGCTGGTCGGGGGCCTCGTCCTCGCGGGGGTGTTCATTCAGCTCCAGATCGGGATCATGTACCAGTCGATCCGGGAGCTCGTCGACCCTGAGGCCGCAGGGACGGCCGTCTCGATCGCCAGCGTGGCCGGGTGGCTGGGGTCGTTCGTCGCCCCGGTCGTGGCCGGAGAGCTGGTCGCCACCGCCGGAGGCTTCGGGCCCCTCTTTGCCTTCGCGGTCGCCCTCGGCGCGGCGGGCGCGCTGGTCGTCTGGCAGATGGCCGAGTCCGGCGGGACAGTCGCGCCGGCCTGAGGAGGACCGCCCCTCGTCGGCGCTCAGTCTGCCTCGCCGCGCGCCCGTTCGAACATCGCCAGCGCGGCCTCCCGGCGCTCGGCGTGGTCGACGATCGGCCCGGGGTAGTCCGGCGCCGCCGCCGTCCGCTCTGCGTCGCTCAGCTCGTGCCACGAGTGGATCGTCTCGGCGTCGACGCCGCGGAGCTCGGGGACGTACTCGCGGACGTACTCGCCGTCGGGGTCGTACCGCTCGCCCTGTGTCATCGGGTTGAAGATGCGGAAGTACGGCTGGGCGTCGGTGCCCGTCGAGGCCGCCCACTGCCAGCCGCCGTTGTCGTTCGCGGTGTCGTGGTCGACGAGCATCGCCCGGAAGTGGTCGTACCCCTCGCGCCAGTCGAGCAGGAGGTCCTTCGTCAGGAACGAGGCGACGATCATCCGCACCCGGTTGTGCATGAACGCCTCGCGCCTGAGCTGCCGCATCCCGGCGTCGACGACCGGATAGCCCGTCTCGCCGTCCTTCCACGCCTGCAGGGCCTCGTCGTCGTCGCGCCACTCGATCGGATTCTCGTAGTCCTTGTAGTTCTCCGTTACCACCCGTGGCTCGTCCGCGAGGACGTGGGCGTAGAACTCCCGCCACGCCAGCTGGGACTGGAACTCCTCGACCGACTCGGCGGCGTCGTCGTCCGCGCGCGCCATCGCCTCGGCGGTCGCCGCGTAGGCCTCGCGTACGCCGAGTGTCCCCCACTTCAGGTCCGCCGAGAGCCGCGACGTGTCGTCGCGGGCGGGGTACTCGCGTGCCTCCTCGTACCGCTCGATCGGACCGTCACAGAACGCCTCGAGCCGTGCGCGCGCGGCGTCGTGGCCCGCCTCGGGCACCTCCCCGACCGGGTCGTCGAACCCGAGGGCCGCCATCGACGGCAGCGGGTCGCCGTCGACGGCGGCGAGGCCTTCGCCCGCCGGCGTGGGGTACGGCTCCTCCTTCTCGCGGTCGTGCCACTTCTTCCCGAAGTAGGTGTAGACGGAGTAGGTGTCGCCCGCGTTCGTCGTGATGGAGCCCGGCTCGTGGTGGAGGTGGTCGTGGACGGACTCGCGGTCGACCCCGGCGTCGTCGAGCGCCAGCCGCACGTCCGCGTCGCGCTCCCGCGCCAGCCCGGAGTAGTCGCGGTTCCAGACGACGCGGTCGGCGCCGAACTCCGCCGCGACCCGCGGCACGGCCTCGCGGGGGTCGCCCCGGCGCACGACGAGGTCGCTCCCACGGTCGCGGTACGCCTCGCGCAGGGACGCGAGCGCGTCGAGCATGAACCGGACCCGTGGCGGCGAGCCGTGCGCGAGAACCGCGTCGTCGAAGACGAACAGCGGGAGCGCCGGCCCGTCGGCGTCGCCCGTCAGCCCCGACGCGAGCGCCAGCCCGCGGTTGTCGTGACACCGGAGGTCACGCCGGTGCCAGAAAACCTGCATGGCCGCGCCAGAGGCGGGACAGACGAGAACCTGTCGGTGGCGCCGGGTCGACACCCCACCCCCGGCCCTTAGAGGCAGAGCGGCTGCTGGCGGCGCGAGGCCAGCCACCGGAGCAGCCGCCGCGCCCACCCGAGTTTCGCACGCTTCTCCGCCCCGACGGTCGGGTCGTCGAGGTCCCAGCCGACGAACGTCAGCCGGTCGGCCCCGAACGCGTCCGCGAGGAAGGCCGCCCGGTCGCCGTCGGTGAAGCCGCCGTGGTTCACGACCGGACCGACGGGCGCTGCCTGTGTCGTGGCGAGCACGTTCGCCGGGTCGCAGGCCGGGAGCCAGCGGTCGAGCGCCGGGGCGTTGTCGCCGTGAGCGTGGACGGCGACGGGGGTGCCGGCCCGCGAGAGCGCGGCTGCCGTCGCGGGTGTCCCGTCGAGGTCGGTGACGACCATGTCGGGCCGTCGACCCGTCGCCAGCAGACGGTCGGCGGCGCTCGACGCCGCGACGACTCTGTCGGCGTCGTCGACGCGGCTGAGGTCGCCGGCGAGCGACGGTCCGGGAGCGACGACCGCAACCGCCCCGCCCGCCGCCGGGAGACGACCGGCGTCGAACGGCTCGGCCCACGCCGCCAGCCGGTCACGGACCCGTTCGTCGCCCTCCCTGTCGTAGCCGAGGTCGGCGAGCACCAGTTCGTACACCGGCTCCCACGTCGAGAACTCCACGGCTACGGCTCACCGGGCTGAAGATGTGCGCCGACGTGGCACCAAGTACCCCTACCCGCGTGCCTCGCCGGCGTCCGGACGCGATTTATACCAGCACGTGGCATAAGTTTTCTCTTACAGCCCCCGCTCGACGGCGTCGAACGCCGCCGTCAGCCCGTCGTGCCCGGACGCCCGCACCCCCGCGGCGAGCCTCGCGACCGAGCCCGGCCCGCCGACGACGAGCGCGGCGTCGTCGCGTGGGCCCCTCCCGGGCGCGACCGCCGCGCCGGTCCCGCCGGCGGCGTCGCGGAGCGTCTCCCTGTCCTCGTCGTCCAGCCCCGACAGCTCGTACACCCGCGTCCCGGCGTCGGCGGCGGCGCCGGCTGCGTCGATGCGGTCGAGGTGTCGGCGTGTCTCCGCCGGCCGGCGGACGTCCCGCTCGACCACCTCGACCGTGCCCTCGTGGCGCACCAGTTCGGTCCGGAAGGCGTGGCCGACGAGCGCCGCGTCGCGCGTCTCGGCGACGTCGTGGGTCCGCACCACGTCGGCGCCGCGCGCCACCGCGAGCGCGGTAGCGCCGAGCGAGACGGGCAGGGCCTCCTCCGTCGAGCGGCCGACCAGCTCCTTCAGGAAGCTCTTCCGGTTGATCGAGACGAGGACCGGCCGGTCGTAGCCGCGGAACTCCCGGAGCCGGCGGAACGTCTCGCGGTCGTGGTCGCGCGTCTTTGCCTCGCTCCACCCGCCAAAGGCCGGGTCGACCATCGTCTTGTCCGTGAAGCCGTTCTGTGCGAGCGCCTCGTACACCTGGTCGACGTAGTCGGCCTCGGCGGCCCACTCGGGCGACCGGCGCGCTGCCCAGTCTGTCGTCTCGACGGCGCCGGGACGGGTCAGGTCCGGCGGACTCGCCATCTTCGCGACGGGCGCCGACCGCTCCGCACAGACCCGCGGCATCTCCGGGTCGGCGAAGCCACAGACGTCGTTGACCATCTCGTATGGGCCGTCGAGCGCCGCCGCGGCCACCTCGGCGTAGCGCGTCTCGATCGACCACACCGCGTCGGCGTCGGCCCGTTCGACCGCCGCGCAGGCGGTGTCGAGCCGCTCTAGCTCCTCCGCTGCGGTGAGCGGCTCGACCCGCTTGTTCGCCGTCGCGAGCCCGACGTCGACGATGTCCGCGCCCTCGTCGACGAGCCGATCGACGTGGGCAGCGGCGCCGTCCGCGTCGGCGAAGACGCTCGGGTCGTACGGCGACTCCACGCTCACGTTCAGCACGCCCATGATCCGCGGCGGGTGCCCCTCGCCGACCGACAGGCCGGCTGCGTCGACTGTTCGCATGGGAGCGCCACGGGGTCGGGAGTCAAATGTCCGGCGAAGGCGGTCCCGCGCCGCTTTTGCCCGCCCGGCGGGAACGGCGAGTATGCCGAAGGTGAGCGTCGGCCTCCGGGGCTGGCGGTTCGACGAGGAGGCGGTGTTCGACGAGGAGGGCCGGTTCCGCCCGCTCTCCGAGATGCCCCGCGACGACCGCGAGCGGCTGGTTCGGCTCGCCGACCTCGTCGAGCGGCCCTGTGACGCCTGCTACCTCGTCCACGGCGAGCGCGAGCCCTGCCGACAGGCCCGCGTCGTCTACGGCGAACCCGGCGCCGAGGTCCTCCTCTGTGACGCCCACGAGGCCGACTTCGTCTACTGGTTTCGCGAGGCCGGCGGCACGGCCCACCGCGGCGAACCGAGCCTCCGCGGCGCGTTCCACGACTGGTTCGCCGACGGCGAACGGGCCCCCGACGGCTACGCCGGCGTCGAACACGTCGCGACCGACCCCGACGCTCTGCCGGAGCCACCGGACCCGGCGCAGCTACAGGCGGAGCTGGAGGCCGGCGTGGAGCTGGACCGGGTCGACCTGCGTGACCTGCTGGAGGACGAGGACGACGGCGAGGCCGACGAGCCGGTCACGACTGCCGACCTCGCCGGGTCGGACCTCGACCTGGACGCCGACTACCCGGGCGACAGATGACCGGCGACGCGGACGCGACGGCGGACCGCACGCCCGTCGTCGTCCTCGTCGACGCCGAGACCCCCGGTAACGTCGGCACCGTCGCCCGCGCGATGAAGAACTTCGGGCTCTCGGACCTCCGGCTCGTCGACCCGCCGCCGCTCGAGCCGGGCGGCGAGGCGTACGGCTTCGCCGGCCACGCCCGCGAGGACGTGCTGCCCGGCGCGACGGAGACGACCCTCGACGCGGTCGTCCGCGAGTTCTACACCGTCGGCTTCACCGCGGTCACCGGCGAGGACGCCCGCCGACACGTCCGGTTCCCGTTCGCCACGCCGGCGACACTCGCGGACGAACTGCGCTCGGCTGCCGTCCACCCGGCACTGGTGTTCGGCCGCGAGGGCACCGGGCTGTCGAACGCCGAACTCGAGCGGCTGGACCGGGTCTGCTCTATCCCCGCCAGCGCGGACTACCCCGTCCTCAACCTCGGGCAGGCCGCGACGGTGACGCTGTACGCGCTCCGGGACCTGACCGTCGACGAGACACAGCTGCCCGACCAGACGCACGAACGCGCGCCTGAGCCGGCGGTCGAGCGCCTCCACGACTACGTCGCGAACCTGCTCGACGCCGCCGACCACCGTAACCCCGAGCGCGTCCGCCGTCTCGTCCGCCGGGTCGTCGGGCGGGTACACCCGACGGAGCGAGAGGTTCACACCCTGCTCGGGGTCGCCCGGCGCGTGACCCGTCAGCTCCGTCACCGGCAGAAGCTCATCGAGCGGTACGACGAGGCAGACCACTACCTGCTGGACGAGGAGCGCGAGGACACGGACACTCCGGACTGAGCCGTGTCGCCGTCAGTCGGCGTCTGCGGCCTCGACCCGACCGATCTCCTCGCGCAGCACCTCGCTCACGGTGTCGCCGTCGGCCTTTCCACGGAGCGCGCCCATACACTCGCCCATCAGCGCCGAGAACGCGGCCATCCCCTCCTCGCGAACCTGTGTCTCGTTTCGCTCGACGACGCCGCGGACGGCCTCGCGAACCGCCTCGTCGGAGAGGCCGCCGAGCCCGGCGGCCTCGGCTGCCTCCGACGCGGTCTTCGACGGGTCGTCCGCAAGCGCCCGGAACAGGCCGTCGAGGCCCTCCCGCGGGACGTCGCCGCCGTCGACGAGCGCCAGCGCGTCGAGCAGGTGGTCGTCGGTCAGCCCCGCGACGGCGACCCCGTCACGCCGGAGTTCGGTCAGCGTCGAGACGAGCGTCGTCGCGGCGAGCGTCGGGTCGACGCCGTCGTCGACGGCGGCCTCGAACAGCGGCATCCGGGCGTCGTCGGCGACCTGTTCGGCCAGCCCGGCGTCGAGACCGTACTCGGCCGCGTAGCGGTCGGCGCGGTCGGTCAGGAGCTCCGGCGTCTCGACCGCGCCCGGCTCCGGGTCGACCGGCGGCACGTCCGTCTCGGGGTACATCCGCGCCGCGCCGGGCAGGGGCCGGAGGTACCGGGTGGTGCCGTCGTCGTTCGCGCCGCGGGTCTCCTCGGGCACGCCCTCGACTGCGGTCCGGGCGCGCTCCGCGACCGCGTCGGCGGCGAGGGCGGCGGTCTCCGGGTCGTCGGCGACGAGCGCGACGGCGTCGTCGTCTGCCGCGCCGACGGCCTCGCGCAGCGCACCGACCTCGGCCGACGTGACGCCGTAGCCCGGCAGTTCGTCCGTGTGGAAGATACCGCCGGCGCCGTGGCGCTTTGCGTGGTCCGCGAGTTCGGTGCCGAGCCGGCGGTCCGGGAGGAGTTCGCGGCCCACCAGCCCGTCGAACCCGCCGAGACGGACGGCCAGGACGTCGCCGCCGCCGGCGAGTGCGCCGGCGATCACCCCCGAGTCCGTCTCCGCGAAGGCGTCGCCGACGTCGACGGGGTCGTCGACGGTCGCGCCGCGGCTGCGTAGCTCGGCTGCGATCTCGACCAGGGCAACCTGCCGCCGGGCCTCGTTCTCGACTATCGTCTCGATCCCCTCGAGGTCCTGGACGCCCTTTATCTCCACCCGAGCGCCGTCCTCGATCGAGACGTTCACGTCCTGCCGGATCGTGCCGAGGCCGCGCTTGACCGCACCGGTCGAGCGGAGGAGCATCCCGATGCGCTCGGCGGCGGCGCGTGCCCCCGCCGGCGACCCGATGTCCGGCGCGGTGCCGATCTCGACCAGCGGAACCCCGAGGCGGTCGAGACCGTACCGGACACCGTCGTCGGTTCCGGCGACCCGGGCCGCGCTCTCCTCCTCCAGCATCAGGTCCTCGATCCCGACGGCTCCGTGCTCGGTCTCGATCTGCCCGTCGCGTGCGACCAGCGCCGAGCGCTGGAACCCGGTCGTGTTCGACCCGTCGACGACGATCTTCCGCATCACGTGGACCTGGTCGACGACGGCGGCGTCGAGCAGCGCCGCGATCTCCATCGCCACGGTCAGCGCCTCGTCGTCGAGCCGACCCGGCGGCTCCTCGTCGGCCTCGACGAGACAGGTGGAGTCGTAGGCGAGGTACTCGAACGCGCGGTCGACCCGGCTCTCCTCGACGGCGGCCCGGTCGAGTTCGCCGAGTTCGGACCGGGTCGGGTGGAGATACCGGGTGAACCGCCGGACCGCCTCCTCCGGGTCGCGCCGGCTGGTCGGACACCCGCAGAACAGCTTCGTCGCGGTGTCGAGCTGCTGGTGTATCTCCAGCCCCGCCACCAGCCCGAGCGCGTCGTAGTCGAGGGCGTCCGCGTCCGCGTCCATATCCGCCGCTGGCGGCGGCGGCTGTTAAGCGTTGGCGGATCGGCGGGCGCGATTGAAGTACCCGGCCCGCGTGGCGGTCCCGTGGCCGCCTCGACACGCCCCGTCGTCCTCGCGCTGAC
>JAQCMY010000139.1 GCA_028274865.1 Haloferacaceae archaeon | reverse complement strand
GTCGTCGCGGGCGCCGCGCTCGTCTTCTCTGACGATCCGGCGCCCGAACCCGAGCGCGGAACCACACACGCCACCCTCGATATGGGCACCCAGCCGACGTACATCGTCAACGAGATCAACGAGGGCGACTCGTACAGCCCCGGCGACGGTTCGAATCTCACGATCACCGACGTTCACCTCACGCCGCGTGGCAACGACATCGGCGTCACGCTTCGGGTCGCACTCGAAGGCGAGGTCGGCGAGGAATCGATCAGCTACGCCGGCGCGCCGCCACGGCTCGGCCGCTCGCTGGCGATCGAAACCTCCCGGTATCAGGTGAGCGGGCAGATCCGCGCGGTGGGCGGCGACGACGCGCTCGACCGCGAGTCGACGACCGTGATCGTTCGCGACACGCTCGACGCCGAGACCGCGGCCGCGGTCGCCGCCGGCGACGAGGTGCGACTGGCGGGCCGCACCGTCGCCACCGTCGAAGACGTCGCAATCTACGCGACCGGCAACCCCGATCGGAGTCGGGTGTTTCTCGAGACAACGGTCGACGCACACCGCGAGGGCGGTCGGACCCGGTTTGGGGGCGTCCCCCTGCGGCGCGGCCAGTCGCTCACCCTGCCCGCGGACGCCTACACCGTCGACGGCACCATCGAGCGGGTCGACGGTGACCTCCAGTTGGGCGAGACCACAACGCGGACGGTGACGCTCCGGATGAACGAGGTGCGCGAAGACCGCGCGGAGGCGATCCGGCCGGGGATGCGTGAAGGCACCGTGACAAACCCCGTCGCGGAGGTCGTCGGCGTCGAGACCGAACCTTCGATAATCATCGCGACCGGCGACAACGGCAGCGTCAACGTCGTCGACCACCCGGTGAACCGCGACGTGACGATCACCGCGGATCTCCAGGTCCGCGAGACGACGACGGGCGTCCAGTTCAAAGGAGAGCCCTTGCGCGGCGGGTCGCGGGTGACACTCGACCTTGGAACCGTCATCGTCGAGGCCGAGGTGGTGAGCGTCGCGAGATGAGCCCCGGCGACCGCCCTCCTAACGGTCACACGCGAGACCCGAGGGGTCGCTTCGGGTGTCCCTGCCGGAGCGTGTTCCCCATCCAATCGAGCCACCGCGGCTGTCGCGGCCGGCTTGCCGGCCAGCCGGAGGCGATCGCCAAATGACCGCGAGTCCGACGGACGGTTCCGGACGCGCCAACGCCGGAGCCTCCAGCGACGAGTCGACTGTGGTGGCCGGCTCGACGATCGTCGCCGCGGGTCGGGCCGCCGGCAGACGCGTCGCCGCGTGGGTGCGCGGATCCGCGATCTACAGGTGGTTGACCGCCGAGCCCGATCCGGACGTGATCGTGATCGATCTCCGTGAAACGTGGACCGTTGGTCCGTTTCTTGTCGTCCTCGACCGCGTGATCGACGCGCTCGTCGCCGCGGCGAACGGCTCCCGCCTCGTCGCGGTCGGACTCGCAGGCGTCGACGCGGTCCGGGCGGCCCCGCTCCGCGTGGGTGGGCTTGGTGCCGCCGTAATCGGCCTGCTCGTCGCCGTTCGCGGCGTGCTCGGTGGGCCCGCGATCGCGCCGCTCGCGCTCGGCGTCGCCGTGGCCGCCGGCGGGCTCGTCGCCATGCGAGACGACCGCGACTGGGAGACGCTCCGAGAAACCCGACCCGTCGAACTCGCGATCGCTGCGCTCGAGCCGCCAGAACCGCCGGCGTCGGCCGGGGCGTCAGAACCCACCAGCGGGGACGCGGACGGTGGAGCCGAGACGGCGGACGGACAAACGACCTCCGAGACGGACCGATCGCCGACCGCCGCCGACGACGAGGACGGCCGGACTGAGTCGTCGACGTCGTTGTTTACCGACGACACGCTGGGGTTCTCTGCCGATGAGGACGACGCCGACGACGAGACGTGAGGTGAAGTGAGGACACCGGCTCCGGCGAGCCGGATCGGCGCCGATTAAGTGGGTGGATCACACCACTACTGGTCGTGAACACGACGGACCTGCTCGTCGCGGTCCTCGCCGGGATCGTCCAGGGCATCGTTGAGTGGCTCCCGGTCTCGAGTCAGGGGAACCTCGCGTTGTTCCTCACGCTGGTCGGGACCGAGCCGGACGCTGCCCTCCAGCTGGCGTTGTTCTTACAGCTCGGCACGACCGTCTCGGCGGCGACGTACTACCGCACGGAGATACGGACGGCACTGGAAGCGACGCCGGGGTGGCGGCCGGCCGCCGCGTACGACGGGGACAACGCCATCGTCTCGTACGTCGTTGTCGCCTGCGCGATGACCGGTCTCGTCGGCATTCCGTTGTACATCTTCGCCGTCGACGTAGCCGGCCAGCTCACCGGCGGCGTGTTCATCGCCGGTATCGGCGTGTTGCTCGTCGCGACGGGCGTCCTCCAGCTCGCCTCCGAGTCGGTGTCGATGGGAGGGACAGTCGACCCGACGCTCGCCGACTCCCTTCTGGTCGGGGCCGTCCAAGGCGTCGCGATCCTGCCGGGGATTTCTCGATCGGGCGTGACGACGAGCGCGTTGTTGTTCCGGAGCTACGACCCGCCGGCGGCGTTCCGGCTCTCGTTTCTGTTGTCGATTCCCGCGAGCGTCGGCGCCGCGACCCTGACTGTTCTCAGCGCAGGCGGATTGCCCGGGATCAGCCCCCCGGCGGCGCTCACCGCTCTCGGCGTCAGCGCGGTCGTCGGCTACGCCACTATCGACGCGCTCATGCGAGTCGTCGACCGGATTCCGTTCTGGAGCGTCTGTTTCGGTCTCGGCGGACTCGCCAT
>JAQCMY010000133.1 GCA_028274865.1 Haloferacaceae archaeon | reverse complement strand
GAGAGTGCCCCCAGCCACGGTGAGCGTCCTACCGCTGATCGCGTCGACGTACTCGTGCTGGATCACGAGCGTCTTCGGATCGACCCTCAGCATTCCGTAATCGAGGTCGACACGACGGTTTGGACACACGACGATTTCGGTGGGCGGGGCGCTTGTGGTATCCTTCGGTTTGAGTTTACTGTGGGGGAATAGAGAGCGAGCAGAATCAGTCCCAGCGGGGTAATAGTAAAGTCGTCGGGGCGACCCCTCCCGACCGATGTCCGACCAGTCGTTCACGCTCTCGCCCGCGACGGCGCCGGCGTACCTCCGCGAGCAGGGACTCGTCGACGAGAGCGGGACGGAGACGAGTGCGGTGTCGCTCGGTGGCGGCGTCTCCAACCGCGTTGTCAGGGTCGACGCCGGCGACCGGTCGTTCGTCCTGAAACAGCCCCGTCCGAATCTCGCCGTCGAGGAGGACTGGCCGGCGGACGTCTCGCGGGTCCACAACGAGGCTGCCGCCGCACGCGCCTACGCCGCCGTCGTCGAGGCTGCGGGCCTCGAGAACGTCCGCGTGCCGGCGGTCTTCGGGGAGGACGAGGACGCCCACGTCGTCGTCTTCGGCTGTGCGCCCGACAGCGCGACGACCTGGAAGCGAGAACTGCTCGAGGGCCGGGTCGACGCAGACGTCGCTCGCTCGCTCGGACGACTGCTCGGGACGGTCCACCGTCGGGCGAGCGCCGACGAGGCGCTCCGCGAACGGTTCGCCGACCCGACGCCGTTCGACCAGCTCCGGGTCGACCCCTACCACCGAACGACCGCCGAGCGACACCCGGAGGTCGGCGAGCGGATCCGCGCCGAGGCCGAACGGGTGCTCGCGGCCGACCGGACCCTCGTCCACGGAGACTACAGCCCGAAGAACGTCCTTGTCGACCGGGAGAGTGGACGACGGTGGATACTCGACCCCGAGGTGGCACACTGGGGCGACCCCGCGTTCGACACCGCGTTCGTGCTCAACCACCTGTTCATCAAATCAGTCCACGTCGACGGTCGGCTCGACGCCTGTATCGACGCCGCCCGGACTCTCTGGTCGGCGTACTGCGAGGCGTCCGGCTGGGACGTCGAACGCGAGACCGTCCGGGAGCTCGCGGTGCTGATGCTCGCCCGCGTCGACGGAACGTCCCCCGTCGGGTATCTCGACGCCGGGGAGGACGACCTCCTGCGGGAGATTTCGCTCCGGGCGCTCCGCGAGGGAACCGGAACGGTCGACGAGGTCGTCGCGCTTGTCCGGGAGGTGGCGGGGTGAACGCCACGATCGCCGACGTCGACGCCTGGGAGGTGCTTGACTCGCGTGGCGACCCGACGGTTCGCGTCGCGGTCGAGGCCGAGAGCGAGGACGGACGCCAGCGCGGCGTGTTCACCGTTCCGGCGGGCGCGAGCACGGGCGCTCACGAGGCGGCCGAGCGGCGCGACGGGGGCGACCGGTACGGCGGACGGGGAGTGAGAGGAGCCGTCGAGGCGGCCCGAGCGGAACTCGCGCCGGCCGTCCGCGGGATGGACGTGACGGATCAAGAGGCGGTCGACGCGGCGCTGGAGAGGTGCGACGGCACGGCGGATCTCTCGCGGCTCGGCGCGAACGCCGTTCTCGGGGTCTCGGGGGCGGTCGCACACGCCGCGGCAGTCGCCCGCGGCGTGTCCCTGGTCGAGTACTTCGCCGGCCTCGCCGGACGGGCGCCCGGTCGACTCCCGCTGCCGATGGTGAACCTCCTGAGCGGGGGGCTCCACGCGACTGGCGGCGTCGAGATACAGGACTTCCTCGCTGTTCCGGTCGGCGCGGAAACCTACCCGGAGGCGCTGGAGACGGTACACGCTGTCCGGTGCGCGCTGCGGGAGCGGATCGTCGACGGCGGGGACCGGCCACTCGTCGCCGACGAGGGCGGGTTCGCGCCGCCCTTAGAGTCGGTCGACGGGGCGTTCACGCTGCTCGAGACGGCGGTTCGGGACGCCGGTCACGAACCCTCGCTCGACGACGTCGCGTTTGCCGTCGACGTGGCCGCAACGCACTTCTACGCCACCGATGTCGGAGAGTACCGCCTCGAGAGCCTCGACAGGACGCTCGACCGCGAGGGGATGCTCGACCTCGTCGCAGGCTGGGCAGAGCGTCACCCACTCGTCTCTGTCGAGGACCCGCTCGCCGAGGACGACTGGGAGGGGTTCGCCGCGCTCCGGAGCCGCCTTACAGGGACGGACGTCCAGGTGCTCGGGGACGACCTGCTCGCGACGAGCGTCGGGCGGGTCGAGCAAGCGGTCGAGGAGAACGCCGCGTCGGCTGTTCTCCTCAAGCCGAACCAAGCAGGGACGCTGACCCGGACGCTCGAAGTCGTCGGGACAGCCCGGGACGCGGGGCTGGCGACGGTCGCCTCCGCGCGGTCGGGCGAGACCTGTGACACCACCATCGTCGACCTCGCGGTGGGGGTCGGCGCCGGGCAGATCAAGATCGGGTCGCTCGCACGCTCCGAGCGGCTGTGCAAGTACAACCGGCTCCTGGGGATCGGCCGCGAAACCGAGGCTGGGTACGCAGGCGGTCGGTGGCCTCCCGCGGACGAATACTGAAACTGAGATCGCTCTGCCCCAAAGCAGTTACCAGAACCCAGGAACAGGCAACGACGCGAGTCGACACACAGTCGTCGTGACCGACACCCGGTTTGATGACCTCTCCGTCGAGCGGGAGGGCCTGCGCGACGTGGCCGACGTCGTCACACGCTCCGAGAACCGCGAGAAGGCTATTAAGCGACTGTCCGGGACGAACGGAATCATCAACCTCGTCAGGACGGTCGACGAGGAGACGGTGGCGGCGCTTCCGGCGGACTGTCGGATTATCGCCCGCTACGGCGTCGGGGTGGACAACACCGCGTAGGAGGCGGCCCGCGAGCGCCGGCGCGTCGTCGTTCATTCGCTCTCACCGCCGACCGTGGCGACGACCGCTGTCGGTTGCCTCGGTCGGCTACTCCGGCGAGCCGCCGGCACCACCGCGACCCGCGTGCGGTCAGGACCAGGATCGCGATCGGACGACGTTACGAGGCGTAGACGCCACCCTGTGACTGACCCGCAGATGCAAGCGCCGGGTTGAGTCTCCGGCACGGATTTTTGCCCGTCGGTCGTCGGCGAGCGTGCCGGCGTTCTCGCCGGCTGAGCTCCTGTGATGCCCCCGTCCGGGGGCACACACCACCCGCCCCGAACAGTCTACTCGAAGCACACGCCGCTCCCGGACGGTGGTGGTTGTGAGTAACTCCTCGAGAGTCGGGCCCCAGTGGTCGGGCACCACAGTTCCTCCGGCCCGGACCGCTCGCGCTCTACGCCCGTGTCTCGACGAGCTGCGCGAGTACGCCACCGACGGGGACGTCCCTCGCGACACCTGCGAGTACGTCGCCGTCGTCTCCGGCGCCGCTCGTGACAGCTGCGAGGAGTACGACCGGCTCTGTGTGGCTGTCGGACACGACGTCGACACCGTCCTCGTCGGCGAAATCGGTCGCATCGCCCGGCTCGGCGGCGATATTCACGGGGTCGTCCGGCTCTGCGCCGAACACACGACGAGTATCGAGGACCGCGAGGTCGGGCTATCACTCGACGTGGACGACAGCGCCGTCGACCGGAGCGTGACCGAGATGATAGCCGGACTGATGGGCTCGCTCGCCGAGGTCGACCACAGACAGAAGCTCCGGCGGATTCGCTCGGGGATCGAGGCCGCGCGGGACGCCGGCAGGTGGACCGGGCGCCCGCCACGCGAGTTCACCGTCGAGGACGGCTATCTCCGTGTCGACGTCGAAGCGCTCCTCAGGGCTCGGGCCGCTCTCGAGCGTGTCGCCGCCGGCGATGCCGTGTCGGCCGTCGCCGAGAACACCGGCATCCCGCCGAGCACGCTGGCGCGGCTCTCCGACGAGCGTGCCGACCTCTACCGCCACGGCGACGCCGACGACAGCCGCGTCGACGCCACCGTCCAGTCCGTCCGCCCGCTGCCCGAGCCCGAGGACTGGCACGACGAGGTCCGCGAGATCGTCCGC
>JAQCMY010000131.1 GCA_028274865.1 Haloferacaceae archaeon | reverse complement strand
TGAGAGTGGCGTTATATACGGCTCTCCGGGTCGTTCCGCTCGGCCACCCGTGTCGCCTCGCTCGCGTACCGCGCCCGGTCGTCCGGGTCCTCGACGGTCGTCAGTCGCTCCGGGTCGACCGTCCGCGCCGCCGCCACCCCGTCACCGGGTAGCCCGGCCGCAGAGAGCTGTCGCCGCCAGACCCGGTCGCCCGCCGTCGTCGCGTAAGCGAGCGTCAGCATCCCCTTCTCCGTGTACTCGCGGTCGACCAGCCAGACGCGGACCCCGGCGGTGTCGGTCACACCCCCGGACCAGGGCGCGCCGGCAATGAACCCGGCGCGGCGAGCGTCACGCTCAACTCCGCGCGCCCCCCACGACCGTCCGTGGACGCAGCAGGGGTCCGCGACACCGCCGCCGACCTGCCCGCGGAGCCGGGGGTGTACCAGTTCCTCGCGGGGGAGACGACGCTCTACGTCGGCAAGGCCGTCGACCTCCGGGACCGCGTCCGGTCGTACGCCGACCCCCGGAGCGACCGGATCCGGCAGATGCGCGACCGGGCCGACGCCGTCGACGTCGCCGTCACCGACACCGAGACGCAGGCGCTGCTGCTCGAGGCGAACCTGATCAAGCGCCTGCGCCCGCGCTACAACGTTCGGCTGAAAGACGACAAGTCCTACCCGATGATCCAGCTGACAGACCACGCCGCGCCGCGGGTCGGGGTGACGCGCGACCCCGACCCCGGCGCCGCCGTCTACGGGCCGTTCACGGACGTCGGCGAGGCCGAGACGGCGGTGAAGGCGGCCCGCGAGCAGTTCGGCCTGCGCGGGTGTTCCGACCACAAGTACGAGGGCCGGGACCGGCCCTGTCTCGACCACGAGATGGGCCTCTGCTCGGCGCCGTGCACCGGGGAGATCGGCCTCGACGACTACGCCGACGACGTCGAAGCGGTGCGGCGCTACCTCGACGGCGAGACGGGGGTGCTGGCCGGACCGATCCGCCGCGAGATGGCCGCCGCGAGCGAGGCCGAGCAGTTCGAGCGCGCGGCGAACCTCCGGGACCGGCTGACGGCGGTCGAGTCGCTCCACGGCGGCGGGGGCGAGGCGGTCGCGAGCGAGGCGGAGGGCCGGGAGCGGCGCGTCGACGTCCTCGCCGCCGCCGCGGGCCGCGACGGCGTCGTCGTCGCGCGTCTCCGCGCCGAGGACGGCAAGCTGGTCGACCGGTCGCGCCACCGGCTGGCGACCGGCGACGACGAGGACCCCGGCCCGGCGGCGGCGCTCGCGGCCTTCGTCCCGCAGTTCTACGCCGAGCGCGGCCTGCCAGACGCCGTCCTCCTCGCAGAGCGCCTGCCCGCGGGCGACGAGGACGTGCGCGAGTGGCTGGAGACCCGCGGCGTCGCCGTCCGCGTGCCGGGCGCGGGACGGGAGGCGACGCTCGTCGACCTCGCGCTGAAGAACGCCCGGCGCGGCCGGGAACGAGACGACCCGGTCGCCGACCTCTCGCGGGCGCTCGGGCTCGCGAGCGCGCGACGGGTCGAGGGGTTCGACGTGAGCCACACGGGCGGGACGGGCGCCGTCGGGTCGAACGTCTGTTTCGTCGACGGGGGCGCGGAGACGAGCGCGTACCGCCGCAAGCGCCTCGCGGACGAGAACGACGACTACGCAAACACCCGCGCGCTGGTCCGGTGGCGGGCCGAGCGCGCGGTCGAGGGGCGGGACGACCGGCCCGACCCCGACCTCC
Source organism: Haloferacaceae archaeon (assembly GCA_028274865.1). GTDB lineage: Archaea > Halobacteriota > Halobacteria > Halobacteriales > Haloferacaceae > A07HB70. Next base: position 3,089 of record JAQCMY010000131.1, on the reverse strand, counting down.
TCGTCGTCGACGGCGGCGAGGGACAGCTCGGCGCGGCGCAAAGCGCGCTCTCGGAGACGGGCTGGGACGTCCCCTGCGTCGCGCTGGCGAAGGCCGAGGAGCTCGTCGTGACCCCCGACGGCGTCCACGACTGGCCGTCGGAGGCGCCGCGGCTCCGCCTCTGTCGGCAGGTCCGCGACGAGGCCCACCGCTTCGCGGTCCAGTACCACCGGACGGTCCGCGACGAGGTCGAGACGACACTCGACGGCGTGCCCGGCGTCGGGGCGGCGCTCCGGCAGCGGCTGCTCGGCCGGTTCGGGAGCGTCGAGAACGTCCGGGCGGCGTCGCGTGACGAGCTACTGGCCGTCGAGGGCGTCGGCGAGTCGACGGCAGCGGCGATACGCGAGCGGCTGTAGCCGGGGGAGACGGGGCGATGCGGGCTACGCGATCTGCTCGTACTGCTCGGCGAGCTTCGCCGCGGCCTCGGTCAGCCCCTCGCGCTCCTCGTCGGCGAGGTCCCACTCGACGACCGACTCGACTCCGTCGCTCCCGAGGCGACACGGGACACCGAGCGCAGGGCCCTCGTGGCCGTACTCGCCGTCGAGGACGACAGAGCAGGGCAGCACCTCGCCGGTGTCGCGCAGCACCGCCTCGACGAGGTGGGCGACGCCCGTCGCCGGCCCCCACTGGGTCGCGCCCTTTCGCTCGATGACGTCCATCGCGCTCTCCGTGAGCGCCGCGGTGATCTGTTCGCGCTCGTCGGCGGAGAACGCGGGGTCGGTCCCGTCGACACGCACCTTCGAGAAGACGGGGACCTGTGCGTCGCCGTGTTCGCCGAGGATCGTTGCCTCGACGTTCCGGACGGGGACGCCGAACCGCTCGGCGAGGACGTACCGGAAGCGCGCCGAGTCGAGCCGGCCCCCGAACCCGACGACGTGCTCGCGGGGGCGGCTGCTCACCTCGTACAGGTGGCGGTTGAGCAGGTCGACGGGGTTCGAGGTGGTGACCGAGACGTAGTCGTCGGTGTGTGCCGCGAGCGACTCGTGAATCGACTCCATGATGCCGGCGTTGTCGCCCGCGAGGTCGATGCGGGTCTGGCCGGGCTGGCGCGGGATGCCGGCCGTGATGACGACGACGTCGGAGCCGGCGGTGGCCTCGTAGTCACCCTGCCGGACGGTCGTGTTCGAGTCGTAGGCGACGCCGTGGTTGACGTCGGCGGCCTGTCCGACCGCCTCGTCGACCTTGTCCGGGATGTCGACGAAGACGAGTTCGTCGACGACGTCGCGGAGCGCGAGGCTGTATCCGGCTGCGGCGCCGACCGTCCCGGCGGCGCCGACGACGCTGACCTTGGCGTTCGACATGACGTGTCACGGCGTGCCCCCCGCAGTCCTAAGCCTGTCGAAGCAGTCGAGCCGTCCGGGGCCGTCGGGCAGGCCCGGTCCCGTCGCGCTTTTCGGCGTCCCCCGCATACCCGCTGGCATGAGTGACTTCGACCGCGAGGCCGAGCGCGAGCGACTCCGCGAGAAGTACGAGCAGGACCAGGAGAAGCGGGCGTCGACACAGCGGATGTCCGAGCTCCTGCTTCGCGGCGCGACGATGACCGACAGCCACTGCGAGACCTGTGGTGACCCGATCTTCCGCTACGAGGGCGAGGAGTTCTGTGCCACCTGTGCGGCCGAGGAGGACGCGGGCGGCGAGACAGCCGGACAGGACGACACACGGCGCGCCGAGAACGCGGGGGCGGGACAGGAGCAGGCGCGGGCGTCACAGAGTCGGGCCGACGACGAGCAGCCGGGCGCGGAACAGACACCGGAGGCGCCGGACGGGCTGGCGAACGGCGCCGAGACGTCCGCGCCGGCACAGCACCGCGAGCGAGCGGCGCCAGCCGCGACCCGGGGCGGTCCGGAGCCGGAGCCGGAGTCGGAGCCGGCTGCGCCACAGCGGCGAGACGAGGAGGCGACAGCAGACGACTCGTCCGCCGGCCTGTCTGCGGCCCGCGAGTCGCTCGTCCGGGCCGCGACGCGGTTCGCCCGGCAGGCAGAGGCCGCCGACCACCCGAGCGAGGCCGTCGACCACCTCGCCGCCGCCCGCGAGGCCGCCGAGGCGCTCGCGGCGCTGGACCGCCGATGAACGTCTTCGTTCCGGTCGACGGCTCCGACTGTAGCGCCCGGGCCGTGGCGTTCGCCGCCGAGATGGCAGAGCGGTACGGGGGCGACCTCAGTGTTGTCCACCTCTCCGACGCCGACACCGACGCCGCGCGGGCGGCGCTCGACGCCGCGCGCGAGGGGCTTCCGGCGGAGTACGAGGGCGAGGCGTCGTTCGAGGTGGCGGTGCGGGATATGGCCAGTCCGACCGCGGACCGGATCGGACAGGAGATACTCGCCCACGCCAGAGAGGCGGACGCCGACCACGTCGTGATGGGTCACCACGGCGCCGGGGTGGTCGAGCGAGCGATCCTCGGGAGCGCCGCGGAGACGGTCGTACGCGGCGAGATGATGCCGGTGACGGTCGTCCCTTAGCGCTCGTCGTCGAGCGACGACCGCTCGGCCGGCGCGTAGTCGCTCCCGACCACCTCGCGAACCCGGTTCGCCGTCACCTCGCCGACGCCGTCGACCGTCATCAGCTGCTCCTCGTCCGCGGTCATCACCGCCTCGACGCTCCCGAGCTCCGAGAGGAGCGCCCGCGCCGTCACCGGGCCCACCTCGCCGACGGCGCTCACGACGTACTCCTGTTGCTCGTCGAGCGTCTTCGCGCCCTTCTCGCCGTGGGCGCTCACCGCGCGGTCGCGGGTCTGCTGTTCCCGCTTCGCCAGCACCGCGAGGGTGTCGGCGGTGTCGTCCTCGCCGCCGGTCTGGAGGACGCTGACGTCGAAGTCGACCGCGAGCGACGCCATCGCGCCGCGGATCGCGTCCGGGTGGACGTTTCGCTCGCCGTAGAGGTCGCCGCCCTCGACGAGGACGACGGGCCGGGCGTAGTGGCGCGACATCGCGCGGGCCTGCTCGAACAGCGACCGCTCCTCGCCGAGCAGGGTGTCGACGAAGTCGGCGGCGGTCTTGCGCTCGACGACGACGCGGTCCGAGACGACGTAGTCGCCGACCGCGAGCGTCTCC
>JAQCMY010000112.1 GCA_028274865.1 Haloferacaceae archaeon | reverse complement strand
GTGCCGGCCTGACGGGCGGCGGCGTACAGCGCCGCCGTCGAGACGCCCTCGATCGAGCGCCCCGGCAGGAGGTCCTCGTCGAGCGCACGCCGGTAGATCACCGAGGCGGTCTCGCGGACGTTCTCGGGCAGGCCCAGCGCGGAGGCCATCCGGTCGATCTCGCCGAGTGCCTGCTTCAGGTTCCGCTCCTTCGAGTCCCGCGTCCGGAACCGCTCGTTCCACGTCCGCAGCCGCTGCATCTTCTCTCGCTGGCGGCCAGAGAGCGCGTTACCGTATGCGTCCTTGTCCTGCCAGCCGATGTTCGTCGACAGCCCCTTGTCGTGCATCATCTTCGTCGTCGGGGCCCCGACGCGGGACTTGTTGTCCCGCTCCGCGCCGGTGAACGCGCGCCACTCCGGCCCGCGGTCGATGCTGTCCTCCTCGACGACGAGCCCACAGTCCGCACAGACCCGCTCGCCGTGTTCCGTGTCCGAGACGACCGGCCCCTCACACTCCGGGCAGGCCGACTCGACCCGTTCTGCCGTCGCTCGCTCCGTCGACGTGCGCTCGCCGGTCTCTCCGTCACGGGTTTTGATGTCAGTCATGATAGTCTGCCCGGACCCCGGCCACTCCAGCGGTCCGCACTTACTACTAGTAATTGCCGTAAGTATATGAACCTGCCGGTGGTAGGTAGCGGGAGTACCTGTCGCTGTCGTGCGTTCTCTCGTGATCTATTCGGATCGTCGCGCGACGAGAGGCGAGTATCACGCGGTTAAAAACTTGTGTCACTCGAAGCCGGCGTTCCCGACGGAGGTGGACGGAGAACACGAGCGTCTCGGCGGCGGGCCGACGACCACCTCCGTCGGGGTCGGCTCCCGCGCGCCCCCTCGGGAGACGCGAGCGGTCCCGGTTCGGTCCGGGGACGGCTCCGGGAGCGCAGAGCCGTGTCCCCGGCGCGACTGTGGCCGCGGGGTGCGGCGGCTCCGTCGACGGCTGGCGCGCGCTGCCAGTGCTCCCCCACGAGCCTCCGCGGCGTGTCGCCGGATCAGCCGAGCACCGTCACCGCGACGCGGTGGGGTTCTTCCGGCGTCTCGAGCGTCGTCGTCTCGACGATGCGTTCGCCGACCGCCCGGCGCCAGCCCGCGAGTGCGCGTTCGTGGCGCTCGCGCGGGACGTCCGCCGTCGGCAGCGGCGGCGGGTCGCCGACGAACCGCACGGGCGGGACGTGGAGCGGCGCGGGGTCGGTGTACTCGCCCTCGCGGCCGTCGACGTGGAGTCGCGCGCGCATCCGCCCGGAGAACGGCGGCGTCACGCGCAGCACCGCCCGAGGGCCGCCGCGCTCACGCAACTCCAGCGCCCGCACGACGTCCTCGCGGGTGACCGCGACGGACCGGACGCTCGTCGGGTCGTCACTCACGGTAACGGTTCGTCCGCGCAGCGTATGACCCTATCGGACTGCGAGCCGGCGTAGCTCTCCGCCGCAGTCGGGACAGGTCGCCCGGTACGACTCCGGGCCGACGCGTCGTGAACAGCCGGCGCAGACAAACGGCGGATGCTCGCTCACACCTCTTGTAGACGGACGACTGTGTTAAACGTTCCCACGGTTCTGGCCACGGGCGTCAAAACCGTCACCGATAGGACGGTCGGGTCCGAGCGGCGTGGTATGGAGCTCTCACCGGCGCTTCGTTGTCTGTTCAGCGGGCGAATCGAAGAGGAAGCAGGGTCGTACACGATCACCGTCCCGAAGAGCGAGGTAGACCTCGGGACGCTCCGCGCGGGCGAGGTGTACCGGGTGGGTATCCTCGACGGGACAGAGGGCGCGACAGAGGCGGCTCCGGACGGCGCCGAACAGCGGGGCGAGGACCGTGACGACCCGGTCGACGGCCCGCCGGTGACCGAGGGCGAGGTACGACAGGTCGAGATCGAGGACATCGGGGACCAGGGCGACGGACTCGCGCGCGTCGGCCCGGGCTACGTCGTCTTCGTCTCCGGAGCGTCTGTCGGCGACCGGCCGACGGTCCGGATCACCAGCGCGCGCGAGAACGTCGCGTTCGCAGAGGTCGTCGAGTAGTCGCCCGGGAGAGAAACGGCCTCCGTCGAGGTGTCGTTTACCCGAGGTCGAACGGCGCTCGATCTGTTTAGGCTATGCTAACGTTTACCCAGAGGGGATCGCCACGCTCCCGGCAGATTCGTACGCTTTTAGACCAGTCTGAAATCTGTGCGACAGTCGAAGCGGGGTCTGCTGGTCGGCGGCGGGGGATCCTCGTGGCCGGCCTCGCGATGAGTTCCGTAGCGGCAGAGTCGAACGACGGCGCGGCGTCGGTCGAGACGGGGTCGTCGGCTGTCCCGCACGGCGAGGCGACGACGGTCGCCGACGAGAGCGTCGAGTACGTCCGCAACGCCGAGGAGGTCAAGCGTCACTTCACCTCACCTCGTCGGCAGAGCCCCTCGAGCGCGGGCGGTCCGAGGACGCGGCGCTCTACGTCGGGCACGGTGGCGACTACGTCATGACGCACGTCCCCGCCGTCCGGCTCGCCGACGGCGAGGTGGCTGACCGACTCCGCTCCCGCCTGCTGGCCGCAGGGCGACGGCTCGCCGACGGGAGCGACTCGTTCGACCCGTACGTCGAACGGTAGGTCATGCCGGCGGTGGACGAGGCCGTGGTGGCAGTCGTGCCGGAGGGGTTCCGGACCAGCACCTCGCTCTCCGCCGCCGCGATCCTCGCGCTCGCCAGCCGGGTCGAGGACGAGCACACCGCCGTCGTGACCGACGACGAGGTGATCGGAGCTGTACGGCGAGTACCGGGACGCCCGCGGGTTCCTGACCCGCGTCGAGTCGCGGTTCGAGGCGATCCGTGCCGATCTCGATGACGACGTCCGCGGGGAGGTCGCCGAGGAGCTCGGGGCTCTCCGAACCGAGCTGGAGACCGCCGCGACGCCCGACGACGTCGTCGGGTCCGTCGACGCGCTCGAGGAACTCCTGGCCGAGACGGTGAACGGCGGCTGGTCGGGGCCGGGAGATGGTCGAGACGAACGTCGAGCGGGCACGGGAGCGGGTCCGCGCCGAGCGGCCGACGGTCGCGGCGCGACGCGTTCGCGTCGTTCGCCGAGCGCGTCGAGGGGGTCCCCGCGCGACGGGACCGACGGCAGACCGGACCGCAGTCGGGAGGTCCGGGCCGCGTTCGCCGAGACCGTCCTGCCACACGAGGACGACGCCGGGTCGGTGCTCGACGCCGTCCGGTCGACGCTGTGTACACGAGGCCGGCGTCGCTGGTCCCCGCGACCCGTCACCGAACGCTTGCAACACGAGTAGCGGCAACATGATCTTGTTTTTACGGGGAACACACGTCGTCTGTGACGACCCGACGGCACGAGAGAGAGCGCACGACAGTGTACAACCGCCACACGACCGGCAGTGCGGTCGGAGACCCACACCGGCTACGGGTGGCGCTCGTGTCACAGGTAGCAGAAACTATGTCCGGTATACCGGCGAACAACCCGTATTTGTTGGTTAGAAATGGTTTATACAGATATAACCATTACACGGTCTGATGAATACAGGTTACTCGCGGCGATCCCTGCTCGGAGCGACGGCAGCTGGAACCGCAGCCGCGCTCGCCGGCTGTCTCGGCGGCGGCGGCGGTTCTGTTCGTATCTCCGGTGGTGTCGGGCCGCTGCCGATGGTTCAGGTGTGGGCCGACATCTACGCAGAACAGACCGACGTGACGTTCGACATCTCCGGCGGCGGCACCGGTGTCGGGATCTCAGACCTCCTCAACGAGCAGGTGGATATCGCGATGATGGGCAGAGAGCCGTTCGAGGAGGAGATCGAACAGGGGGTGGTCGCGGTGCCGATGCTAATCGACACTGTCGTCGGGACGGTCAACGAGAACAATCCGGTGATCGACGAGATTCAGTCACAGGGACTCACCAGAGCGGAGATGGAGGGGATCTTCACGAAGGAGATCACCAACTGGGGCGACCTCTACGAGGGCGTCGATGTCGACGAGGATATCGTCGTCTACGGTCGCTCCGACGCCTCGGCAGCCTACAAGAAGTGGGGTGAGTTCCTCGGCGGCGACGGCGAGGCGTACACACAGGACGAACTCGAAGGACTCTCGGACGGCAATTTCAGCGGCGACCAGTCGGTCGCACAGTCGCTCGGCGAGAACGCGAACGCGATCTCACTGAACAACATCAACTACGTCTACGGGCTCGAGAGCGGCGAACTCGACGGCGACATCCGGCCGGTCCCGCTCGACCGCGACGGCGACGGACTCTCGCAGGAAGAGCAGTTCTACCGAACCCGCGAGGAGTTCCTCGCCGCGGTCGAGCGCGGCGACTACCCGGCTCCTCCGGCCCGCGAGATGTGGCTCGCCGCGAACGGCGAGTTCGGGAGTGACGCCGCGGCGTTCGTCGAGTGGGTGCTCACCGACGGGCAGCAGTACGTCTCCGAGAACGGGTACGTCCCGCTGGAGCAGAGTCGGCTCGAGGACGGACTCCAGACCCTCGAGGAGAGCAGAGCGTCGTGACCGACGCCACCGGGGGGCTGTTCCGGCGCGCCCGCTCCAGTCGGCTCGGCTGGCGGCTACTCGCCGAGCGGCTGAGTGGCTACTGGTTCGCTGCGGCGGGCTACCTCGCGATCGCACTGTTCGCCGCGATCACCCTGCTGTTGCTCCACAGGTCGCTGCCGATCCTCTCGGAGTACTCGCTGGTTGCGATGCTCACCTCCGCCGACTGGAGTCCGACACAGAACAGCTTCGGGTTCCTGCCGGCGATCGTCGGCACGGTCTACGTGACGTTCCTCTCGATGACGATGGGTATCCCGATCGCGGTCGGCGCGGCGGTCTACATCGCCGAGTACGCCGACGGGCGGCGAAAGACGCTTGTCGCCTCGTTCATCGACGTGTTGGCGGCGATCCCGAGTGTAATCTTCGGGCTGGTCGCGCTGATTGTCGTCGTTCCGTTCGTCGGGACGTACGTGGCACCGGCGTTCGGAGGCGGCACAGCCGGCGTCGGGATCTTCACCGTCAGCCTGGTGATGGCGATCGTCGTGACGCCGTTTATGATCTCGCTGTCGGTCGAGTCGCTCGAGTCGCTCCCGGACGAGCTCCGGGAGACGTCGCTCGGCGTCGGCGCGACGAAGTTCGAGACGATCCGTTCGGTGCTGCTCCGTGCAGCGGGCCCGGGGATCTTCTCGGCTATCCTGCTCGGCTTCGGTCGCGTGTTCGGCGCGACGATCGTCCCGGCGCTGCTGATCGGCGGTCAGACACAGCTTCCGGGTTCGGTCTTCTCGACCGGCCAGACGCTACCGACGCTGATCGTCAACGACTTCGGCGAACTGATGGCGCTGCCGCTGACGCAGTCCGCGTTGATCTTCGTCGGGCTGATGCTCGTCGTCGTGGTCTGGCTGTTCAACTTCGGCGCGATGCTCTTTCGACGGCGGCTCCAGCGGAGGTGGCAGTACTGATGGACCGCTACCGCAAACAGCGGCTCTTCGGCGCTGCCGTGCGGGCGGCGGCGCTCCTCGTCGTCGGAGTGATGCTCCTCGTCGTGTCGGTCACCCTCGTCAGGGGCGGGCGTGTGCTGCTCACCGACCCGACGATCGTGGTCACGCCGCCTGGATCCCGGTATATGCTCGAGGGCACCGGCGGATTCCTCCACGCGGTGCTCGGGAGCGCGTTTATCGTCGGCCCGGCGACGGCCATCTCGATGGTGTTTGCGGTCTCGACGGCGACGTACCTCCAGAGCGACTACTCCAGCGAACGGTTCTCCGAGTCGGTGAACATGTTTCTCAACGTGTTGTGGGGAACCCCGCCGATCGTCTACGGCGTCTTCGTGCTGACAATCATCATCGCGGTTGGTGCACAGACGAGTCTCCTCTTCGGAATCGTCGCAATCGCGATCTTCCAGTATCCGATCATGACACGGTACACCGACGAGGCGTTGCGCGCGGCCCCGGACCGGGTCCGGGAGTCGACGTACGGACTCGGCGCGACGCGGTTCGAGAGCGCGCGTATGACGGTGCGGGCGGCTGCGCCGGGAATAATCGCCGGGCTCATCATGGGCTTTGCCCGCGGTATCGGCGACGCGGCGACCGTGCTGTTCACCACCGGTCGGAGCACCCGGATGCCGGGCGGCCTGCTCGACGCGGCGACGACGCTTCCGGTACTCATCTTCGACCAGGCGATGTCGTTCAACCCCGAGGTTCGATCCCACGCCTACGCGGCGTCGTTCGTCCTGACCGTCGTCGTGCTCGGACTGATCCTCGTCTCGAAGCTGCTGGCCGGCCGCTACGCGCGGTACACCCCGTGAGGCTAAACGAAATGACAGAGACTCCACTCGCGACCGACACCCTCTCAGTAACGTACACCGGCGACCGCGAGATCGAGGCCGTCAAGGGCGTCTCGATCGCGTTTCCGGCGAACGAACTCACGACGATCATCGGCCCCTCCGGCTGTGGTAAGTCGACCCTGCTGAAGTCACTCAACCGGCTCCACGAGATCCAGCAGAACGTCGAGATCGACGGTGACGTGTTGCTGTCCGGCGACTCGGTGTACAACACCGACGAGCCGGCGCCGGAGATCCGCAGACAGATCGGATACGTGCCACAGACACCGACGGCGCTGCCGCTCTCGATCTACGAGAACGTCGCTTACGGCCTTCGCATTCACGACGAGTACGAGTCGAAGGCCGACCTCGACGAGAAGGTCGAAACCTACCTCCGGAAGGTGAACCTCTGGGATGAGGTCAACGACCGGCTCGACGCACCGGGCGCGGAGCTGTCGACCGGCCAGATTCAGCGACTCTGCGTGGCCCGGTCGCTGGCCGTCGAGCCGGAGGTACTGCTCTGTGACGAGGTCACGTCGGCGCTCGACCCGATCTCGGCCGAGAGCGTCGAGGAGACGCTCGAGGAGCTGAAATCGGAGTACACGATCGTCATGGTCACACACGCCATGGCACAGGCACGCCGGCTCGCCGACAAGGTCGTCTTCCTCTACCTCGGGGAGGTCGTCGAAGCAGGCGACGTGCGGTCGTTCTTCGAGAACCCGCAGGCGGAGCGCACACGACAGTTCATCGGCGGTCCCACGCCGGTCGACCCCGAACCGACGGAGGAGTCGACGGACGAGAGAGAGTCGTCGACGGGTGCCGAACTGGCTGCGTCGCCACCGCCCGAGGAGTCGTAACGGGCAACACCGTCGAGAGGCTGCCGACAGCGTCTCGCCCGCTAACTCCAGAACGCACATACGAGTTCACGCAGTAGGGAGCCGCATGGCCGACGACTCGGGCGAGCCGGGGTGGTACGAGGGAGTCGACCCCGACGACGCCGGTCGCGTCCGGACGCAGATCGAGGAAGGCACGACAGACGAGCCCCGTGACTGGCCCGGGCTCGCCGTCGAGTCGGGCTTCACGGCCGACGAGGACGACTACTACGACCGGCTCCACGAGGCCACGACAGCCGCCACACGCGAGGCTGCGCGGGAGGCCGGCCGCGCCGACGACCAGCAGCTCAAACATAGTATTCGTGCCATGGACGACGCCGACCGCCTCGCGAACGAGCTCGCGGAGCGCGCCGTCGAGTGGGGCGAGAGCCTGTTCGACGGTGTTCCGGGCGGCCTCGACGGCGCGCGTGCGCTGGCCGACCGCGACCCGGCGACGCCGGCGGCGGAGCGCGCCGTCTCGCTCGCAGCCGAGGCGACCCGACTCGCGGCCGAGGCGACGGCGCTTCGCGCACACGTCGAGCGGACGGCGCCAGCCGTCGCCCCGAACCTCGCCGAGATGGCTGGACCGGTGCTGGCCGCGCGGCTGATAGCGCTCGCCGGCGGGCTGGAGCCGCTGGCGAAGAAGCCGAGCGGGACGGTTCAGGTGCTCGGCGCCGAGGACGCACTCTTCGCCCACCTCGACGGGCGCGCACCGTCGCCGAAACACGGCGTCATCTTCGCCCACGAGGCGGTGCGCGGCACCCGGCCCGAGGACCGCGGCTCGGCGGCGCGTGCGCTCGCCGGCAAGCTCGCGATCGCGGCGCGGGTCGACCACTACAGCGGCGAGCGTCGCCCGTCGGTACACGAAGACCTGCGCGAGCGGCTGGCGACGATCCGGGCACGAGCAGACGACGAGGGCGCTGGGGGCGGCGGGTGACCGACCTGCCCGACGGCGTCGCGTACCGCCGGTTCGACGGCGAGCGCCGGCTCGCGACCCGCGGCCCGCCCGTGTACGGCGAGCCGACGGCGAGCGACTGGCGGCTCTGGGACGCCGGGCGGTCGAAGCTGGGCGCGACGCTCGCCGCTGGCCTCGACACCGGCCTGACCGGCGGCGACCGGGTACTCTACCTCGGCGCCGCCTCCGGGACGACCGTCTCACACGTCGCCGACTTCGCCGGCCCCACCTACGCCGTCGAGTTCGCGCCACGTCCGGTCCGCGACCTCGTCGACGTCGCGGCGGAGCGTCCGCGGCTGTTCCCGCTGCTCGCGGACGCGCGCCGCCCGGAGACGTACGCACACGTCGTCGAGTCGGGCCTCGACGCGGTGGTACAGGACGTCGCAACCCGCGGACAGGCCGAGGTGGCGCTACGGAACCGGCGGTTCCTCGCGCCCGACGGTCGCCTCGTCTTGGCCGTGAAAGCCCGGAGCGAGGACGTCACCGCCGCGCCCGAGGACGCCTTCGACGAGGTACTCGCGCGCCTGCGGGACGGCTACGAGGTGCTGGCGACCGAACGCCTCGCTCCGCGCCACGACGCCCACCTCGCGGTGGTCGCACGGCCCGACTGAGCCGCCCACAGCCGGTGTCGACGGGGGTCCGGCGGGCGGCGGCTCCGACGCTCCCGGAGCCGACCGGGCACAGGCTATAATCCGGCCGGCCACGACCACCGACCGTGCCCATCAGCGAGCGGCTCCTGGACGCCGGGAAAGACATCTGGGCGGCCCAGAAGGACCACCCGTTCGTCGTCGAACTCGCGGCGGGAACGCTCGACGAGTCGAAGTTCCGACACTGGATACGACAGGACTACCGGTACCTGCTGGACTACGCCCGGCTCTTCGCGGTGGCGGGGGCGCGGGCCCGAGACGAGGAGACGATGACCGACCTGCTCGGTATCGCACACTCGACGCTGAACGTCGAGATGGACCTCCACCGGGAGTTCGCCGCGGAGTACGGCGTCTCCCGGCAGGAGCTGGAGGCGACGACGAAGGCACCGACCTGCCGGGCGTACACGGACTTCCTGATCCGCACGGCCTACGAGGGGTCGCTCGCGGAGGTGGCCGCGGCGCTCTACCCTTGCGGCCGGGGCTTTCTCGACATCGGCGAACACGCCGCGCGCCTCGCAGACAGGGACCACCGGTACACGCCGTGGATCGAGACGTACACGAGCGACGAGTACCGGGACGTCGTCGAGACGATGCGGCGGTTCGTCGACCGGTGCGGCGAGGCGTACCCGGGCGAACACGAGGCGATGCGAGAGGCGTTCCTGACCAGCGCGCGGCTGGAACACCGGTTCTGGGAGATGGCCTACACCGAGGAGGAGTGGGCGGTCTGACGACGGTGGCACGGAGACGTTCGCGGTCGGGACCTGCCCTTCGTCGGACGACGCTGATTTGGGTCGGGAGGCGCGCGTGACAGACCGGCCGACCGACCGCCTGCGCGACGAGTCGCCGTGGGCGGCTGCCGTCGACCACCGGTTCGTCTCGGAACTGTCGGCGGGGACACTCGACGACGACGTCTTCGCGCGCTACCTGATCCAGGACCACGCCTTCGTCGAGACGCTCACCGCCGTCTTCGGCCGGGCGCTCGCGCAGGCGCCGCCGGCGTCGCGGGCGCCCATCGCGGAGTTTCTCGGCGTCCTCACCGACGAGGAGGACGACTACTTCGAGCGGTCGTTCGCGGCGCTGTGTGTCGCGGACCGGGCCGACGACCCGGCGCTCGCGCCGACGACAGCGGCGTTTCGCGACCACGGTCACTCGGGTCCCTCCTCGCGGCTCGCTCCCCTCGCCGCGACCACCTCCTCGCCGTCGCCGACGAGGGCGGCTACGCGGAGACGCTGGCCGTCCTCGTGCCCGCCGAGTGGACGTACCTCGACTGGGCGACGAGTGTCGACGACCCGCCCGAACGAGAGTACCTCCGCGAGTGGGTCGCCCTCCACGCGAACGACGAGTTCGCCGGGTTCGTCGACTGGCTCAGGGCCGAGCTCGACGACGAACTCCCGGCGCTCTCGCAGCGGCGCCGGCGTCGGGTCGAGGCGCGGTTCGACCGGACCGTCCGGCTGGAGGCGGAGTTCTTCGCGGCGGCGTACGACGACCCACCACACGGTGCTACAACGCGCCGGTAGGGTTTAGAGGGTCGAACGCCGCCCCCCGAGGTGTGACCGACTCGCTCCCGACCCGCGCGCGCCGACTCGTCGCCGACACCGGCCCGACCTGGCTCGCCGGCGCCATCGCCGCCGGCCCGGCGACGATGGCGACGCTCCTGACCGCCGGCGCGGCGTACGGCTACACGCTCCTGTGGGTGGTCGTCCTCTCTGCCGTTCTCGGCGCGACGGCGCAGTACCTCTCCGCACGCCTCGCGCTCCCGGCCGACCGTGGTATCGTCGGTCTCGTCGAGGCCCACCTCGGCGGGCGGTGGGCGTGGCTGCTCGTCGCCGACGTGGTGCTGGCGGCGGGACTGGCACAGCTGGTCATCGTCCGTACCGTCGCGGACGTGACGGCGGCGGCGACGGGCCTCGACGCGACGGTCGCGGGCGTCGGCTGGGCCGTCGTGCTGGCGGCTGGACTCGCCGGACGGGGCTACCGTCTCGCCGAGGTGGGAGCCAAGCTCGTGGTGTCGGCTGTCGTCGTCGCGTTCGTCGCCAGCCTGCTGGTCGTCCCGGTCGACACGGGCGCGGCGGCGACCGGGCTGGTCCCGTCGATTCCGGCCGGCGTCGACGGCGCGCTGCTCGCGGCGGGCATCCTCGGCGGCGCGGTCCACGTGACGCTCGTGACGATGCAGACGTACACCGTCCGCGCCCGCGGGTGGACCGAGCGGGACCTCTCGCTCGCGCGGCTGGACGTCGGTTCGTCGATGCTCGTCGCCTTCGGCGGCTACTCGCTCGCGGTGTTCCTCGTCACCGCGGCGGTGCTCGGCGGCCAGACCGACCTGGGCCCGGTGTCCGCGGCGGCGGCGCTCGGCCCGGTGGCCGGCGGTCTCGCGGAGCGGCTGTTTCTCGCCGGCCTCCTCGGCGCCGCCGTCTCGACGCTCGGGGGCAACACTGTCGTGCCGCCGTACCTCGTCGCCGAGAAGCTGGGCTGGGGGACGGACGTCTCCGACGTTCGGTACCGCGGCCTGCTGGCCGGGACGGCGCTGCTCTCGGGGCTGGGCGTGTTCGTCGGCGGCGCGCTGTTCCCCCTGCTCGCGCTCGTCCTCGCGTTCGGCCTCGTCGGAACGCCGTTCGCGCTGGCGATCGTGCTCCTGCTCCTCGCCGACGAGGACGCCCCCGGACACCTGACGGCGCCGACGGCGGCGGGCGGGGCCGTGACCCTCGTCGTCGCCGTCGCCACCGCCGGTCAGTTCGTCGCCGGGCACCTCGAGACGGCGACGAGCGACCCGGTCTCGGCGCTCGTCGTCGCCTTCGCCGTCGTCTTCGGACTGTCGACGGCGGTGCTCTGTGCCCGCGCGGTCCGGGGCGGCGCGCGTGCGCTCGCCGCCGGCTCCTGACCCACGGCTATTTGGGTGGTCCCGCCCGACAAGTTCCTCATGACCGACGTCGACGCCGGGGCCGACGTCGCCGGATCCCGCGAGTCGTTCGACCGCCGGGGGACGATCGGAGTCGAGGAGGAGTTCTTCGTCGTCGACGGGGAGGGACGTCCGGCCTCTGGGATCGACGACCTGGTCTACGGCGACGAGCCGCCGCCGGCGCTCCGGGACCGGCTGGACCACGAGCTCTTTCAGTTCACGATCGAGACCCAGACGTCGACCGTCGAGTCTGTCGACGCGGCCGCCGACGCCGTCCGGGAGGTGCGGACGGCGCTCGTCGACCACGCCGCTGCGGACGGCTACCGGGTTGCCGGTGCCGGGCTCCACCCCGCGGCGCGCTGGCGCGAACTCGACCACGCCCGGAAGGAGCGGTACCGGAAACAGCTCGACCGCATCCAGTACCCGCAACACCGGAACACGACGGCGGGACTCCACGTCCACGTCGGCGTCGACGACGCCGACCGGGCGACGTGGGTCGCGAACGAGCTCCGCTGGCACGTCGCGCCGATGCTCGCGCTGTCTGCCAACTCGCCGTTCTGGAACGGGTTCGACACCGGGCTGGCCTCCACGCGGGCCGTCGTGTTCGAGAGCCTGCCGAACACCGGGATCCCTACCCGGTTCGACGGCTTCGACGACTACCGGCGGCTCGAGCGCCGGATGGTCGCCTCTGGGTCGATCCGGGACCGCGGCGAGCTCTGGTTCGACGTACGTCCCCACACCGGCCACGGCACGGTCGAGGTGCGCGCCCCGGACGGCCAGCGCGACCCGACGCGCGTGCTGGCGTTCGTCGAACTCGTCCACGCGCTGGTCACGGACCTCGCGGAGCGTCACGCCGACGGCGAGTCCGGCACCGACCCGCGTCGGGAGTTCTTAGACGAGAACAAGTGGCGCGCGGTTCGCCACGGGCGCGACGCGGCCTTTCTCACGCCGGACGGCACGGACGAGGTCGCGCTCGAGGAGTACGTCGCGCGCCAGGAAGACCGTCTGGGCGTCGAGCGCCTGCGCGACCTGTACGCCGGCGAGAGCGGGACGGCCCGACAGCGGCGCCTGTGTGACGAGGGCGGGCTGGACCGGCTCTGTGCGGGTCTCGTCCTGCCGGGCACCCGCGCGACGCCGGAGGAGCCGGCGTGAACGTCGCTCTCGGCGGCACGTTCGACCCCGTCCACGACGGCCACCGCGCGCTGTTCGAGCGCGCCTTCGAACTCGGCGACGTCACCGTCGGGCTGACGACCGACGACCTCGCGCCGAGGACCCGGCGGCAGAACCGCTACGTCCGGCCGTTCGACGAGCGGGCGCGGGATCTGCGGGCCGAACTCGCCCCGCTCGCGTCGGACTACGGCCGCGAGTTCGACGTCAGGCCGCTGGCGGAGCCGACCGGAATCGCCGTCGAACCGCGGTTCGACGCGCTCGTCGTCTCGCCGGAGACGGAGGACGGCGCCGAACGGGTCAACGAGATCCGGCGCGAACGCGGTCTCGACCCGCTCCGGGTCGAGGTGGTCGGGCACGTGCCCGCCGCCGACGGCGAGCCCATCTCCTCGACGCGGATCGTCCGCGGTGAGATAGACGAACACGGCACCCCGACGCCGGCGCGGGAGGGGCGCGGGGCCGACCCGCCGTAGTCACCAGTCCGGCACGTCGAACCCCGCGTCCGCGAGACGACCCTTCCAGCGGCTCCCGACGCTCGGCCGCGAGACGTCCATCTCTCTCGCCACCGCGCCCTGTGACCGCTGGTCGCCGGCCAGCAGCGCCCCGGCGTAGAGACTCGCCGCCGCCGCGGCGGGCTTCGTGCGGTCGCGCTCGGGCACGTCCGAGAGGAACAGGTCGACCGCGTTCGACCGCGCCTCGTCGCCCAGGTCGAGCGCCGCCGCCCCAGACTCGATGCGGTCGAGCCAGCGCTCGTGTTCGATCCGGTCACGTGCCCGGTACACGGCCTGACGTCGGTCTGCGCGGACTTGAAGGGAGCGACAGGTTGAACCGCCCACCGTCGGTACAGCGGCCCGCGCGCGGGTAGCCAAGCGGTCAACGGCGCAGCGCTTAGGACGCTGTCCCATAGGGGTCCGCAGGTTCG
>JAQCMY010000111.1 GCA_028274865.1 Haloferacaceae archaeon | reverse complement strand
CTGCGAACGGTACAGTCGGGTCGCGTGGTGTCGAGTCGTGGACATGTCGTGTCGGTCGGGGTGGTCGGCGGGCGGGACGAGGAGACGGGTGTGGTAGTGTGGGTGCGGCCTCAGGGGGCCGCTCCGCCGCCGACGCCGCTCGTCTCCGGGCGAACCGGCAGAGTGGCGGCGACCGTCATCGATCTTGAATGTTACGCGGTCGAACTTGTAGCCTGCGGAGTCGCGTCACCCCTCGATGCCGTCGAGCGCGCCGAGCAGGTCCACGTCTCGGACGACGCCGGCGAGCGACCCGCCGGCGACCAGCGGCAGCTGTTCGACGTCGTCGCGCATCATCGACCGGGCGGTCTCGCGGGCGGTCCTGCGCCGCGTCACCGTCGTCACGTCCGCCGTCATGAACGACCGGACCGGCTCGGCCGGAATCTCGACGTTCCGCGTCGGCAGGTAGCGGTTCCCGGTCGGCTTGATCCCCTCCCACATCCACTCGTCGTCCTGCGCCGCCACGGACTCGCCGGTGTCGTCCTCGCCCTCGACCACCCGCGCGACGGCGACGATGTCGACCTCCGTGACGATACCGGCCATGTCGCCCTCGCCGTCTAGCACGACCGCGTAGGGGACGTCGGCGTGGTACAGCTCCCGCTCGACGACAGTCAGCGGCGTCTCGACGTAGGTGGTGTTCACCGCCGGGTCGACGAGGTCGCCGACCGGCGCCTCGCCCGGAACGTCCTCGCGTGCGACCGTGCGCACCACGTCGGTGACGGTGAGGATACCGACGAGCCCGTCGTCGACGACGGGCGCCCGCCGTTCGCCCGTCTCGCGCATCTGCCGCGCGGCGTCGACGAGCGACGCGTCCGGCGCGACGGTCGGCACCTCCCGGAGCAGCAGCGCGAGCTGGTCCTCCTCCGGCTGCTCGATCAGGTCCGCGCGCGACACCAGCCCGCGGTAGGCCTCGCCCGCTGCCGTCTCCTTCACGACCGGGAGCGAGGAGAAGCCGCGCTCCTGGAGGTAGGTGAGCGCGTCGCCCCTCGTGCCGGGGAGTGAGACGGTCACCACCTCCGCTCGCGGCGTCATCGCGTCGGCGACATCCATGACCCCTCAGTCGTCACGCCCCCATATGTAGTCTGCGACGCGTGGCGTGGCCCGTGTGGCCGGGCCACGACAGAGCGGCGACCATCGGAGCCGCGGGGCGCCCCCGTCGCTCGTGTGCCGGTCGCACGAGACCGCGACAGAGCGGATACTCGGGGGCCACACGTGGTGGTATGGACACCGACTGTCTCCCGACCGCCGCGGTCGACGAGGGCGAAGACGGCCCGCGACTCGTGATCGCCGACCCCTGTCGTGACGACGCGTGGCTCTCCGTTGCCGCCGACGAGGCGGCGTCGCTCGTGGCGTCACGGTAGGCCGACCGTGGCTGCGACGCCGAGGACTTTTGACCCCCGCTCCCGTCCCGACTCGCCATGGACGGACGGGAGCTGACGGTCACGGGCGAGTACCTCGGTCGTCTCGAACACGGCGCCGACTGGCGCGCCGAGATCGAGACTCTCGCCGCCGACCACGGGGTCGACGCGGGCTGGTTCTGGGCGATGGGGGCCGTACAGGACGCCGAGGTCTGGTACTACGACCAGACCGACCGGGAGTTCCGCTCGGTGACCTTCGACGAGCGACTCGAGGTCGCGGCCTGTGTCGGCAACGTCGCGCGCCTCGACGGCGAGCGGTTCGCCCACACCCACGCGGTGCTGTCCCGGTCGAGCGGGCAGGCGCTCGCGGGCCACCTCGACGCGGGGACGGTGTTCGCCGGCGAGTGTCACCTCCGTGCGTTCGCCGACCCGCTGGAGCGGACGTACGACGAGCAGACCGGCCTCGACCTCTGGGAGCCGTAGTGCGCGACGACGACCGGCGCTACTTCGAGCGGATCGAACGCCGTCTCGACGAGGCGTTCGACCGCGCCGAGGCGGCCCGCGCCCGCGGATTCGACCCCGCGACCGACGTCGAGATTCCGGTCGCGGAGGACATGGCCGCTCGGGTGGAGAAGGTCCTCGGTATCGACGGCGTCGCCGAACGCGTCCGCGAACTCGACGCGACCCACACCCGCGAGGAGGCCGCGCTCGCCCTCGCGGAGGACTTCGCCGCCGGTCGGGTCGGCGACTACGACACCCGCGCCGGCACGATCGAGGGCGCCGTACGGACCGCCGTTGCCCTCCTCACCGAGGGGGTCGTCGCCGCGCCGATCGAGGGTATCGACCGTGTCGAGATCCTGGAGAACGACGACGGGAGCGAGTTCGTCAGCGTCCACTACGCCGGTCCGATCCGGTCTGCCGGCGGGACGGGCCAGGCGCTCTCGGTCCTCGTCGCGGACTACGCCCGCGCGCTCACCGGCCTCTCGGCGTACCGTCCTCGCGACGACGAGGTCGAACGCTACGTCGAGGAGGTCGGGCTGTACGACGACGAACAGGGCCTCCAGTACTCGCCGAAGGACGCCGAGACGCGCCACATCGCCGAACACGTCCCGGTGATGCTCGACGGCGAGGCGACCGGCGACGCCGAGGTGTCGGGCTACCGCGACCTCGAGCGCGTCGACTCGAACGCCGCCCGCGGCGGGATGTGTCTCGTCCTCGCCGAGGGGATCGCGCTGAAGGCCTCGAAGATCCGGCGCTACACGGCCGACCTGGACGAACTCGACTGGCCGTGGCTCCAGGACCTCATCGACGGGACCGTCGGGCACGACGACGGGGCGGAGCCGGCGGACGAGGCGGGGACGGACGACGGCGACGACGAGACGGCCGGCGGCCACGCCGGCCCGCCCCGCGCGGAGCCGTCGGAGAAGTACCTCCGCGACCTCATCGCCGGTCGTCCCGTCTTCGGCGGCCCGAGCGAGGCCGGGGGGTTTCGACTGCGCTACGGCCGGGCCCGCAACCACGGGTTCGCGACCGCCGGCGTCCACCCGGCGACGATGCACGTCGTCGACGACTTCCTCGCGACCGGGACACAGATCAAGACCGAGCGGCCCGGCAAGGCCGCGGGCGTCGTCCCCGTCGACAGCATCGATGGCCCGACGGTCCGTCTCGCGGACGGGACGGTCCGACGGATCGACGACCCGGAGGAGGCGCGGGCGCTCCAGAACGGCGTCGAGGCGGTTCTCGACCTCGGCGAGTACCTCGTCAACTACGGCGAGTTCGTCGAGAACAACCGCCCGCTCGCGCCCGCCGGCTACGCGTTCGAGTGGTGGATCGCGGAGCTGGAGGCGACCGACGCAGACGTCCAGGCGCTCCGGGACGACGCTCGCGTGGACCTGCGCGAGCCGTCGACGGAGCACGCACTCTCGCTGGCCCGCGAGTACGACGCGCCGCTCCACCCGGCCTACACCTACCTCTGGCACGACGTGAGCGTCGCGGCGTTCGAGTCGCTCGCCGAGACGGTCGCGACCTCGGGCCGGGTCGCAGACGCGGAGGCCGACGGCGGCGCCGCTGTCGGCCACAGGGCCGCCGCGCCGACGGACGAGCTCGTCCTGCCCGCGGACGACGAGACGGCCCGGACGCTCGAGACCCTCCTCGTCGAGCACCGGCAGGGCGAGTCGATCCGTGTCCCCGACCCGCGCCCGCTGGTCGCGTCGCTCGGCCTCGACGCGGCGCTCGACCGGACGTGGTCCGACCTGCCCGACGAGGCGCGCGAGCCGGACGGCGGCGCGAACGCCGTCGCAGCCGTCAACGCCGTCGCGCCCTTCGCGGTGCGCGAGCGGGCGCCGACCCGCGTCGGCTGTCGGATGGGCCGCCCGGAGAAGTCCGAGTCCCGTGACCTCTCGCCCGCGGTCCACACCCTCTTTCCGATCGGCGAGGCCGGCGGGAGCCAGCGCGACGTGACACAGGCCGCCGGAACGACGACGGGGCCGGCGGGCGAGTCTGCCACGCTCTCGCTCGGCGACCGGCGCTGTCCCGGCTGTGGCGACCACACGTTCCGGATCCGGTGTGCGGACTGCGAGCGACAGACGGAGCCGTACTACGAGTGCGACGACTGCGGCCGGGTCCTCGACCCGGACGAGTCCGGGCGGGTCTACTGTGACCGCTGCGACCGCGACGTGACCTCGGCCCGGCGGTGGACCGTCGACATAGACGCGCGCTACCGCGAGGCGCTCTCGCGGGTCG
>JAQCMY010000105.1 GCA_028274865.1 Haloferacaceae archaeon | reverse complement strand
GTCGAGCGCCGGTTCGAGAACCACCCGCCGGTCCTGTCGTCTGACATCGGTCGGGGCGACGGAGCGTTCCTGCAAGTACCCTGGTGATAGCGAATCCGGCAGTCACGCACACATCACCAGCCGTTCGGACTCCTGTGTGGGGCTCGTGAACGCTCCGGACCCGCACCGACGGCGGCGCACTTTAGCCGCCGGAGCGCGGGAGCCGACGCGTGCCAGACGACATCGACCCGCCGGGCGAGGGCGCGTTCCGGACGCCGGTTCAGGTTCGCTTCCGTGACGTCGACTCGATGGGCCACGTCAACAACGCCGTCTACGCCTCCTACCTCGAACAGGCGCGGGCGGAGTTCTTCGCGGCGGTGGTCGGCGAACGCCTCGACGCCGTCCGGACCGTCCTCGTCACCCAGCGGATCGACTACCGCCGGCCGGTCGAGTGGGGAGCGGACGTCGAGGTCGCCCTCGCCGTCGACGGCCTCGGGCGGTCGAGTCTCCCGATGCGCTACGGCGTCCGGGCCGACGGCGCCCTCGCCGCAGCCGGGCGGACGGTCCAGGTCGTCGTCGACGACGACGGCGACTCGCGGCGCGTCCCGGACGCGTGGCGCGAGCGGATCGCCGCGCGGCAGAGCGAGCACGGCGACGGGCGAGCCGGTGGGCGCGAGGCGGGGTAACCGAACGATTATTGCCCACGCCGGGCGACCAGCAGCCGTGCCACCGACACCCACGGAGGTGCTGGTCGACCACGCTCTCGCCGTCGACTACGCAGAGACGCCGGCGGCGACGCGGGACCGCCTGCGGCGACACGTCCTCGACCTGCTCGGGGTCGTCGTCGGTGCGCGGGACGTGGCCGCGTCGAGCGGCTCGGTCCTCGACGCGACGGCGCGGCTGGCCGGCGACGGCGGGGAGGCGACGACCGCCGCGGGCGACCGCCGGCCCGCCGCCGACGCCGCGCTCGTAAACGGCGCGCTGGCCCACAGCCTCGACTTCGACGACACCCACCGCGAGTCCTCGCTCCACCCCGGCGCGCCGGTCGTGCCCGCCGCCCTCGCAGTCGCAGAGCGCGAGGGCGTCGACGCCCGACAGTTCCTCGAGGCCGTCGCAGCCGGCTACGACGTGACCTGTGCCGTCGGGCGCGCCGTCGACCCCGACGCCCACTACGAGCGCGGCTTCCACGTCACGGCGACGTGTGGCACCTTCGGCGCGGCTGTCGCCGCGGGCGCCGCGGCGGGGCTGGACCGCGAGGCGCTCCTGAACGCGGTGGGTGTCGCCGGCTCGCAGGCCGCCGGCTCGCTCCAGTTTCTCGACAACGGCGCGTGGAACAAGCGGCTCCACCCGGGACTGGCGGCGCGCCGCGGCGTCGAGGCCGCGACGCTCGCCGGCGCGGGGTTCGAGGGCGCCGCGGACCCGCTGGCGGGCGCGAACGGCTTCTTCCGGGGCTACTCGGCCGACGCCGACCCCGACGCGGTCCGTGACGTCGGCGAGCGCTCCGCGGTCGAGGAGACGGCGCTCAAGCCCTACCCCTGCTGTCGCTACACCCACCCCGCGCTCGACGCCCTCGTCGACCTCGCCGACGAGGTCGACCCGGCGGACGTGACGGGTGTCACCGTCGACCTGCCACGGCCCGGCGTCCGTCTGACCGGCGACCCGATCGACCGCAAGCGCCGGCCCGCGAACTTCGTCGACTGCCAGTTCTCGATGCCGTTCGGGGCCGCGCTGGCGCTGGACCGCGGGCGAGCGGACCTGAGCGCGTTTCTCGACGCACAGGACGACCTCGCGGACCCGGCGCTCCGGGCGCTGATGGACGCGACGGACGTGGTGACCACCGACACCGTTGCCGACCTGTTCCCCGAGCGGTGGGCCGCACGGGTCGTCGTCGAGACGGACGCGGGGCGGCTGGAGCGGACCGTCGAGGTCGCCCGCGGCGAGCCGGAGGACCCGCTCGACTGGCCGGCGGTGGAGGCGAAGTTCGACGGCCTCCTCGCCGCCGCAGACACGCCGGACGGAGCCGCGGCGGACCTCGCCGACGCCGTCCGGACGCTCGGCGATGGCGGGTCGCTCGCGGACCTGACGCGGGCGCTCCGGGCGACGCGGGCGGCGACGCCGGCGGCTGACTAGAGCGCGATCTCGGCGCCACGCTCGGCAGCGAGCGCGCGCAGCCGGTCGGCGACGGCCCCGTCGAGCGGCACGCCCTCCGCGCGGCGCCGTGTCGCAGTCTCGTGTTCGGGACGACCCGGCAGTACGAACCGGTCGCCCCACGCCGCGGCGCCGGGCGAGGGGCCGGCGTCGTAGTCCGCGTCCGCGAGGTGGTCGGCGAGCGTCCGGACCCGGCGCTCGACGCCGGCGCGCGTCGTGAACCGGAGGGGGTCGACCGCGAGAAAGAGCGCGGCGTTGTTGGAGTAGTCGGCGTCCCGGCTGCCGGCGACGAGACCGTCGCCGAAGAGCCCCGCGAACAGCTCCGCGACGACGGCCAGCCCGGTTCCCTTGTAGCCGGAGACGGCCCCGCCGAGCGGGAGCTGTGCGCCCCCCTCGCCGGCCTCGAACGCCTCCGCGTCGGTGTACGGGGCGCCCGTCTCGGCTGCTGCCCAGCCCTCCGGAATCGACTCCCCGACCCACGCCTTCTCACGCACCTTGCCGTGGGCCACCTGGCTCGTCGCGGCGTCGAAGACGACGTCGTGGTCGAGCGCGCCGAACGTCGGAACGGCAAAGCAGACGGGGTTCGTCGAGAGCAGACGGCTGGCGCTGCCGGCGGGCGCGACGTTGTAGCCGCCGCCCTGGGAGTTGACGAACGCGGCGAAACAGAGCCCCGCCGCCGCCGTCCGCTCGCCCCACTCGCCGACCCGACCGAGGTGGGTCGCGTCGCGGAGTCCGACGGCGGCGACGCCGTGTTCGGCGGCCCGCTCACAGAGCGTGGAGACGGCCTCGCGGCCGACGACCTGCCCGAAGGCGTCGTTGCCGTCGAGACGGACGGTCGCGCCGCCGTCGTGTGCCACCGTCGGGGTCGCGGTCGGGTCGACGGCGCCCGCCGCCGCCTTCTC
>JAQCMY010000089.1 GCA_028274865.1 Haloferacaceae archaeon | reverse complement strand
CGACCACGTCGACTGGCCGGTCGAGCGGCGTCGCCTCGGTGACCTCTGTGAGGTTCACCTGCGGCACGCCCCGGAACTCCCGGAGGTAGACGTCCGAGAGCCGGAGCGTCGCGCCCTCGGCGAGCGCGTCGCGACACTGCCAGTCGGTGAACGGCAGCCGCGCCGTCTCGTCGGCGAGCACGCCTTCGCGGATGGTCGTCTCGCCGTCTCGCCCGTCGATCGTCCGGTCGTCGGCCTCTCGCACCTGTACCTCGACGGTCCGTCCCCGGTCGCCGGGGCGCAGGTCCCGCAGGTCGCGGTCGCCGCCGACCTCGTGTGGCACCTCGACCGGGTCGGCCGTCCTGACCGTCGACGACCCGCCGACGTTGAGCTCCGGCTCGCCCTCCCACTCGCGGACGCTCGCGTTACCGACCGTGACCGAGTCGCCGGGCTCGACGCCGAACTCCTCCCACATGGTGTAGGAGATGCGCCCGGTGTCGTCGGCGAGTTCGCCCTCGCGGATCGTCTGCGCCTCGCCCTGGTACCGGATCGAGCGCGTCCCGACGGTCAGGACGCGTGCCGTCACCGTCACCGGGCCGTCGTCGACGCCGATGTCGCCGACGTCGACGGCAGACGGCGCCGCGCCACCCCCGCCGTCGTCGCCGGCGTGCTTCCGCCTGATCGAGCTCTTTGCCTCCTCGACGGGGACGCGATACTCCAGCAGGTTCGAGAGCTGCTCCGCGACCTCCGCCTCGTCGACACCGAGGTCGGAGGCGAGCTCCTCGGCGTGGTCGTCGATATCCATCCCTGCCGGTGGTCGGCGCGCGCCGGGCAAAAAGGGGACGGGCCGGTGGACTGAACTGCCGGGCGCGAGAGCGACAGCCCATGAGCGTCGATACCGACGCAGCCGTCGAGACGACGGTGACGCCCGACCGGACGGTCGTGGAGTACCGCGGCGCGGGCGACGCGGCGGTGGTGATCCGGTCGGCGGCGGGCGAACGGGTGTACCTCCCGCTCCTCGACGAGCAGGGAGACGAGGACGAGGACGAGGGCGACCCGGGGAGCCAGACCAGTCCGTACGGCGGCGACGACCCCGGCGACTCGCCGTACGGCGGCGGCGGTACCGCCAACGAGGAGACCGAGTCGAGCAGCGTCTACGACGGGATCGGCGACGACGCGACACCGTACGGCGGGTCCGAGGCGTCGCCGTACGGCGGCGACCGCGGGCCAGAGCCCGGTATTCGCCCGACGTCGGACGGGTTCCGGGTCGTCCACCCGGAGCCGGCGACGGACGTGCGCGTCCTCCGCTAGCTCAGCTGCTCGTAGACCGCCAGCGTCTCCTCGGCGACCGCCGGCCACTCCCGGGCCTCGAACTGCGGGTCGCCGGAGAGGGCCAGCCCGCGGGTGACGCCGGCGGCGATCGACCGCGAGTCCGTCTCCACCTCGATGAGGGCGTCCGTCGGGAGAATCTCGCCGACGCCCGACTCCGTCGCGACGACACGCGTCCCGACCATCAGCGCCTCGGTGATGGTGATCCCGAACGGCTCGGAGAGCGACGGCGAGACGAACAGGTCGGCAGCGGCGTAGTAGTCGCCCAGCTCCGCCTCGGACACGTAGCCCGCGAGCACCAGCGAGTCACGCACCCCGAGGAGCTCGGCGAAGCGCTCCAGCCGCGGCGTCAGGTGGCCGGTACCGCCGAGGACGAGCGTCAGCTCCTCCTGTGGCAGGTGTTCGAGCGCGTACAGCAGGTGGTCGATACCCTTCTGGTGGGTGTGACGGCCGACGAACAGGAGCATCGGGTCGTCGGGGGCGATGCCGTGGCGCGCGCGGACGTCGGCGCCGGTCTGTCGCGGCGTCGAGAAGCCGTTGTACACCACGTCGGGGTTGGCGCCGTACTGGTCGCGCACCCGGCCTGCGAGGAGCTTCGAGACGGCGATGGAGTGGTCCGCACGCCGCGCCAGCCGGCGCTCGGTCTCGACTTCTCGCTCGGGTGGGTCGACGTTCCGGTCGCTCGACAGCGAGTGAAACGAGGTGAGCCACGGGACGTCGTGGGCCGCCGCGGCCTGCGACCCCGGACCGTAGCCGAACCAGTCGTGAGTGTGGACGACGTCGGCGTCGGCGGCAGCGTCGACGAACGCGTCGGTCATCCGGTTCACGCGCGTGAGGATATCTCCCTGACCGGTCTCGACCGGGACGATGCCCTCGCGGTCCGGGGCGTGCTCCGCCGGGAGCACGAGGCGCACGGTCACGCCCTCCGCGCGGAGTCCCTCGAACAGCTCGCCGACGTGCGTGTCGAGTCCGCCGGTGACGTCCGGGGGGAACCCCCAGCCGAGCATCGCCACGTCCATAGCCGCGCGTCGCCGGGGCGGCACTTCACTCTCCGGGTCGTCAGGGGACTTATAGCCGCGCCGGCTGTCGGGTCTGCTGTCCGATGGGGAGCAGACCACCCGCGAGTGAGGGCCGCCGGCTCGTCGTCACGGCGGCCGAGGAGTCGACCGGCAAGCGCGTCGGCCTCGCGCCGGAGACGTGCGCCGCGCTCGGCCTCGCCGACGACGACGCGGCGACGGTCGACGGCGGTCGCCGGACTGCCGCGCTCGTCGCGCCCGTCGACGCCGTCGGCGGCGACGAGATAGCGCTCGGCTCGACCGCGCGCCGAAACGCCGGCGTCGAGACCGGCGAGCGCGTCGACGTGGCGCCGGCGAGCGCCGTCGAGGCCGAGCGCGTCGTGTTCGCGCCCGTCCAGTCGCTCTCGCTCCGCGGCGGCGAGCGCGCGATCCGGACGGTCGCGGGGGAGTTTCCGCTCGTCGCCGGCGACCGGGTCCAGGTCGAGCTGTTCGACGGCGCGCTGACGCTCCCGTTCGTCGTCGTCCGCACCGACCCCGAGGCCGTGGTCCGTCTCGGCGACGACACCGACCTCACGCTCCGCGAGTCGCCCGCCGAGGACGCCGCCGCCCGGCGTGACGCCCGTCGGCGTGTCACTCTCGCCGACGTCGGCGGCCTCGAGGAGGCCGTCGAGCGGCTCCGCGCTCTCGTCGCCGACCCCCTCACCGCGCCCGACGCGTACGACCGCTACGGTCGACCGCCGACGACCGGTGTCGTCGTCGCCGGCCCGACCGGTGTCGGGAAGACCCAGCTGATTCACGCGCTCGTCGGCGAGACGGGCGCGTCGTACGTCCCCCTCGACGGCGCCGCGCTCGCGGGGGGGTCCGCCGACGACGCCGTCGAACAGATCGGCGACGCGGAGTCGCGCGCTCGACGCGAGGCACCCGCGCTCGTCCACGTGACCGACCTCGACGCGCTGGCGCCGGCGGACGCTGGCGGCGCCGACCGCCGCCGGACCGCCGCGCTCGCCGGCCTCGTCGACGGGCTCGGCGGCGAGACGGAGGCTGCGGTCGTCGGCGAGACGTCAGCCGTCGAGAGCGTCGCCGACGCCGTCCGCCGGGGCGGACGGCTGGAGTCGACCGTCGAACTCGGCGTGCCCGGTCCGGCGGGCCGCGAGGCCGTGCTGCGCGTGCTGACCCGTGGCCTCCCGGTCGCGGACGACGTCGACCTGTCCGCCGTCGCGCGGCGGACCCACGGGTTCGTCGGCGCCGACCTCGGCGCGCTGTGCCGCGAGGCGGTCCGGCGTGCCGTCGTCCGCGACGCCGGCCCCGGTGCGGTCTGCGCCGCCGACTTCGCCGGCGCGCAGGACGCGGTCGAGCCGAGCGCGATGCGCGGCTTCACCGTCACCGTCCCGACGACGACGTACGACGACGTCGGCGGGCTGACGGAGGTGAAACGCGAACTCGCCCGCGTCGTCGAGTGGCCGCTCAACCACCCCGAGCTGTTCGAGACGTTCGACACGACGCCCGCGCGCGGGATCCTGCTCTACGGCCCACCCGGAACCGGCAAGACGATGCTCGCGCGCGCCGTCGCGAACGCCACCGACGCCAACTTCATCTCCGTCGAGGGGCCGGAACTGCTCGACAAGTTCGTCGGCGAGTCCGAACGCGCCGTGCGCGAGGTGTTCGACGCCGCCGAGCGAAACGCTCCCGCCGTGGTGTTCTTCGACGAGATCGACGCCGTCACGACCGTCAGGAGCGAGGGCGACGACGGGGGTGGCTCGCGAGCGCCAGAGCGGGTCGTCTCGCAGTTCCTGACCGAACTCGACGGCGTGGGCGGAATCGGCGACGTGACCGTCGTCGGGGCGACGAACCGACCGGACCGGATCGACCCCGCGCTGCTCCGACCGGGCCGGCTGGAGCGCGTCATCGAGGTGCCGATGCCGGACCGCGACGCCCGCCGCGAGATTCTCGCGGTCCACGCCGCGGGGAAGCCGCTGGCCGACGACGTCGACCTCGACGCGCTGGCCGACCGCCTCGACGGCTACACCGGAAGCGACGTCGAGGCGGTGGTGCGCGAAGCGGCGCTGCTCGGCATCGAGCGCCGGATGGCCGACGGAACCGACGGTCGGGCGGAGATCACCGCAGAGCAGTTCGACCGCGCAGCCGCGGGGGTCGACCGCTCGGTCGGGCCGGACCGCCGCGAGTACTACGAGCGGGTCGGGGACCGGCTCTAGTCGCCGGTCACCCGGAAGACGAGGAGAGCGATGCCGAGCGCCGCGACGAGCTGGACTGCCGCGATGGACCAGAACGCCGTCTGGAAGCTCATCCCGACCGCGCGAAGCGCCGGCAGGCCGAAGAGCGCGACGCCCGCGGCGAGCGCCAGGACGACGATGCCGGCGAGCACCCGGCGGTCGATCTGACTCTCCGCGTCTGGGTCGATCATTGCTCTCTCGCCGCACGGTCGGTGCGGCGGTCTCTCGGGTCGGACGGGGCGCGGTGTCGTGTCATAGTGGAGCAGCGGCTACAGGGCGTGTCGTCAAAAGAACGGAAAGCCGCACCGCGAACCGATTCGTCGTCTGCGCTCAGTCCGCCGCCTCTGCGGAGGGCTCGGGCGTGCTCTCGGGCTCGCCGAGGATGGCGCGACTCCGCAGCAGGATGAGGCCGAAGCCGACCTTTGCGGAGACGTCGAGCACCATGAAGCCGAGCGTCTCGACGTACAGGTTGACGACACCGGCACCCTCAGTCCCGACGATCCACAGTATCGGGTAGAGCGTCCAGAGCACGAGCGTGAGGTTCCGCAGCGCCGTGAACGTCGACTGGACGTCGCTGCTCATCTGCTGAGCGCGTGCGCCGAGGACGCTGTACAGGAAGTACAGCACCAGGATCATCGCGACCGTGCTAATGAACCACCAGGTGTAACGGGCCAGCATCGTCTTCGACAGCGCGCCGACCAGCCCGGTCACGATCATGAACGAGTCGAGGATGACCAGACCGCCGATCTCCCGCCGGCTTGCGTTCGCTAGCAAGGCAAGGTCGAGGAGCAGCAGCGGCGTGGTGAACAGCCAGTCGGCGTAGCGCGCCCAGTAGATGTCGAGCGCGCCGCGACCGGCCACCTCGACTTCGGTCAGGCCGAAGCCGAAGAACATCGACAGGTACGCAGCCGACGCGATACCCGTGATCATGATCGTGATGATGTAGAACTCCTGCTGCTCCGGGTCGGTGACACCCCATCCCTTGCCGATGAAGTACACTGTCCCGAGCAGCATGATGACCGTCCCGAGCGCGAGCCACACCGCCTCGGGCCGTTCAGCGATGATTCCGCCTGCCTGTGCAACGACTGTACCCAGCGTCATAGGGCCATACCCCCAAACATGCATCAGGTCTGTTGGGCGGATCATACTTAAAGATACTCCGATAGAGCGAGGGGAGTCGCTGGTGCCGCCCCAGAGTTCCCGGTGTGTTTTTTATGTGGGCTCCCGTCTGCCGGGGTATGACAGACAACGAGGCGACTGTCGAGGAGGAGGCAGAGGCAGAAGAGACCGCCGTGACGGAGGCCGAGGCCGAGGACGAGGTCGTCCTCGACGTCGACGCCGTCGGCGAGGAGACGGCGCTGGCCGAGCGGGTCGAGGAGCAGGCCGAGCGGATCGACGAGCTCGAGGACCTCGTCCTCGACCTGTCGGTCCGGGTCGCCGACGACCGCGCGATGGGGGTCTGTCCGGACTGCCACGGCCCGGTGATGAAGATCGACCGGTGGGTTCGCCCGGACTCGATCGAGTGTCGCCGGTGTGACCGCGTCTTCCACACGTACTGACCGCTCGGGCGCGTGCACGTCACAGTAAACGCGGCGACGAGCGTCGACGGAAAGCTGTCGACCCGCGACCGGCGACAGGTCGCGATCAGCGGCTCCGAGGACTTCGACCGGGTCGACCGGCTCCGTGCCGCCGCCGACGCCGTACTCGTCGGCGTCGGGACGGTGCTGGCCGACGACCCGAGCCTCACGCTCGACGAGGCCGACCGCCGGGTCGAGCGGCTGCGCAGCGGCCGCCCCGGCGACCCGGCCCGTGTCGTCCTCGACACGCGCGCGAGGACCCCGACGGACGCGCGGGTGCTGAACGACGACGCGGCCACGCACCTCCTCGTCGTCGAGGACGCGCCCGACAGCCGGGTCGCCGCCCTGACCGACGCCGGATCCGACGTCGAGGTCCACCGCGTCCCCGCCGACGACAGTCGGGTGGACGTCGTGGCCGGCCTCGACGCCCTCGAGTCGGCGGGCGTCGACCGGCTGCTCGTCGAGGGCGGCGGCGAGGTCATCTTCTCGCTGTTCGCGGCCGGGGTCGTCGACGAACTGAGCGTCTACGTCGGGTCGACGCTCATCGGCGGCCGGGACGCCCCGACGCTCGCCGACGGCGAGGGCTTTCTCGACCCGCAGGGGCTGACGCTGGCCGGCGTCGAGCGACTCGACGACGGCGTGGTGCTGTCCTACGAGCCGTAGTCCCGGAGCTGTTTTTATCTCCCGGCGGGTAGCCGACCCCATGATCTCACTCGACGACGCCGTGACCGCACGGCTGGAGTCGCACGGGGCGCGCTTCGAGGTGCTCGTCGACCCGGACGCCGCACTGGCGATCCGTCGCGACGAGTTCGAGGGCGACCTCGAGGACGTCATCGCCGCAGAGGACGTGTTCGAGGACGCCTCTCGGGGCGACCGCCCGGCGGAGAGCGACCTGAAGAGTGCCTTCGACACCACCGACCCGATGGCGGTCATCCCCGCGGTCATCCGCCGGGGCGAGATACAGATCACCGCCGAGCAGCGCCGCGAGATGCAGGAACAGAAGCGGCGGCGGCTCGTCGACATCATCACCCGAAACGCCGTCAACCCCCAGCAGGGCGACGCGCCGCACCCGCCCGACCGGATCGAGCGGGCGCTGGAGGAGGCCGGCTTCACCGTCGACCCGATGGAGCCGGCGGAGACACAGGTCGACGACGCGCTCGACGCCCTCCGGCCGGTGATTCCGATCAGCTTCGCCGAGGTGACGATGGCCGTCCGTCTGCCCGCCGAGTACGCCGGCAAGGCACAGGCACAGGTCCGGGAGTTCGGCGACCTGGAGCGCGAGGAGTGGCAGCCGGACGGCTCGTGGGTCGGAGTGACGACGTTCCCGGCCGGGATGCAAAACGAGTTCTACGACCTCGCAAACGAACTGACGAGCGGCGAGGCCGAGACGCGCGTCGTGAAAGACGAGGACGACATCAACGTCCGCTGACGCGGGCGCGCCCGGACTCGGACTCTCGCTCGGCGGCGGGTGCCGGCGTCTCGTCGACGACCTGACGGGCGCCGATGCGCGGCACTCCCTGTTCGTCGGTTTCGACGACGTGTTCGACGACCGCCCGTGCCGTGGTACGTTCTGCCATGTCACGACGTGTGAGAGTCATCCACATAAACCTTCCCGCGTGTCTGACGCGTGTCAGCCTCTGCGGAAGCCGAGCAGGAACCCGCCGGTGAAGCCGGCAGAGATAGACAGCGTCGAGAGAATCGTCATCACCCACGAGGGGGGTGTGCCGCTCGCCGCCGACTCGGCGCTGCCGGCCACTCCGGCGGTGAGCCGGTCCCAGTCGACGATCAGTATCTCCCGGGACTCGAGGAACTTGAACAGCGCGAGCTCGAGACCGACGATGACGGCCACCAGCTTCGCCACCTTCTTTGCGGTGAAGCCGATGAGGCCGCCGACGACGGCGCCGCCGCCGAACTCCAGCCCGAGCTGTTGGGGGTCGATCGCGACCATCACCACACCTGAACCGCCGGCGTGTAAGACCTTTGTGGGCCGTCAGACGTCCGGGAGTCCGGCGCGGAGCCCACGCGCCGATCCGGGGTGTCAGTACAGCGCCTCGACGCGTTCGTCGAGCCGTTCGGCCAGCCCACGCGTCACCGGCCCGCCACCGACGACGGTGCCGTCGACGCGTGCGACGGGCCGCACCTCCCACGTCGAGTTGGTCAGGAACGCCTCGTCCGCTTCGCGGACGTCCGAGGGGGTGTACGTCCCCTCCGTGACCGGGTAGCCCGCCTCGTCGGCGAGGTCCACCACCACCGACCGCGTGACACCCGGCAGGACCGGACCGTCCAGCGACGGGGTGTGGAGTCGACCGTCGACGACGGCGAAGACGTTGCTCGTCGCGGCACACGCGACGGCGCCGGAGGCGTCCCGGAGGAGCGCCTCGTCGGCGTCGGTCCCGCGCAGTTCGACCCGCGCGAGGACGGCGGTCAGGTAGTTGTGGGTCTTGCCGTCCGCCGGCAGGACGTCGTCGGGCGGGCGGCGCGTCTCGGCGGTTCGGAGCCGCGCCGGCTCGTCCCAGACGGGGTCGCTTCCGACGCCGCCACGCGGGAGCGGCTTCGCGTAGACGACGACAGCCGGGTCGACGTCCGGCGCGGGCGAGAGCGTCCCGGGCTGGACGCCACGGGTGACACAGATCTTGAGGTAGGCGTCGTCGAACTCGTTCGCCGCGAGCGTCGCCCTCACCCGCTCGCGAGCGTCGTCGGGGACGGCGTCTGGCATCCCGAGTCGGCTGCAGGTCCGGGCGAGACGCTCGCGGTGAGCCGACCACTCGAACGGCGTCCCGCCGTAGGCCCGGAGCGTCTCGAAGGCGCCGTCGCCGTACTGGAACCCCCGGTCGTCGACCCGGACGCGCGCCTCGCTCGCCGGGACGAGGGCGCCGTCGACGCTGTACACCGGGTCGGTCATCGGGCGAGGCCGGCGACGAACGTCTCGACCATCGACCGCCCGTCGTCGGTCAGGACGCTCTCGGGGTGGAACTGGACGCCGACGTGTGGCCGTGTCCGGTGACGAACGCCCATCAGCACGGGTCGACCGGCCTCGTCCGCGGCGTCGACGGTGACCGCCGTCTCGACGAGTGGCGCCGGCAGGTCGTCCCGTTCGACCGCGAGCGAGTGGTACCGCCCGACGTCGAACGGGTTCGGCAGCCCCGCGAACACGCCCGTGCCGTCGTGACTGACGCGCGAGGCCTTGCCGTGGACCACCGTCGGCGCGTGGCCGACCGGCGCGCCGTTCGCCGCACAGAGCGCCTGGTGGCCGAGACAGACCCCGAGCGTCGGGTACTCGAGGTCGGCGAACAGCGGAACGGAGACGCCGGCCTCCTCCGGCGTCCCCGGGCCGGGCGAGACGACGATCCCGTCCGGGTCCAGCTCGCGAACCCCGTCGACGTCGATTGCGTCGTTTCGCCGCACCTCGACGGCTGCGGCCCGACCGACGTACTGGACGAGGTTGTAGACGAACGAGTCGTAGTTGTCGACCACCAGAACCGTCGGGCGGTCGCTCACGGCGATCCCCCCCAGGTGGGCCGCGAGCGGGAGACGAGCGTGGCCGCCTCCACGGCGTCCCGCAGGGCCCCGTCGGCAGGAAGTGAAACGGCTGTGCTCACCCCGACCCCTCCCCGGCGCGGCGACGCTCGGGTGCCCCGGCGACCGCGAGGTCGGCCCGGTCGCCGAACGCGTCGTCCATCGCCGCGACGAGCGCGCGAGCCTTCGCCAGCGTCTCCTCGTACTCGCGGTCCGGCACGGAGTCGTGGACGACGCCGCCGCCGACCCGGAGGTCGTAGTGGTCGCCCGTCCGCACGAGGGTGCGGATGAGGATGTTGAGCGTCGCCCGACCGTCGAAGCCGGCGGCGAGTATCGACCCCGTGTACGGACCACGGCGGGTCGCCTCCAGCCGGTCGATTATCTCCATCGTCTTCGGCTTCGGCGCGCCGGTGATGGTGCCGCCCGGAAACGCCGCCGCGACGACGTCGGCGAGGTCGACGTCCGGGCGTCGGGTTCCTCGCACGACCGAGACGAGGTGCATCACGGCGGCGTAGCGGTCGACCCGCCGGTAGTCGTCGACGACGACCGAGCCGTACTCACACACCTTCCCGAGGTCGTTTCGCTCTAAGTCCACCAGCATCGCGTGTTCGGCTCGCTCCTTCGGGTCGTCGAGCAGGTCCCCCTCGAGCGCGTGGTCCTCCGCCGGCGTGTCGCCCCGTGGCCGCGTACCGGCGATCGGTTCGGTCGTCAGGCGGTCGCTCTCTACCTCGACGAGGAGTTCGGGGCTGGCCGAGACGAGGTCGACACCCGGAAACTCGACGAGCCCGGAGTACGGCGCGGGGTTCACCCGCCGCACCGCGCCGAAGGCCGTGACGGGGTGGACGGCAGCGGGCGCGCGCAGTCGGTGCGAGACGTTCGCCTGGAACGTGTCGCCGTCGCGCACCGCCTCCTGTACCTCGCGCACCCGGTCGGCGTAGGTCGTGCGGTCGCAGGTGGACTCGAACGAGGCGGCTGCGTCGTCGACCCGCGGTGACCCGACGGC
This sequence comes from Haloferacaceae archaeon, assembly GCA_028274865.1. Classification (GTDB taxonomy): domain Archaea; phylum Halobacteriota; class Halobacteria; order Halobacteriales; family Haloferacaceae; genus A07HB70. Next base: position 14,598 of record JAQCMY010000089.1, on the reverse strand, counting down.
GGGGTCGCCGTCGAGACAGGACGCCGCGAGGTCGTGTGCGCGCTCTACCCCCCGGTCGTACGCCGCGTCGGGGTCCGACCCGACTCGTGGCGCGGAGAGCACCCGGAGCGTCGTCTCGTCGGGCAGCGTCTCGGCGGCGCTCGCCGGGTCGGCGCCGGGGACGCCGTCGACGTGCCACGCCGCCACCGTCGGGTAGCAGCCGACCTGGAGGCGCGGGAGCCGTCGGTCGTCGACGGCGCTGTCGGGCAGGTCCTCTATCTCGCGCGCCACGTCGTACGAGAGCCAGCCGAAGACGCCGCCGGGGTACGGGACGTCACAGTCGCCCCGGACCAGCGACTCGCCCTCGAGGACGTCGGTCAGGCGGTCGAGGGTCCCCGTCTCCGGGTCGTCCGGTCCGTCGGGGCCGACGGTCACGAACTCCGCCGGGTCGACGCCGAAGTAGCCCCAGCCAGCCTGCCCGCCGGACGTCTCGAGGTAGAAACACGGCACCGACCCGCGCGCCCGACGGTAGGCGTCGAACGGGTCGGCACGGACGCGCACCTCGACCGGCACGCGTGTGCCGGGCGGTGCGTCTGCTGCGAGGGCGCGAAAGTCGTCGCGCGCCGTCGCGGTCGTCGGTCTGTCCATAGCTACGGGTGCCGTCGCGGGGACTTGTGGATTGCGCCCCGGGACACGACCTGACCGGGGAGCGACAGGACGAGCCGACCCGCGGCACAAACCTCATGTCGCGTTCGTGTGTTGTGACAGATTGTACGCGGGCCGTCGACGGCGGTCCGGACGACTCCCGCAATGTCGGTCACGGCGAAAGTCCTCCTCAGACACGACCGCCTCGCGTTCGTCCCGACGCTCCGCGCCCTCGACGGCGTGGAGATGAGCGTCATCACACAGGGGACGACAGACCCGGAGCGGACCGTGTTTCCGTTCTACGTGGAGTACGGCGGCCGGGCAGAGCTGGAGCGGTCGTTCGACGCGGACGAGACGGTCGCCCGCTACGACCTCGTCGACTGGACGGACGGGACGGGTATCTACAACGTCGAGTACGCACCCGAGACGAAGCTGATCAGCACCGTCGTCACGGACGTCAACGGCGTCCTGGCACACACCGAGTCGGAGGGGGACGGCTGGCTCGCCCGGCTCCTCCTCCCGAACCGCGCGGCGCTCGGCACCGTCTGGGAGTACGCGAGCGAGAACGACATCGAGTTCGACATCGTCGAGGTCTACGGCAACGACGGCGTGACCGGCGAGACGTCGTACGGCCTGACCGACGAACAGCGGGCCACGCTCCTCCTGGCGTACGAGCGGGGCTACTTCAGCGAGCCACGCGAGGTGGCGCTGAGCGGCATCGCGGACGAACTCGGGCTCTCCTCGACGGCCACGAGCGGCCGGCTGCGGCGCGGCATCAGGAACCTCGTCGCGGCGACGCTCGGCGGCAGCGAGACGGAGGAGTAGCCCTCACCGCGTCTCGTACACCGGGCGCAGCGACTCGGTCCCCTTCTGGTAGCCGAGCCACCGGCTGAGAACGGCGGCGACGAAGACGAGGTAGACCGGAAACAGTAGCAGGAGCGCGTAGCCGGCCATCACGACGCCGAGCGAACCGGCCCAGTAGAGGAGGCCAATCACGGCGAGGCCGACGAACGCACCGAGGTACATGCCCAGGCGGAACGCCTGGGCGGCGACGGGACCGGGTCGGGGTCGAACTGCGTCCACACCGGAAGGAGGTGCTGGAGAATCATAAGCCGTGCGCGGTAGTGGATCACTCGCTCGCGCGAGGGCGCTCGCGAGCGCGAGAGCGTAGGGCCGAGCGGGCAGGCCGACCGGGGGCTTTTCACTATCCTCGCGAACGGTCGGGCGATGCGTGTCGTCCTCGTCGCCGCGGTCGCCGCGAACGGCGTCATCGGCGCCGACGGCGAGATGCCGTGGCACCTGCCGGCGGACCTCGAGCACTTCCGCGAACTGACTCTCGGCCACCCCGTCGTCGTCGGGCGGCGGACCAACGAGGCGGTCCGGGCGAGCCTCGGTGGGCCGCTCCCGGGCCGGACGAACGTCGTGCTGACGACGACCCCGGAGGCGCTCCCGAACGACGTCGTCGCCGTCGACTCCGTCCGGGCGGCGCTCGACGCCGCCGCCGCGACGGGCACCGCGACGGCGTACGTCGCCGGCGGCGGGTCCGTCTACGAGCAGTTCCTGCCCCGCGCCGACGCGATGGTCCTGAGCGAACTCGACGAGTCGTTCGCTGGCGACACCCGCTTTCCCGCGGTGGACTGCGAGCGGTGGCGCGAGACCAGCCGCGAGCGGTACGACCGGTTCGACGTCGTGACCTACGTCCGCGACGACGAGGGGCGAGCGGACACGGGGACTGATAAACGCCGGCTGTGATCAACGTCGGATTTTATCTCAGGCAGCCACGAATCTCGATTGGAATGCACGACGACCCCGAGCACCCGAACCACCCGAGCGTCGACCAGTCGGACCGGACGGTCCCCCGGAACCTGCGGCAGACGGGCGACCCCAGCATCGAGATGCTGGTGTCGACGCGCGTTCGGAAGTCTCCATTCTTCCACAAGTCGTTCAACGAGGAGGAGGCGTGGCGCTGTACCGTCTACAACCGGCTCTACCACCCGCGCGGACTCGTCGACCCCGAAGACGGCGGTGCGATGCGGGAGTACGAGGCGCTGACCGAGAGTGTCACGCTGTGGGACGTCGCCGTCGAGCGTCAGATCCGGGTGAAAGGCCCCGACGCAGAGGCGCTGACGAACTACGTCGTCACCCGGGACGTCACCTCGATGGACCCGATGGACGGGAAGTACGTCATCCTGTGTAACGAGGACGGCGGCGTGTTGAACGACCCCGTCCTGCTCCGCCCGGCGGAAGACGAGTTCTGGTTCTCTATCTCGGACTCGACGCTGATGATGTGGCTCCAGGGCGTCGCGGTCGACTCGGGACTCGACGTCGAGATCGACGAGATCGACGTCGCGCCGATGCAGATCCAGGGACCGCTTGCGGAGGACGTGATGGTCGACGTCGTCGGCGACGAGGTCAGCGACGTGCCGTACTACGGCCTGATGGGGGCCGAGATCGACGGCTGTGAGGTGCTGATCAGCCAGACCGGCTTCTCCGGCGAGAAGGGGTACGAGATCTACGTCCGGGACGCCCACGAGAACGCCGAGCGCGTCTGGGACCCCGTGATGGCGTCGGTGAAAGACCACGGCGGGATGCAGATCGCGCCGGGGCACCACCGCCGTATCGCGGCTGGCATCATGTCCTGGGGGCAGGACCTCGACCACGAGACGTCGCCGTTCCAGGTCAACCTCGGCTACCAGGTGCCCGACGACAAGGAGGCCGACTACATCGGCAAGGATGCCCTCGAGGAGCAACAGGAGCAGATCGACGACGGCGAGTACCCGTTCACCCACAAGCTGGTCGGGCTGAAGATGGCCGGCGAGCCGATCCGCGACTACGCGCCGGACTTCTGGCTCATCTCCGACCCCGAGACGGGCGAGGAGTGTGGCTACCTCACCTCGCCGTGGTGGAACCCGGACCTCGAGACAAACATCGGCATGGGCTTTGTCCCCGCCGAGCAGATTCAGGCGGTCACCGACACGCCGCTCGACGACCGGATCTACGACGAGACCCTCGATCTAGAGTTCCAGGTTCACCTCCCGGACGAGTACGCCGAGGAGTCCGGCGACCCGGTGTACGCGACGGCTGCGGAGGTGCCGTTCAAGGAGTCCGTCAACCCGAGCGCCCGCGAGCAGGCGAAGCTCAACGCCCGGAAGGAAGCAGAGCAGAGCGACTGACGGGTCTGGTGTCGACCCACCGGCGTCGGGTGTGCAGGTGCCCCGGCGTCTGAGCTCCTGTGGCAGTGGGGACGAGTCGAGCGAGCGGGTGGTCTCCGGTGCCGCATCCCGACCGGCGTCGTCACCGGAGGTGTCGTGCGGACGGGGGCAGTAGAGCGCGGGTCGACCGGATTCAGCCGTTCAGGCGGTCCAGCCGCCACGACTCGGTGTCCGGCGTCTGGTTGAACGTGTAGACGTGGACGCCCTGGATGTCGTAGTCGTCGTCGCCGACGTATGGCGCGAGGCCGTCGATCAGCTCGTCCGGCTCGTACTTGCCGCGCGAGGAGATGGCCTGCCGGACGAAGTCGACGATACCGGTTGTCTTCTGGAGGAACCTGACGGAGTCGCCGACGCCGACCTTCCGCGAGATCTTGATCAGCTTCGCGTAGTTCATGACGCCCGGGATCCCCACCTCGACCGGCAGGTCGACACCCCGCTCGCGGAGCGTCTCGATCCACGAGACGACCGCCTCGGGGTCGTAGCAGAGCTGCGTCACGATGTACGTGGCGTACGGCCGCTTCTCGTCCATCGACGCCGCCAGCGTCTCGTCGGAGAGGAAGTCGTGTCCTTCGGGGTAGCCGGTGATCCCGACCTCGTCGAACTCGTGTCCCAGCTCGTCCAGGGCGACGAGCAGCTCGTGGGCGGAGGTGAACTCGCCAGCCGGTTCCTCGCGGTCGCCGCCGGGGACGAAGATGTCGGTGACGCCCGCTTCGGTGAGCCGTCGGGCGATCTCGTCGAGGTGCTCTCGGTCCTCGACGTAGCGGGCGGCGACGTGTGGCACCACGTCGTACCCCCACGTGACGGCCTGTTCCGTCCGCTCGACGGTGGTGTCGATGCCGAGCTGTGGCGAGGTGGTGACCGCGACGGTCGCGCCGTCGGGGAGGTGTCCGATCTCTTCTTCGAAGCTGTCGAACGGCATCAGCTCGAACCGCGCGCCGGAGAGCAGCGTCTCGGCGCCGGTCTGTGTGTCGGGTGTTCGCGACGTGAGTGACATGTGTATTGGCGGTTGCGTGGCTATTTTGCTCTGTGGGTGCGGCGAGCGCCGGTCCCCGTCGTCGGGGCGGTCACGCGTCTCCCCGCGCCCGCCCTCTGATTCGCGCCGCGACCTCCTCGTGCGACGTGGGGTCGGGGGCGGCGTCGATTCGGTGAACGACGAGGTCGAGCAGGTCGAGCCGGCCGAGCAGTTCGCGCGTGCGCTCCTGCCCGACGCCCAGCCGCCGGTGGACCTCGTACACGGTCCGGGCGTCGACGACGGCCTCCGCGACGTCTCTCACCGTCAGGCCGTCGGGGAGGTCGACGCCCTCGACGGCGGCTCCGTCCGTGTCGGCCTCGTCGGCTCCGTCCGTGTCGTACGTGTCGGGGTCGTGGACGCCCGCCTGTACCATGTATCGCCGGACCGTCTCCGCCGAGACGTCCATCTCGAACAGCCGTCTCATCGCCGCGAAGGTGTCACAGCGGCTGTACAGCCGACGGAGGTAGTCGACGTCCTCGAACGGCGGGAGCGACTCGTCGCGGACGGCCGCGAGGTCTGTCGGCGTGTCGTCGGTCGCCTCCTGCCGGGCGGCGTCGGCGCCGTCGTCGGTTCGCTGCTGGCCGTCCCGTGACGGCTCGTCCGACGGGTCGACCGCGAGTTCGACCGTCACCACCACGCCGCCGGCGGTGAGGTCGGCGTCGACGACGCGCGCCGCGACGACACCCGCCGTCGTCTCCGGCACCGACAGCAGGTCTCGCGCCGAGCAGTCGAGGCGCAGACCGCCGTCGGTCGTGTCGACGTCGTCTGCGACGATGGGGCCGTCCCGGCCGACGGCCCCCAGGTCGACGGCGAGGTCCACCGTCGCGCTGACGCCGCCGTCCGGCGCGTCTGTCGTCGCGTCGACGTTCTCGACGGCCAGTCCACGGCGCTCGTAGCCGTCTATCACCGTCGAGAGCACGTCGAACGAGGCCCGTATCTCCATGACGCTGTGTACGCATGACACGTTGTGGATCATAAGGCCTCGTGAGGAACTGTCAAGGCCTATAAACCACCTCGGCGCTGGGGGGCGGGATCATTCCACACGGCGCGCGACAGCCGCCAGTCGCTCGCCGGCCATCACGGTCGACTCGCGGGCGAGCGAGTAGATGAGACCGCCGTCGACGGCGGTCACGGTCTGCCGGCGCTCGTACGTCGCCGGGTCGTACACCGCACCGAGTTCCGCGCCGGCGTCGACAGTCTCGCCGACGGCGACGTCTGGCCGGAGCTCGAACAGCCCCGACTCGTCGGCCCGGGTTGGCGTCGCGTCGCCGCGGAGGTAGACGGGCGACGACGCGTCCGCGGGCGACGGCTCCAGGACGTCGAGTTCACGGAGGACGTTCCGCACGCCGGTGGCGCCGTTCGTCGCCGCCGTCGGGTCGACCCGGCGGCTGTTCGCCAGCTCGGCGGTGAGCGCAGGCACACCGGCGGCGGCGGCGGCGGCGCGGAGGGTGCTGCCGTCCCCATCGGCGTCCTCGCCACGGTCGCCGTCGGCCAGGACGTACGGCGCCCCGAACGCCGCAGCGAGCCGCCGTGTCGCGCCGTCGAGGTACCGGACGTGTTCGAGCATGTCCGGCGTGCCCGTGTGGAGGTCGACGACGGCGTCGGCGTCCTCGACGAGCTCCCACAGCCGTGCGGCGATCCTGCGCCCGAGACTCCCGTCTTCGTCGCCGGGCCACGCCCGGTTGAGGTTCGACGCCCGTGCGTCGTACGCCTGCGGCGTCAGGTACGACCGGCTGTCGAGCGCCAGCGGGTTCGCGACGGGGACGGCCACCACCGTCCCGGCGAGCGACGCCGACCGGAGGTCACCGTGGAGGCGCCGCAGCGCCGCCGGACCGTTCAGTTCGATGCCGTGCTGGGCGGCCTGGACGTACACCGTCGGGCCCGGCCCGCCGTCGTAGCGGTGGACGGTCACCGCCACCGGACCGGCGGGCAGGCGGCCGACGCGGCGGGCGGTCGTCGTGTGCGTCGCCGTCTCGTACACGGCCGAACCGCGGGGGCCGCGCTCAAAACCGTGGCCCCGGCACAGCCGGAACACGACCTGACGGAACGACGAGAGGACGTGTCCGAGGGACGGGTGGCGATAGGTATTTTCCGGCACGAGGCGACGTGGCAGTACAGTATGGAACCAACCGGGAGTCAGCCGTCGGAGGCCGGAACCGTCGTCGTCGGGGCCGGCATCGTCGGCTGCAACGTCGCGTACCAGTTGACCGCACTCGGTCGGGACGACGTCGTCGTCGTCGACCAGGGCCCGATGCCGACCACCGGCGGATCCTCCACGCACGCCCCCGGCATCATGTTCCAGACAGCCGAGTCGAAGGTACTCAGCAAGTTCGCCGACTACAGCCGGCGGCTCTACTCCGAGCTCGAGGGCGCGGACGGCGAACAGGCGTACAACGAGGTGGGCGGAATCGAGGTCGCCCGCAGCGAGGAGCGGATGGAGTTCCTCCAGCGCCGCGTCGAACACGCGACGGCGTGGGGCATCGAGGACCCACAGCTCCTCTCGTCGGAGGCGGTTCAGGAGAGGCTGCCGCTCGTCGACCCGGACCAGATCCTCGGCGGCTACTACTCGCCGACAGACGGGCAGGTGTCCGGCGTGGTCGCCTGTGACGCGCTCGCGCGCGAGGCGATGGACCGCGGCGCGCAGTTCGTCCCCCACACCCGGACGGAGGACGTCGAGACGTCCGGCGACGCCGTCGAGGCCGTCGTCACCGAACACGGCCGGATCGAGTGCGACGAGGTGGTCGTCGCGACGAACATCTGGGCACGCCAGCTCGGCGAGCGACTCGGCGTCGACCTGCCGGTCGCGCCGGTCGAGCACCAGTACACGATGACGGAGTCGCTCGACGAGCTGGCCGACGCGGCGGTGGACGTCACCGACCACCCGCTGTTCGAGAACTACGAGAACGTCTCCGGCGAGAAGGCGACGCGCCTGTTGATCGGTCCGGACCGCCCGATCCTGCGCGACCAGGACAACGCGATGTACTACCGGACCCACGGCGACTCCTACGGCATCGGCTCGTACAATCACGAGCCGATCGTGCCGGACCCGCAGGAGCTCGGCGGTAACGACCCGGACGGCGAGCAGGGGTCGATCCACGAGTTCACCGACTACCACATGAACACGCCGACACACCCGGACCGCCCGGAGAAGGCGGCGCGGCAGGCCAGCGACGAACTCGTCCCGGCGACGGCGCGAAGGGAGCTCGAGCACAAGTACAACGGGATGTTCGCGGAGTCGCCGAACGGCCTGCCCGTGATGGGACCGGTCCAGGAGTACGACGGCCTCTGGACCGCCGCCGCGATCTGGGTCACCCACGCCGGCGGCGCGGGAAAGGCGCTCGCGGAGTGGATGGAGAACGGCACGCCCCGGCTCCCGGACGGACCGATCGACCTCGCGCACTGTGACGTCAACCGGTTCGACGAACACGAGGGCAGCTGGGCGTTCACCCGCGACATCGGCGCCGAGGAGTACCGCATCGTCTACAACGTCACCCACCCGAAGTGGGTGTGGACCGACACGCAGCGCGACATCCGGCGGACGCCGATGCACCACAGCCACCTCGAGGCGGGCGGCGAGATGTGGGCCGAGGCCGGCTGGGAGGCGCCACAGTGGTTCGAGACGAACGCCGACCTCCTCGCGAGGTACGGCGACCGGATCCCCGAGCGCGACGACTGGACCGGGACGTACTGGTCGCCGATCGAGGGCGCCGAGGCGCTCCACGTCCGAAACGCCGTCGGTCTCCACGACATGACGCCGTTCAACAAGATAGAGGTCGTCGGCGAGGAGGCCGGCGCGTTCGTCCGGCGGCTCTGTACGAACGACATGGACCTCGACGTCGACGAGGTCACGTACACCCTGATGTGCAACGAGGCCGGCGGCGTCCGGGCCGACATCACCGTCACCCGGACGGACGAGGACCGCTACCTCCTGCTGACGACGGGTCGCGAGGTCGGCAACAACCACGTCGCGTGGGTTCGCGACCAGTCACCCGCGGGCGTCGTCGTCAACGACGTCACCTCGAATCTCGCGGCGATGGTCTGTACCGGCCCCGACGCCCGGAAGACGCTCTCGAAGGTGGTCGACACCGACCTCTCCGACGACGCGTTCCCGTTTTTCACGAGCCAGGAGACGTTCGTCGAGAACGTCCCGGTGCGGGCGCTCCGGGTCTCCTACGCCGGCGAGCTCGGCTGGGAACTGTACACCCCCTCGGAGTACGGCGAGCGCCTCTGGGAACACGTCATGGACGCCGGCGAGGAGTACGACATCCGCCCGTACGGCAACGGCGCGCTCGACGCCCTCCGCATCGAGAAGGGGTTCCGGCTGTGGGGGGTCGACCTCCACACCGAGCACACGCCGTTCGAGGCGGGCCTCGGCTGGGCCGTCGACATGGAGACCGACTTCGTCGGGAAGGAGGCGCTGACCGCGCAGGCCGACGGCGGCGAACTCGGCCACCAGGTTGCGTGTCTCACCCTCGACGACGAGACGGAGACGATCCTCCCGAACCGGCCCGTGCTGAAGGGCGACGAGACCCTCGGCTACGTCCACAGCGCCGAGTACGGCTACGGCGTCGGCGCCTGCGTCGCCTACACCTACCTCCCGCCCGAACACGCCGAGCCGGGCACCGACGTCGAGGTGCTGTACGAGGGCGAGCGCTACGACGCGACGGTGCGCGAGGAGCCGCTCATTTAGGCTCGCACGACCTGTCGGAGTGCTGGCAGGCTGTGTCGGGATCGCCAGACCCCGGCGCCCCAGATCCGCGATACCGGAGTTTTTAACACCGTGACACGGCTGTTCTGACGGGATCACATGAGCGACACGAACCCCCCGTCACGGGCGGGCACGGTCGTCGTCGGCGCCGGAGCCGTCGGCTGTAGCGTCGCCTACCACCTGACCGAGCTCGGGGCCGAGGACGTCGTCGTCGTCGACCAGGGACCGCTGCCGGTGACCGGCGGGTCGTCGGTCCACGCGCCGGGGATCGTGTTCCAGACGTCGCCGTCGAAGGTACAGACGAAGGCCGCCCACTACACGAGCCGCCTGCTCTCGGACGCGGGCGTCTACGACGAGGTGGGCGGTATCGAGGTCGCCCGCAGCGAGGAGCGGATGGACTTTCTCCGGCGCCGCGTCGAGTGGGCCACGTCGTACGGGCTGCCCGACCCGCAGCTGCTCTCGCCCGCGGAGGTAACAGAGCACCTGCCGCTGGTGAACGAGGACGAGATACTCGGCGGCTACTACTCGCCGACCGACGGCCGGGTGGACGGTATCGGCGCCCTGCAGTGGTACATGGAGCAGTCCGACGCCGCGTTCTACGGCGGCGTCGAGGTGACGGACATCGACACGACCGGCGGGGAGGCCCGGGCGGTCGAGACGGACCGGGGCCGGATCGACTGCGACCGCTGTGTCGTGGCGACGAACAACTGGGGCTACCAGACCGGACAGCTCGCCGGCATCGACCTGCCGATCGCGCCGGTCGAACACCAGTACGTCGTCACCGAACCGCTCGAGGAGCTGTCCGGCGCCGGGAGCGAGGTCGGCACCCACACGGAGGGAATGGAGATACCGGGGAACCGGGACATCCAGGAGCAGATGAGCGAGGGGCCCCACCGGCCGGTCGGCCGGGACCAGGACAACTCACTGTACTTCCGCACCCACGGGGACGCCCTCGGGATGGGGTCGTACAACCACGAGACGCTCTCGGTGGACCCGACGGCGATGGGCAAGAACTCGTCGGACCGGCAGGCCTCGGTCCGGGGGTTCACCGACCGCCACTGGACGACCCCGACCCACCGCAGCCGCGAGAAGTCCGCGAAGCAGGCGTTCGACGAGCTGCTCCCGGCGGCGGCGGACGCGGCGTACGAGGCCACGGAGAACGGCATCTTCGTGTTCACGCCGGACGGGATGCCCGCCGTCGGCGAGACGGCGGCGGTCGACGACCTGTGGTCCGCGCTCGCGGTCTGGTGGACCCACTCCGGCGGCTACGGACGGATCGTCGCCGAGTGGATGGAGCACGGCGTCCCGCGGCTCCCCTCGGGGAAGGTCGACACCGGCGGCATCCACGTCCGGCGGTTCGAGCCACACGCGGGCGAGACGGACTACTTCGTCGACCGGGGCGCGAAGCGGTACGAGCAGGTGTACAGCATCGTCGAGCCGCGGTGGCAGCCCGACGACCACCGTGGACTCCGCACCAGTCCGTTCCACGACCGGCAGGCCGACCTCGGCGCCGAGTTCTACCAGAGCGGCGGCTGGGAGGTGCCACAGTGGTACGAGTCGAACGCCGACCTCGTCGACCGGTACGAGGACCAGATCCCGGAGCAGGACGGCTGGCAGGCGATCAACCGCTCGCCGATCGAGGCCGCCGAACACCTCCACACCCGAGAGCACGTCTCGATGTTCGACATGAGCACCTTCACCTCGGTCGAGGTGTCCGGCGACGGCGCGACCGAGTTCCTCCAGCGGACCTGTACGAACGACGTCGACGTCGAACCGGGCCGGGTCCGCTACTCGCTGCTCTGTAATCGGGGCGGGGGTATCGTCGCGGACGTGACGGTCGTCCGCCTCGGGCCGGAGGAGTACGTCGTCACCACCGGCGGCGGCAACTCGCCCGGCATCCACGGCGAGTGGCTCGTCGAGCGTGCGCCCGCGACCGTCTCCGTCGACGTCCAAGAGGGCGCGCGCTCGACGGTCGGGCTGTGGGGGCCGAACGCGCGGCTCCTGCTCCAGCGGGTCACCGACGCGGACGTGACGAACGACGGCTTCCCGTACTTCCGCGCGAAGCAGATCTACGTCGGCGAGGTGCCGGTCCTCGCCCTCCGGGTCTCGTACGTCGGGGAGCTCGGCTGGGAGCTGTGGGCGCCGGTCGAGTACGGTCGGCGGCTCTGGGACACGCTCTGGGAGGCCGGCCAGGACCTCGACGTCCGGCCGATGGGCGGCGGCGCGCTCGAGTCGATGCGGCTGGAGAAGGGCTACCGGCTCTGGGGTACCGACATCGACACCGACGCCGACCCGTACGCTGCGGGGCTCGGCTTCGCCGTCGACACCGACACCGACTTCCTCGGGCGCGAGGCGGTCGAGTCCGTCCGTGCCGGTGGACCGGACGACCGGATCACCCCCATCACCCTCGACGAATCGACGGATATCCTGCTAGGTGGCCGTCCCGTCACGAAGGGCGGCGAGGCGCTCGGCTACGTCCAGGCGGCGGCGTTCGGCTACACGGTCGGCGAGTCGATCGCCTACACCTACGTCCCGAGCGAGTACGCCGAGGCCGGCACGAGCGTCGAGGTGCTGTGCGAGGGCGAGCGCTACGACGCGACGGTGCGCGACGAGCCGCTGTTCGACCCGGGCCGCGAGAAGATCGTCCGATGACGGGAGTACGGGGCGCTGGCGGGTGAGCGCGGACGCCCTGCCGGTCGACTACGCCGACATCGAGCGGGCGCGGGAGCGTCTGGACGAGTCCGTCGCGAAGCAGACGCCGGTCGAGCGCAGCACTTCGCTCCGCGACCGCGCGGACGCGGCGGCGGTCCACCTGAAGCTGGAACACCTCCAGTGGACGGGGTCGTTCAAGACCCGCGGGGCGTACAACAGGATCTCACAGGACGTCGCCGACGGCGTCGACGAGTTCGTGGCCGCGAGCGCCGGGAACCACGCCCAGGGTGTCGCGTTCGCGGCGACACACTGTGACGCGTCGTCGACGGTGTTCATGCCGGAAACCGCGCCGCAGGCGAAGGTCGACGCGACCCGCGGCTACGGCGCGTCGGTCGAACTCGTCGGCCAGGACTTCCAGGAGGCGATGAGCCACGCGCAGGCGGCCTGCGAGGAGCGCGGCGCTGCGTTCGTCCACGCGTACGACGACCTCGACATAATCGCGGGCCAGGGGACGCTCGGGATCGAGATGTACCACGACTGCCCGGACGTCGACACGGTGGTGGTTCCGATCGGCGGCGGCGGACTGATCGGCGGCGTCTCGACGGCGATCAAACACCTCTCGCCCGAGACGCGGGTCGTCGGCGTCCAGGCGACCGGGGCCGAGACGGTCCACGAGAGCCTCGACAAGGGGATCCCGGTGACGCTGGACGACGTCGACACGATCGCGGACGGTATCGCGACCGGCGGCGTCTCCGAGACGACGCTCGAGCTGATCCGGCGGAACGTCGACGAGGTGGTGACGGTCTCGGATAGCGAGATCGCGACCGCCATCCTGTTTCTGATGGAGCGGGCGAAACAGGTGGTCGAGGGAGCGGCAGCGGCCCCCGTCGCCGCGGTGCTCGGCGACCGTCTCGACGTCTCTGGCGAGGCGGTGATGCCCCTGCTCTGTGGCGGGAACCTCGACATGACCCAGCTCCAGACCGTACTGGTCCACGCCCTGACCCGGCGACAGAAGATCCTCCGGCTCCGGGTCCGGATCGACGACCGGCCGGGCAAGATGCAGCACATCTCCGGGCTCATCGCCGAGAAGGGCGCGAACATCCACGACGTCCGCCACGACCGGTCGGTGAACGACCTCAAGGTCGGCGAGGCCGACCTCGTCTTCCGCGTGGAGGCCGGCGGCGTCGAACACGCCCGGTCGATCATCGAGGCAGTCGAGGCGGCGGGGTACCCGGTCGAGAACCTAGCCGCGAGCCGCTGACACGCGGCCCGGGGAACAGTTTTATGCGACGTGTGAGAGCAACGAGCGGTATGTACGATACGGTTCTGCTCCCGTACGACGGGAGCGACGAGGGCGAGATGGGCGCGCGACACGGGATCGAACTCGCGTCGTCGCTCGGAGCGACGGTCCACGGACTCTACGTCATCAGCCTGCCGGGAGCCCCGCGGGCCGTGTCGCTCCGCGACGACGAGGAGCAGATGCGGGCGGAGTACGAGGCGTACGGCGACGAGATTCTCTCGGAGCTCGGCGAGATAGCCGCCGACCACGGCGTCGACTGCGTCGGCGCGAAGCGAACCGGCAAGATCACCGAGGAGATCATCGAGTACGCCGAGGACGAGGGGATCGACGCGATCGTCATGGGGTCGGGCTACCGCGGGAAGATCGGCGCGCTGCTCGGCGGCACCGCGGACAGGGTCGTCCGGATGTCGTCGGTGCCGGTCGTGACGAAGCGGATGAGCGTCGAGGACATTCCGACCCGCTAGTCGACGAGGAACTGCTCCCGGACGTAGATGACGAGCGCCGCGCTCAGAAAGCAGAAGCCGGCGACCCGGAACTCCCGCCCGGTCATCGCGACGAGAGCGGCGCCGAACAGACCGACCGCGGCGGCGGCGGCAGCCGTCGCCGGGACATCGACCATGATCCTCACCGTCCGCGCCGTCTCATAAACGCCGACCACTCGGGGCGACGTCGCCCGAGCAAACACGTCGTGTACGTTCGCGTACAGGTCGTGTCGCGAGCAGCCGCTCCGGGTCGCGTACAGAGCGGCAGTCGCACGGGTCACGCGGAGCCGAACGGGCGTGTACGACCGGGTAGCGCCGGCGAACACCGAATATTTATGTCGAAGCAGTGGCTGCTGTGTTCTGGGGTAACACACCGCCAGTGGTGGAGCGGTGGTGTCGCCTGTACGGGCGATCACGAGACGGAGCTGAGACTATGCACGAGCGAACACCGCAACGGCTGACGGAGGCACAGCATGGCAGCGGATGAGGAGAAGACGGGGGAGATGTCCGACGGACTCCAGGTGGAGCTGTTCCACCCGGACTCCGACCGCGAGCCCGGCGACACGAACATCCAGAAGCTCGGCTTCGACATCCACCCGGTCGTCTTT
>JAQCMY010000086.1 GCA_028274865.1 Haloferacaceae archaeon | reverse complement strand
CTCGCCGTCGCCACGCCCGGCGCCGCGGGCGGCGGGGCGAGTCCGACTCCGACGCCGACCTCGGCTGTAACCGAGTCACCCACGGCCACGCCGGGGGACGGCATCGTCACCGTCTCGCCGACGCCGACGGAGTCGCCGACGCCGACGCCGACGCCGGGCGTCGGGCCGGGCTTCGGTGTCGTCGTCGCGCTCGTGGCGGTGCTGACGGCGGCAGCCCTGTTCGCACGGCGACAACAGCGGCGCTGAGGGCCGTCGCGCCCGTTCGGACCGCAGCGGGTCGGCACGCGTCACGCGCGTCGCGTGTCGACCGACGGACTACTGAGGTCCCCGAGACGCTCCCGTAGCCGGGAGACGACCAGACCAGTCACGACACAGCAGACACCGGGTGCCACGGGCGAGCCCGCCCGGTTAGTCTCCGAGTACCGACAGCGGCTCCAGCCGGACGAGCGACGTCGCGGCGACGAGGCCGCTCAGGAGGCCGGTCCCGAGCGCCACCGCGGCGCCGACCGCGACGACCCGCGGGCCGAACTGCACCACGCCAGAGAACCCGACGACGGCGGCGACGGCGCGGTTCAGCGCGGCGGCAGCGGGAAGCGCCAGGGCGATGCCGACAGCCCCTCCGAGGAGGGCGACGACGAGCGTCTGGACCAGCGCCACGAGTGCGAGCGTCCGCGAGGAGGTGCCGAGCGTCTTCAGCGCCGCGTACGCCTCGGCGCCCTGTGCGACCATCGACAGCAGGGCGTTGAGGCTGAGCGCGGCGCCCGCGGCGACGGCGAGGACGACGAGGCTCGCGCCGCCAGCCAGCACGACGGCCTGACGCTCGGCAGTCGCCCGGAGCTGCTCGGCGTTCGTCCGAACGTCGTAGGCGGGGTAGTCGCGCTCGAGGCCGCGCTCGACACTCGCGGCGTCTGCGTCCTCCGTCGTCGTCACCGTCACGAGCGTCGCCGGGTCGCTCGCGGTCGTCCCGGTTATCTCCTGGAGTTCGCTCAGCGGCACCGTCACCGTCGGCGCGCCGAGGAACCGGCCGCCGGTCGGCGAGACGCCAACGACGACGAACTCGTTGTCGCGCGCGGCGGCGATCGTGCCGCCGACCCGAATCCGGTCGCCGACGGAGACGTTCAGCAGCGTCGCCGTCCGCCCGTCGACGAGCACCTCGTGGGTCATCGGCCCGTCGTAGGTTCCGCCGGCGTAGTGGGGGTCGCCCTCGAACTCCCGACCCTCGGTCACCCGGACGCCCGCCGCGCTCGGCACGCCGAACGCCGCCACGGTCCGGTAGTCGGTGCCGTTCGCGCGGACGTACACCGACTGAAACAGGAGCGGGGCGGCGGTCCGGACGTCCTCGCGGGCGCTCAGGTTCGTCGACAGCGCGTGGGCGCCCCGGACCGAGCTGTCGACGCCGCCGACCGACCCCGGCGCGAACTCGACCGGACCGCCCGTCAGCCACAGGTCGCGGTCGGCGGCGGCGAACTTCTGCTGGCCCGTCTCGACGACGCCGATTCCCGTCGCGGCGAGGAGCGTCGCCGCCAGCACCGCCAGCGCGACGCCGCCGACCGAGAGCAGCGTCCGGGTCCGCTCGTGGCGGAGCTGTGCAGCCGCGAGGCCGGCGGCGGCCCGGAGTCGTCGTCCCGTCACCCGCCGAGCACCCCGCTGGTCGACGGGCGGCGCGACAGCCACACCGGGTACGGGACGGCGACGAGACCGATGAGCGCCGCCGTTCCGACGCCGAGGGGGACGAGTGCGGGGCGGACCGCCGCGACGGCGGGCAGGCCCAGGCTCGTCGCGACCGCGTTCGTCGCGGCCACCCCGACGAGGCCGGCGGCGACACCCGCGACGCCGCCGAGCAGGCAGAGCGCGAGCGTCTCCGTCGCGACGACGACGACCAGCGAGCGCTCGCGGAACCCGAGCGCCGACAGCGTCGCGAGCGCGCGGCGCTCGCGGGTCACCTCCAGCCCCATCGTCGTCGCGGTGAACAGCGCCCCGACGACGACGGCGACGACGAACGCGGCCAGCCCCATCGCGACCGGGAGGCTCGTCGTCGACGCCTCGGCGCCGGAGAGCCCCTGTCGGGTCACCACCTCCGTCCGGGGGTAGAGCCCGGTGAGGTCGGCCCGGACGCTCGGGTCGTTCGTCGCGACCAGCAGCTGGTCCGCGGTGTCGCCGTCCGCCGCGCCCGTTGCCGACTGGAGTTCACTCAGGTGGACCAGCGCGACCGGCGTGGAGCCGACGGCGGTCGCCGGGGCCTCGCCCGCGACGGCAGTCACGCGAAACGAGCGGTCGGGCGACGCGCCGGCAGGCCGGACCCGGTCGCCCGGCTCGACGCCGAGCAGGTCCGCGGCGGCGGGACTCGCGACCAGCCCGCCGGTCCACGGGCCGTCGTACCCGCCGTCGGCGTAGTGCGGGTCGCCGGGCGCGAGCGGCGCGGTCGGGAGTCCGGCGACCCGTGGCGTCGCGTCCTCGGGGACGACGGCCCCGACGAACAGCACGTACGTCCGCTCGTCCGGCGTACCCGTCTCGACCGGCGCCACCTGGAGTAACACCGGCGTCGCGTAGTCCACCCGCGGGTCGGTACGCAGGCGCGCGGTCAGGCCGTGGGTGTCGCCGAGCCGCGGCCCCTCCGTCGCGACGGCGACGGTCGTGAGGTCGCCGCCCGCCGGCACGACCCAGTAGTCGACGCCGTCGGCCTGAACCGTCGACCCCGCGGCGAGGCCGACGGCCACGCCCGTGACCGTCGTCACCAGCGCGACGGCGACGGCGACGCCGCCGACGGCGAGGGCGAGCCGGCGCGCACGGGGGCCGCGAAGCCCGCCCCAGGTCCGGCGGAGCGCGAACGCGACGAGCGCGAGGCGCTCACCCATCGTCGTCGACCGTCCCGTCCGACACCCGGCGCCCGTCCCGGAGTCGGACCACCCTGTCGGTCCGGGCCAGCGCCTGCTCGTCGTGCGAGGCCAGCACCACCGCGCGGTCCGCCGCCGTCTCCGCCAGCAGGTCGAGGACGCGCTCGCCGGTCGCCGTGTCGAGCTCGCCCGTCGGCTCGTCCGCGACGACGACGGCGGGGTCGGTGACGAGCGCGCGGGCGATCGCGACCCGCTGGCGCTCGCCGCCGCTCAGCGTCCCCGGGACGTGGGCTGTCCGGTCGCCGAGGCCGAGGTCCGCGAGGAGCGACTCGGCGCGCTCGCGGCGCTCGGGTCTCGGTACCCCGCGCTCGACGAGCGGGACGGCGACGTTCGCGCGCGCCGACAGCGCCGACAGCAGGTGAAACCGCTGGAACACGACGCCGACGGCGTCCAGACGGAGGCGTGCGCGCTCGCGGCTCGACAGCGCCGTCGTCTCCGTGCCGTCCAGTACCACCCGGCCCGCGGTCGGAGTGTCGAGCGCCGCGAGCAGGTGGAGCAGCGTCGACTTGCCGCTCCCCGACGGACCGGCGACCCCGACCACCTCGCCGCGCGCCGCGGCGAACGAGACGTCCGCGAGCGCCGTCACTGTCGGGCGGCTGGGGCCACGACCCAGGGGGCCGGCCCGGCCGCCGCCGTACTCGCGGGTCACGCCCTCGCAGGCGACTGCTGCGGTGGCGTCCACAGGCCGCGTTGGGTCACGGCGCCAATATACGTGCCGCCCCGTCGTCCTCGGACGCCGCGGGCGCGACGCTCGCGGCGACGGCGTCGGGGGGGCGGGGGCGGGCCGGCGCTGACACTGGGAGTGCGACCGTGTCTCGGGACGGGCCGGACGACGAGACACGCGACTCACCGACCGCTCGCTCGACGCCGAGGGCGTGCGCGCGACGGCTGCCGCGCTGTCGAACGCGTCGGGAGACGGGCGTGGAGGGTGAGCGCACGGGTCGACGCTCGTCGGGGGCACGGCGTCGCGCGCCGGCGGAGTCGGTCAGCGAACGCGCTCGAACAGCGGCTGGTAGCTCGGGTGCTCGGCCTCGATATCGGCCAGCTGACGCTCGAGGTCGACTATCTCGTCCTCTAGTCGACCGAACGCCTCGCTGTCGTCCAGCTCGGCCCGGCGCTTCTCGCCCCGGAGGACGCTGTGTCGTACCCGCTTCGTGGAGAGCTCGAGCCGGAGCTCGGAGTACGTCACCAGCGCGAGCAGGGACTCGACCGTCTCACACAGCTCCGCCTCCGACACCGGCTTCGAGAGGTAGTCGTCGAACGCCATGTCGATCACGTCGAAGTCCGGGTCGACGGCGGTCACCATCGCCGTGCGGCAGTCGTAGCCGTGGTCCCGAATCGTGTTCAGCACCTCGTCCCCGGAGACGCCGGGCAGCTGACGGTCGATCAGTGCCACGTCGACGTCGTCGTCGACTAGTTCGAGCGCGGTCTCGCCGTCGGTCGCTGTCCGGAGCTCGTAGTCGTCGGCCAGCCACTCCCGGTACAGTTCGACGAGTCCGGACTCGTCCTCGACGACCAGGACCGTCGGGTCGTCACACATCCGCACCCTCCTGCCACGGGCACCGGGGCCGTGACCGTCGTGGCTCTCTCATATCTGTAGCTGAGCCCCTATCAATATAAACCGTCATCCGCCGTGTCAGACTCCGAAGCCGCCCTCCGGCTCGCCGAACCGGGGTCGGTCGGGTACGGACAGCCACCGGCTGACGGGCGGGTGTCGAGCGCAGCGGCGAGGACGGCCCGCGGCCCGCGGCTAGCAGGCGAGTGCCGGCACGCCACGGACGGTGATCGTCTCGCCACAGACGGGGCAGTCGAGGCGCTCGCGCGCGCCCTGCCGGCGGACACGCCAGTCGCCGTCGGGCGGGTTCTCGTGGCCGCAGACCGGACAGACCAGGAGGGCCTTCGGAACGGGGTCGCTCACAGGCGAACTGAGGGGCTGTACGGGTAAAGCGCTTGTTTAGGACGGTCGTTCCCGACTATTCGACCCGCGCCTCGTCGTCCGCGAGCCGCTCTATCACCTGGATCACGCCCGAGTGGTCGTCGCGGCCGAGGCCCATCTCCTCCATCGACTTGTACATCTCGTGGGCGACCTGCGTCTCGGGCATCGGCACGCCGAACTCCTCGCCGGCCTGGGTCGCGATCCGGAGGTCCTTGTACTGGTAGGAGGCGAAGAAGCCGGGCTCGAAGTCGCCACGGATCACGTCCGGGGCGCGCTCGCGGAGCGACCAGCAGCCCGCCGCGCCGCCGCTGATGGCCGCGAGCACGGCCTCGAGGTCGGCGCCGGCGCGGTGTGCGAGCAGCAGGGCCTCCCCGACGGCCTGGTGGGTGCAGGCGACGACGATCTGGTTGCACGCCTTCGTCACCTGGCCGGCGCCGTGGCCGCCGGTGTGGGTGACCGTCTCGCCCATCGCGTCGAGGAGGCCCCGGACAGCGTCGAGGACGTCGGGGTCGCCCCCGACCATGATCGAGAGTGACCCCTCGACTGCACCCTCCTCGCCGCCGCTGATCGGCGCGTCGAGCATCTCTGCGCCCGCGTCGGCGACGTCGGCGGCGAACGACTCGGTCGGGCCGGGCGCGATCGTCGACATGTCGACCCACACCTGGCCGTCGCCGAGTTCGGCAAGGAGGCCGTCCTCGCCGTACAGCACCGACTCGACGGCGTCGGTGTCCGGCAGGACGGTGACCACGACGTCGACGTCCGCCGCGACCGCGGCGGGCGAGTCGGCGCCGGTCGCGCCCCGGTCGACGAGCGCCTCGACCGGCTCCGGCGAGCGGTTGTGCGCGACCACGTCGTAGCCTGCCGCCATGACGTTCTCCGCCATCGGCTTGCCCATGATTCCGACGCCGACGAAGCCGACCGTCTCGGGTGTCATACCGCCCCCGCCGCCGGGCGGCTGTTAAACCTGTCGTCGACCGGGATGGTAACCGCTTTATTCGGGCTGTGCGACTCGTGTCCGTGTTCCACACGGCGCTCGCGTATCCGGTTCGTGGCGAGCGCCGGGGGCGCCGGATCGCCGGATCGCTCGTCCTCGTCGTGAGCCTCGCCCTCCTGATCACCGTCCCGGTCTACGCCGGCTACCTCGTCCGACTCCTGCGGAACGCCGCGTACGGCGACGAGGCGCCGCCCGGACTCCACGACGTCGGCGGCCTGTTCGTCGAGGGACTGAGCGCCGTCGGCCTCGTCGTCGCGTACGCGGCGCTCCCGATGGCGCCGTTCGTCGTCGCCTCGCTCCCGCCGGTGGACGTCGCGTTCGGGCGGGCGGGCGCGGTCGCGTTCGCCGCCGCCGTCGTCGCGCTGGGCTACGTCCTCCCTGCCGTCCTGACGGCGTACGCGGTTGCGGGCAGCGTCGTCGGCGGCCTCTCCGTTCGCCGGATCGGACGGGTGCTCGGCTCGCGGTCGTACCTGACCGCGTGGGTTCCCGCCGCTGCCGTCGTCGGGCCGGCGCTCGTTGGGACCTGGGCGCTCGGCTGGGTCGGTGTCGCCGCGATCGTCCTCGTCGGCGCACCGCTCGTGCTGTACGCGACGGTCACGGGGTGTTACCTCGTCGCGCGGGGGTTCGCCGGCGCCGTCGACCTCCCGCGCCGGCCAGTCGCCCGGCGGCGCTAGCGCGTCTCCAGCCAGCCGACGAGCAGGCAGAGGACCAGAACGGTCAGGCCGGCCCAGACGGCCAGGGGCTGTTCGATCACCGGGAACAGAAACAGGGTGAGGACGCCGGCGGTGAGGGCCGCAGGGACAACGACGAGGATGCCGACCGCGAAGGCGACGAGGGCGAGCGCCCGGGCCGTCGCCCCCTCCGCGCGGGCGGTCTGGAGGTACTCGCGGACGGAGGGTGTCTCCGTCTCGCGGAGCGCGGTCACCCACGGCCGCGGCTCGGCGGTCGAGCCGTCGTACCAGTCCGGGGCGTCGTCCTCGTCGGCACCGCGCCCGCGGGGCCGGGTGGTCGCCTCGTCCCGGTCGGCCATTCAGACGTCGAGCGGTGCGGTGGGGGTCGCCCCCTCGTCCGCCGCGGGGTCGTAGGCGTCGACCGCCGCGAGAACGACGCCGAGCGTCCCCTCGGGCGACCAGCGGGCGGTGTTGACCGTCAGGTCGTAGATGGAGCGGTCCGAGAGGTCGACCCCGTAGCGCGAGGCGTAGCGGCTCTCGTCGAGCACCTCGCGGACCCGCATCTCGGCGCCGAGTTCGTCCCGGTCGGCGGTCCGCTCGACGCGCACCTCGTCCGGGGCGTCGACCCAGATCCGGAGGTCGGCGTCGTCGCCGGCCAGCCAGCCGGCCAGCCGCGACTCGAGGACGAACGGCTTGTCGGCGGCTGCCCACTCGCGGGCGATCTTCTGGAGCCGGCGGTCGAGCTCGCGGTCGAGCTCCTCGTGAGAGCTGGCCTCCGCCGTCAGCTGCCGGAGACTCATCCCCCTGTCGTCGGCCATCCGGCGGAACACCTCGCCGCCGGAGACGTATCCACAGTCGAGGGACGCTGCGAGTCCCTCACAGAGGGTGGTGACGCCGCTGCCGGGCGATCCAGAGACGGTGATGAGGGGGTTCGAACCGGCCCCGTCGGTCGAGATGTCTGTCACGGTCGGCTGTTTAGCGTCACCCGTTAAAACTCCGCCGGGACTCGGAACGGCTTTCCGGCGGGCGGGTGACGTGGTCGTATGACACGGTGGTCGGCGTGACCGACGCGGATCTGGACCTCGACACGGCGCTCGCGGCGGTCGACGAGGCGGCGCCGCTGGTGAACGCGATCACGAACGACGTGACGGTGACCGACGTCGCGAACGCGGTTCTCGAGTGGGGGGCGCTCCCGGTGATGTCCGACGACCGCCGGGACGCCGTCGAGATGGTCGCCGGCGCGGAGGCGCTGCTCCTGAACACCGGCGACGTGAGCGAGACGGGCGTCGAGACGATGGCCGCGACCGGCGAGTCGGCAGACGAACACGGGGTGCCGGTCGTGCTCGACCCCGTCGGCGCGGGCGCGACGACGGTCCGGTCGGAGACGGCGGCGCGGCTCTGTGCGGACCTCGACGTGGCCGTGGTGAAGGCGAACCGCGGCGAGGTCGCGGCGCTCGCGGGCGCAGAGGGCGCCGTCCGGGGCGTCGAGTCGGTCGGCGACCACGCCGACGCGGGCGAACACGCGGCGGCGCTGGCCGCGGAGACGGGCGCGACGGTCGTCGCGAGCGGCGTCACCGACCTCGTCGCTCTCCCGGACGGCCCCGTCTACGAGGTAGAGGCCGGCCACCCGTCGATGGGCGAGGTCGTCGGGACGGGCTGTATGCTCGGCGCGACCTGCGCGGCGTTCGCGGGTGCGATAGACGGGACGCCGCGGGCGGTCCTCGCGGGGGTCCTCGCGTTCGGCCTCGCAGGTGAGGCCGCCGCCGACTGGGACTACCGCGGGCCGGGGAGCTACCGGGTGAACCTCCACGACGCCGTCGCGGGGCTGGAGCCGCCGGCGGACGCGACAGAGCGGATAGAACAGGTCGAGTAGCCCGGAGATCAGTTCGGCTCGTGGTCGAGTGAGACGTACTGGCAGTACGTCGTCTCACCGAGAAACCACTCGGAGCTGTCGACACCAATCTGTAAAAAGAAGCCGTCGAGCGACCCGGGACAGGACAGTTCGAGAACGACGACCTCCATCGTCCCGCTTCCGAGAGAGCCGTTGAGACTAACAGTAACGAGCAGAAGCCCACCCGTTTACGAGTGGGTGCGAGCGACAGCACGGCCCACCAGTCCACCGTCGATGGCCGACTGCATCCCCAACTCTTATTCTGCCGGGAACCGTACATAGAGACACACAAGACGGCGAAAACGTGGCAGTTGGGTTGAGGTCTGCCCGTTGGACGAAAGGCTATCACACCGTCCCCGCAAGGGCGTCCACGCGGCCCGCGAGGGCAAACAAAAAGCAACCCTCCACCGGCTTGGGACGCTCCGCTATCGGTGGCGGTGCGTCGGGCCGATGGCCCGGCCCGCGGCCT
>JAQCMY010000084.1 GCA_028274865.1 Haloferacaceae archaeon | reverse complement strand
CGAGAAGCAGTATCGCGCCGAGCTGCAGCGTCTGGCCACGAGTGCTCTCGTGAAACTCCATACTGTTGTGGCGTCGATCAGCAGGAGATACATCTCCGAACCAGTTATCAGATACTGTACTCGTGGCGGGCCCAGTCTGGACCGAGTTCTCGGCTCCGCGTCACTCGGCGGCTGCCAGTTCTGCGGCCCACCTCCCCTCGTCTGTGTGGACCACAGCGAGCGTCGAACTGGCCCGTCCCTCGTGTTCGGCCTCACGCCGGATCTGGACGGCGAGATACGCTCGGCGGCGCCCGTACTCACGAGACGGGGTTCGTGACCGCAGCCGGATGGGGGGCGACGCGGTGGACGACGCGCCGTGTGGGGCTCACGGAGCGGGAGTGACAGCAGAGCGGGTGGACCCGCAGACGCGAACGCGCTGTGGCGACCGCGCGGTGGTTTCGACCGGCGACGACTCGGCCGGTGTCCGTCGAGGCGTGACCGGTGACGGCTCGACTCGGCGGCGCGACGGGACACGCCTCAGGACGGGGTCGACTCCGGTCGTGTGGTTCGGCCCCACGGTACGGGAGAACGGGCCGGACGGGATTTGAACCCGCGACCGTCCGGTTAAAAGCCGGACGCTCTCCCAGCTGAGCTACCGGCCCTCGACTGGTACTGGGCGCCCGCAGGACAAAGCGCTTCTGCCTCACTCCTCCGGCGGTCGCGCCCCGGGCGCCTCGACGAACCGCTCGTTCAGCGCCTCGGCCACCACGTCGCCGGGCGAGACGCCACGCATCGACGCGCGGCGGCGGAGCTCGAGGTACTCTGGCGCCGGCAGGTCGACCCGGAGCGAGCCGAAGTCGACGCCGACGGCGGCGAGCGCCTCGTCGGCTGGCGTCCCGTCCGCGACGTCGCTCGCGACCCGTCGCACCTCGCGGACTGTCAGGCCGGCGTCGATGGCGGCCCACGCCACCGCGAGGCGGGCCTCGCCGTGGACGCGCGCGATGTGTTTCGCCGCCGTCGGAGCGAGTTCGCCCTGCGCGACGTGCCGGCGAACCGACTGCGGGAGGTCGTGGACCCGCGCCCACTTGCGGACGAACCCGACGGTGGTGTCGCCGCCGGCCCGTGCGACGGCAGCGGTGTACGACCCCTCGGCGCGGGTGAGCGCGGCGCAGGCGGCAGCGCCGCGCAGGAGATAGACGTTATCGGTACCGAGGTCTCCCGCGGCGAACGTCGCCACCGTCTCGGCGGCCTCGGCGACGCTCTCCGGGTCGTCCGGGTCGAACTGTACGGCGCTGTCGGCGTAGTCGCCGGTGACCGACGGGTCGGCACGGACGACCGGTTCGCCGACGGGTTCGGACCGCTCTGTCGTCCACGCCGCGCGCCGCTCGTCCATCGTCGTCTGATACCGGCCTGTGTGATAAAAACCTCGCGGGCCGCCTAGCTGCCGTCGCCGCTCTCCTCGCGGCGCTCCGCGAGGTACTCCCAGACCTCCGTGCATCCGGCGCCGTCGGAGACGTTCGCCAGGTGGTCGTCGTCCTCGCTCTCGGCCGAGTCGTCGGTCGCCCGGTCCTCGGCGCTCACGAGTCCGCCTCCGTCGCCGGGGGGCACTGGAGCTCCGGAGCAGCGTCTGCTGGCGCCTGTGTCGGTCGTGAACTGTCGGCGTCTGCTGTCACGTCCGTACGAGTGGCCGACCGGGACATAAGCCCGTCTTCACCCGCAAAGCCGGAGCGTACTCCAGGGTACCGGAACCGATTGCCCCGGACTGCGACGCCCGTTCGGGGAGCGGATCGCCCGACTGCGGCGCGACCGGTCGCGCTCGGTCCGTCACGAGTCGGTGCGACCCGCGCCCGAGTCGATGGAGTGACGTGGCGCCGGGCCCGTACTCCTGTCGTGAGCCACCGGCTCCGGACGCTCGACGACGGCGCGTGGGTGTCGGTAAACGACCGACGGCGGGCTGGCGCGAGCGAACTCTGGCGCGTCCGCGGGGTCTGTGACTGCCCAGTCGCGGACCTGCTGGTCGAGGGGATCGTCGACGTCGGCGTCGACAGGCGGACGGTCACCGCACGCGTCGCCGGGCGCTGTCTGGCCTGTAGCCGGGAGACGGTGACCGGCCACCTCGCCGTCGGTCGGTTCGTCGACGGCTCGTACCGCCCGGTCTCCGACGACGCGGTCCGGGTCACCGCCGGCGAGAGCGCCCGTTCGCGCGTCGGCGGCGCGGAACCGGCAACTGATGCCGGAGACGGAGAGTAGCGGAGACGGTTGACGCGGGGCACGGGCGTATACCGGGGCGCTCCGTAGAGTGGACAATGCCCACGGACGTCGAGCGGTGGAAGTCGGAGACGTACGGGAACGATATCCGGGACCACCTGTTCCGGTTCGCCGAGGAGGGGTGGGACGCGATCCCGGACGACGAACACGACGCCTGGTTCGAGCGGTTCAAGTGGTGGGGACTGTACCACCAGCGAACCGGCCAGGAGAGCTACTTCATGATGCGGATCGGGACGCCGAACGGGGTCCTGAAGCCGGGACAGGCGGCGGTCGTCGCCGAGGTGGCACGGGAGTACGCGACCGGTCCCGCGGAGAACCCGGAGTTCGGCGACGCGTACGTCGACTGGACGACCCGGCAGTCGATCCAGCTCCACTGGATCAAGATCGAGGACGTACCGGAGATATTCGAGCGCCTCGAGGAGGCCGGGCTGTCGACCCAGCAGGCCTGTGGCGACTCGTGGCGCAACATCGTCGGCTGTCCCGTCGCCGGCAAGGACAAGCACGAACACGTCGACGCCCTGCCGCTCGCCGAACGGCTCCACGAGACGTACAAGGGCGACGACGACCACTCGAACCTCCCGCGGAAGTGGAAGGTGAGCGTCACGGGCTGTCGCGAGGGCTGCGGGCAGGGCGATATAAACGACCTCGCGTTCGAGCCGGCGACGAAGGAGCGCGACGGCGAGCCGGTGCGGGGGTTCAACGTCCGCGTCGGCGGCGGCCTGGCGCGAAACGAGCCGCGGTTCGCCCGCGACATCGACGTGTTCGTCGACCCGGAGGAGGCCGTCGAGGTTGGCGGCGCCCTCTCCGCGCTGTTTCGCGACCACGGCGACCGCGAGGACCGGTTCAGCGCCCGGATGAAGTTCCTCGTCGACGAGATGGGCGCCGACGAGATGCGCGACCTGCTCCAGGCGGAGTACGTCGACTTCGAACTCGACCGTGCCGGCGAGGACCTGCGTGACGACTACTCGTACAACGCCGGCGGTGCGAACGGCGGACACAACGACCACGTCGGCGTCCACGAACAGGCAGACGGCAGCTACTACGTCGGCCTGAACGTCCTCGTCGGGCGGATGGGCGCCGACGACACCGCCGAACTCGCGCGCCTCGCCGACGAGTACGGCTCCGGCGAGGTCCGGGTGACCCAGCGCCAGAACGTCCTCGTCACCGACGTCCCCGAGTCCGACCTCGACGACCTGCTCGCCGAGCCGCTGCTCGAGGACTACTCGCCGGACCCGCACCCGTTCATGCGGGGCTCCATCGCCTGTACGGGCACGGAGTTCTGCTCGCTCTCGATCGTCGAGACGAAGAACCGACAGGTGCGCTACGCCCGCTGGCTGAAAGAGCACGTCTCGCTGCCCGACGGCGTCGAGGACTTCCACATCCACCTCTCGGGCTGCACCGCGTCGTGTGCACAGCCACAGATCGCCGACGTCTCGCTGCGCGGGATGAAGACCCGGAAGGACGGCGAGGCGGTCGAGGCGCTCGACATCGGCCTCGGCGGCGGCCTCGGCGAGTTCCCGCGCTTCGCCGACTGGGTGACCCAGCGCGTCCCCGCAGACGAGGTGCCGGGCGCAATCGACAACCTCCTCGGCGCGTTCGCAGGCCGGCGCGAGGACGGCGAGACGTTCCGCGAGTTCGTCGCCCGCACCGACGAGGAGACGCTCGCCGACCTCGTCGTCCCGGAGGAGACGGAGTACGAGGACCCGTACATGCACAACACGAAGCTGACCTGGTACCCCTACGCCGAGGAGGACGGCATGGACGACGGTCCGGCGCCGACGGACCGCAACGGCACGCCGCTGGCCGACGACTGAGGCCGGCGGAGCCACAACCGGCTTGTCCACGCGGCCCGTCTGGCTCGACCGTGACCGAGCAGAACGCGACCGACCTCGCGACCAGCCTCGAGACGGCCCGCGACCGCCTCGAGGCGACCGCCGAACTGCCCGTCTCGCCCGACGCCAGCCCGTGGCTCGGCGAGGCCGCCGCGGTCGCGGCGCAGGCTGCCGACCCGGCGCTCGACCGCGACGCTCGTGTGACACGGCTGGACCACCTCGAACGGCTGTTCGACGGTCCGGACCCGGACAACCCCGAGGCGACGGCCCACGTCGAGGCCGCGCGCGAGGCGGTCGCCGCCGCGCGTGACCGGCTGGAGGACACGGCGTGACCGACCGGCTCCTGCGGGTGAACGCCTACACCACGCTCGACACCGCCGACGGCGAGGCGGTCGGCCACGGGTTCGAGGAGCGCGCCCTCGGCGTGCTGAACG
>JAQCMY010000078.1 GCA_028274865.1 Haloferacaceae archaeon | reverse complement strand
CCCGTGACCGTCGTCGCCGACGACCGCTCGACGCTCCGCGAGGTGATCCCGCTGCTCGACCCGTTCCCGAGCCAGATTCACGACGCGATGATCATCGCGAGCCACCGGGTGCGCGACACCGAAGCAGTCGTCACCGCCGACAGACAGATCGCCAGCGAGGCCTCGACCGTCTGGTCCTGACCCAGTTTCTCCCACGAGACAGCTATTGCGCGTCAGTTCCTACCGCCGACAGGTCGTCGTGGAACGTTTCACCCCCACAACGGGTTCGTCTGAAATCATCATGGGCTCGCGAGCGGGCACGACCGCGTCGGGATTCAACCCCACGACGGGTTCGTCTGGACCCGTGCCCGATTCACGGGCACGACGGGCTGTGTCGACCGTTCGGGGGTTAGTGGTTCCGTCGACCCTCGAACCCTTCTGGTCGACGGGTCAGAACTCGACGCGCCGGACGTACGGGAGCTCCCGCACCGCGACGAGGAGGTCGCCCGGCGGCCGGGCGTCGGTGACGAGGTAGAGCTTCGGGTCCGTCGCGAACTCGGGGTCCTCGCTGATGATCTGCCGGATGCTTATCTCGCGGTCGGCGAGCAGCCCGGTTATCTCCGCGACGATCCCGTGCCGGGTCTCGTCCTCGACCCAGACCGTCAACACCGAGAGGTTGAGCACCGGCGCGAGGTCCATCAGGCTCGGGATAGCGGAGATGTTGCCGAAGATCCGCCGCAGCTCGGGGTCGTCGCGGACGGCGTCTGCCGTCGAGTCGACGACCCGGCGGTCGACGCCGGCCTCGCGGGCGATTCCGGTGTCGGGAATCTCGATCCCGCCCGAGACCACCCGCCCCTCCTCGTTGACCGAGAACCCCCGCTCTAAGAGGAGACGGACAACCGCCTGCTGGCCCGGGCTCCCGGCGAACTTCTCCATGATCTCGTCGAACACTGGTTGGGTCCGACCCGGGCGGCGCGGACTTAGGCGTGTCGCGGGGCCCGTCTGACGCGCGTCGTGCGGGCCGCGGGTATCATGCCACGGGCCCTGCCGATGCCCCGGCTGCGCCGACACGACCCCGCCGGTCGGCGCCGAGGGTTCGAGACAGCCCTCGGCGGGTGGCGCCTCTAGACCACGCCGCGGGCCGACCGGTTCCTCCGGATCGACCGCCACTACCGTGACGACGCCGCCGTCCCCGTGCTGGTACGGACGCTCGTCCACCTCCGCGAGGCAAAGCCCGACGAGCCGACGCCGGAGACCGAGGTGCTCTCCCGGTTCCCGCGGCTCGACCCCGGCGTCTGCGGGACGCACGGCGCGGCGCTCGCGGAGCTGCGGCAGTTCGCGGCGCGGCGTCTCGAGGACGTCGGGCTGCCGCCGGGCGACCTCGCCGCGTTCGACGAGTTCCTCCGCGAGCAGACGCCGCTGGAGCCGTTCGGCCAGGCCGAGGCGTCCCTGCGGCAGACCGACGGACTAGAGCTCGCCTTTCGTACTCGGCGCGTCGCTCCGCCGCTCGTCGACCCGCGTGGCGTCGTCGAGCGCTCGCGCCAGCGACTTGAAGACGGCCTCGACCTCGTGGTGGGCGTTCTCGCCCTCGACCGCGAGGTGGAGCGTCAGCCCGGCGTTCGTCGCGAGCGACCGCGCGAAGTGTGGCGCCATCGCGGCGGTGAACCCGCCGACCCGTTCGGCAGAGAACGAGCCCTCGAACTCGAAGTGTGGGCGCCCGGAGACGTCGAGCACCACCGAGGCGACGGCCTCGTCGAGCGGCACCCGCCGGTCGGCGAACCGCCGGATGCCCCGGCGGCTGCCGAGTGCCTCGTCGAACGCCTCGCCGAGGACGATGGCGACGTCCTCGACGGTGTGGTGGTCGTCGACCTCCAAGTCGCCGTCACAGTCGACGGTGAGGTCGAACAGGCCGTGTTTCGCGAGCGCCGTCAGCATGTGGTCGAAGAAGCCGATCCCGGTGTCGACGCGGGCCTCGCCGTCGCCGTCGACGTCGAGTGTCACCTCGACGCTCGTCTCCGCCGTCTCTCTGGTCCGCGCGGCGGCGCGACTCTCTCCCATGTCCGGGCGAGGGTCCCCCGGCTGCTTGTCAGTTCCCCTCTCGCGTCGCCTCGCGGAGCGTGAACGCGCCCTCGTACAGCGCGGTGCCGACCACGACTGCGGCGGCGCCGGCCTCGCGGAGCGCCGCCACGTCGTCGAGCGTCGCCACGCCGCCGCTCGCGACGACCGGCACGTCGGCTGCCTCGACGACGCGCCGGACCCGGTCTGCGCGCACGCCCGTCATCCGCCCCTCGACGTCGACGTCGGTGAACAGGACGCCCGCGGCGCCGAGGTCCGCGTAGCGCCGCGCGGCCTCTGCGGGGTCGAGTCCCGTCCCCTCCGTCCAGCCCGACACCACGACCTCGCCGTCGCTCGCGTCGAGGCTCACCAGCACCCCGTCGGGGTGGTCGGCTGCGACACGCCGCACCAGGTCTGGCTCCTCGACGGCGGCGGTGCCGAGGATGACGCGGTCGACGCCGGCGTCGAGCAGCGAACGCGCGTCGGCTGCCGTCCGGATCCCGCCGCCGACCTGGAGCGAGACGTCGACCCGCTCTGCGATCCGCGCGAGGGTGTCGGCGTTCCGCCGTTCGCCCTCGAACGCGCCGTCGAGGTCGACGAGGTGGAGCGCCCGCGCCCCCTCCTCGACCCACCGCTCCGCGGCGGCGACGGGGTCGCCGTGGCGCCGCCCGGTGCCGCGCTCGCCGCCGACTAGCTGGACCGTCTCGCCGTCCTCGACGTCGACAGCCGGGACGACCTCGAACGACTGGAACACGCGCGAGGGTGACAGCCGGGCGGGCAAAGTGCTGGCGTTCGTCGGGCGGAGCGTCTGGGGGCAGGCGTCGCGCCGTTCCGCGGCTCCTCGGTCACCGTCCTCGGTCTCGCGGGCCGCCTCGTTTCACTCGGCGCCCCGCGCCCGCTCCGTGCCTCGGACGGTTCTCTCCGGTCACCGTCCTCGGTCTCGCGGGCCGCCTCGTTTCACTCGGCGCCCCGCGCCCGCAACGACTTTGAGCCGTCACCCGGCATCCCGCACATGGAGCTGTTCGGGTCCAGCGGCACGCGCGGGACCGTCGGCGAGGCGATGACGCCCTCGCTCGTTCTCCGTGTCGCCCGTGCCGCCGGGACCGTCTGGGCCGCCGACCGCGTCGCGCTCGGCCGCGACACCCGGACCTCGGGCGAGATGCTGGCCGACGCCGCCGCGAGCGGGCTGGCGAGCGTCGGCGTCGACGTCTCGCGGCTGGGTGTCCTCCCGACGCCCGGCGTCGCCGCTCGCTGCGCGCGCGAGGGCGTCCCGGCTGTCGTCGTCACCGCGTCACACAACCCGGCGGACTACAACGGCCTGAAGCTGATAGACGACGAGGGCGTCGAACTCACCGTCGACGCGCTCGAACGCGTCGAGGCCCACGTCTTCGACCGGCCCGTCGACGAGGCGCGGTGGGACGAGGTGGGCCGGGTTCGCGCCGTCGACGACGCCCGCGAGGCGTACGTCGCGGACCTCGTCGACGCCGTCAGCGACGTCGACCTCGGCCTGACCGTCGCGCTCGACCCCGGCCACGGCGCGGGCGCGCTCACGTCGCCGGCGTTCCTCCGCGAACTCGGCTGCCGGGTCGTGACGGTCAACGGCGCGCCGGACGGCAGCTTCCCGGGGCGGGAGCCGGAGCCGGTGCCGGCGAACCTCGCCGACCTGCGGCGCCTGGTCCGGGCGGCGGACGCGGACGTCGGCGTGGCCCACGACGGCGACGCCGACCGGGCCGTCTTCGTCGACGAACGCGGCGAGACCGTCCCCGGCGAGTCCAGCCTCGCCGCGCTCTGTGCCGCGGCGCTCGCCCCCGGTGACGCCGTCGTCTCGGCGGTGAACGTCTCCAGCCGCGTCGTCGACGTCGTCGAGGCGGCGGACGCACGCCTCGAGCTCACCCCGATCGGCGCGACGAACATCGTCACGCGGGTTCGCGAACTGCGCCGCGAGGGCGTCCGGGTCCCGGTCGCCGGCGAGGGAAACGGCGGCGTGTTCTTTCCGGAAGACCGCCTCGCGCGCGACGGCGCACTCGCTGCCGCCCGGTTCCTCTCGCTCGTCGCCGAGCGCCCGGCCAGCGAGGTGGTCGCGCCCTACCGCGACTACCACGCCGTGCGGCGCAACCTGCCGTACGAGAACGACGACGAGCGCGCCGCGATTCTCG
Organism: Haloferacaceae archaeon; assembly: GCA_028274865.1. GTDB lineage: Archaea > Halobacteriota > Halobacteria > Halobacteriales > Haloferacaceae > A07HB70. Next base: position 6,021 of record JAQCMY010000078.1, on the reverse strand, counting down.
CGTCGGCGCGGGCCTACGCGGAGGCGACCGGCGCCGACCTCGACACCACCGACGGCTACCGGATGGCGTTCGCGGACGGCTGGCTCCTCGTCCGGCCCTCCGGCACCGAACCCGTCGTCCGGGTGTACGCGGAGGCGACCGACCCCGACCGCGCCGCGGCCCTCGCAGACGACGCCGTCGACGCGGTCAGCCCGTGAGCGCCGTGTCCAGCGCCGTCCGCACCTCGCGGAGCGCCGCGAGGTCGTCCGCAACCTGCCCGTCGCGGAGGCGTTCTCGCTCGCCCTCGTCCAGCTCCGCCCGCGCGACTGCGGTCCGCCGCAGGCGTCCGTAGTCCGTCTCGCGGGGCAGGTCCCGCACTGTTCGGGCGCGCGCGACGGTCGCCTCGTCGGCGAACCGACCGACGACCGCGACGAGTTCCTCGCCGAGCCACCGCAGCCGCTCGGCGTCCGGCGGCGGCCACCCGACGGTCAGCGGCTCTGCGCTCAGCCGCTCGAGGTAGGTCCGGTGTGTCGCGACCTTCGCCCGGAGCGCGCCGGGGTCGTCGACGTAGTGGGCGAGCTTCGACGCCGAGTAGTCGGCGTACTCGAGGAGGTCGGCGACCGGCTGCTCGCCCGCCGCGTGGTTCGCGACGTACTCGCGAACGCCCCGCGGGGGCCGGCGCAGGTCGACGAGCGGGTACGACTCCGCCGTCTCCAGCCACGCGAACAGGTCGCGGGCGCTCGCTCCGCGGTAGAACTCGTCGAACGCCTCGCGTACGGCCTCGTTGTACGCCTCGACCGGCTCGGCGAGCCGGTCGACCGGCGCGTCGAGGTCCGCGTCGCCGAGCTCCAGGGTCCGCTCGAGGGCCGCGATTCGCTCCTCGACCGCCTCGCGGGTCTCGCGGGCCTCGTGGCGCGCGGTCCGGCGGCGCTCGGCGGCCTCCGTCCGGCGGTCCAGCATGTCGCGGAACCGCTCGACGTCGGCCAGCGCCTCCCGGGCACGGTCGAAGTCGCGCTCGCGGAGGCGGCGGCGGTCCATCGCCTCGCCCGCCTCCTCGAACGACCCGCGGCCGGGCAGGTCGGCGTCTAACTCCTCGACGAGGCCGAGGAACCGGCTCTGGAACTCTAAGTACGCCTCGAAGTCGCCGGTACCGGTCGCGCGCTCCTCGTACCGGTCCAGCAGGGTGACGGCCCGGTCGTGGGCGTCGGCGGCTGCCGCGACCCGGTCCTCGCCGACGTCGGCGACGGCCTCGCGGGCGCGCTCGGCCTCCGACGCCAGCCGCTCGACCCGCTCTGCGGCCGTCCGGGCCCGGTCGACGAGTGCCGTCGTCCGCTCGCCGTCGCCTCCGCGGCTGCCCGCGTCCGCCGTCACTCGTAGGCCTCGTCGGGGTCGAAGACGCGGTCGCCGACCGTCTCCCCGCCGAGCGTGCGGTAGAAACAGGAGCGGAAGCCGGTGTGACAGGCGCCGCCGGTCTGTCGCACCCGGTAGAGCAGGGCGTCGCCGTCACAGTCGACCCGGACCGCCGCGACGGCCTGTGTGTGGCCGCTCGTCGCGCCTTTCTCCCAGAGTTCGTCCCGCGACCGCGAGTAGTAGTGCGCCCGGCCCGTCTCGCGGGTCAGCGCGACGGCCTCGCGCGTCGCGTACGCGAGCATCAGCACCTCGTCGGAGTCGGCGTCCTGCGCGACGACGGGGACCAGTCCGTCGTCGCCGAAATCGAGGTCGAGGTCCATGTCGACGTCGCTCACGGCCCTCGTACCGCAGACTCGCCAATAGGTCTTTTCACGCGCCGCCGACGGCGGCGAGGAGGCCGAACAGCAGGTCGCCGTAGGTCAGGGCGACGACCAGGCCGACGAACGTCGGGACGACGAACGGGATGCCGGGACTGACCCACACCGCCTCCCGGTCGGGGTCCGAGACGACCCACAGCCCGTCCCGGAGCGTCTCCGGCGTCGCTCCGTACGGTTCGCCGACCTCGTCGGCGAAGCGACCGGCGGCCCACGGGTCGTCGCCCGTCACGCCGCCGTCGGTGACCGGCGGCCCGTCGACCCCTCCGTCGCCGACCGCCGCCGTCTCCCCGACGCTCGACGGGTCGCGGTGGCCCGCCGGGTCACTCCGGAGCGCCGACAGCGTCGTCCCGCGCCAGCGCAGGTACATCCGCAGGGCGTCGAGGTCGAGTCCCCGCCGGGTCTGCCCGTCCGGCGCCTCGAACAGCCGACCGTGGCGCTCGCCGAGCTCCTCGACCGGGACGCGCCGCGCGAGGAACATCGTCGGCGCGAAGACGCCGTCGACGGCGTTTCGCGCCCCGACCGCGAGCGGGTAGGCCGCGCCGACGAGGACGGCGTTCGTGACGACGGTGAGCGAGAAGAGCCCGGTCGCCGTGCGGACGACCGGGAGCGCGAGGCCGGGCAGGAAGTAGGCCGGGTAAGTCGGGAGCAACACCCCGACGGTAATGAACGCCTTCGCGTCCGCGCCGCCGAACCCGCCGACGCGCCAGAGCAGGTACGACAGCGGGACCAGGATCCCGACGCTCGCGGCGGCCCGGATCAGAAAGAGCCGGTCACCGACCGTCGCGGGCGGCACCCGGCCCCACCCCTCGACGCCGAGGAGGACGAGTCCGAGGACGACGAGCGGCGGCCACAGCCGGTTCGTCACCCGGCGGGTTCGCAGGTCCGTCCAGGCCGCGTAGCCGAAGGCGGGAACGGCGACCAGCCGGATGAGGTCGGGAACGCTCGCCGTGGCCACGCCGGGCGTGCGCGGGGGCCGGGATTAGTGGTTGCGGTCGGGCGTGGCTCGCCGTGACGGGCGAGGCGACACCGGAACGGGAGAGACGGCTCTACCGTGCGAGAAAAACCGGACGGTTGCGGCGTTCAGATGACGCGGTTCTGGAGGTAGTCGAGGTGCTTCGCGTTGTAGACGATCCTGACCTCCTCGGCCGACGGCGAGCCGATACAGGTCAGGCGGACGTCCTTCTCCTCGACCTCCTCGTCGGAGAGGATCTGCTGCATGTCCATGTCGATCTCGCCCTCCTGGACGATTGCCGCGCAGTTCGCGCAGGCGCCCGCGCGACAGGAGAAGGGCCAGTCGTAGCCCTGTGCCTCCGCCGCTTCGAGGATATACTCGCCCTGGTTCACGCCGAGCGAGCCGTAGTCCTCGTCGTCGAGCCCCGCGTCGCCGGCCTTCTCGAACAGGTCTTCGTCGTCGATCGACCAGCCGTGGTCGTCGAGCACCTCGTAGTTCAGGTATTCGACCGTAGGCATCAACAGATAGTCGGGGCCCCACCACATTAGACCTTGTTGTTTGACGCCCGGATATCGCCAGTCTCGGGGTTTAGGCCGCCCGAAAACACCGGGTCGACCGTGCAGTTTGTCCCCGCGAGCGGCTCAGCGGTTCAGGGTGTGAATCGCCTCGTCGCGGGCGTTCTCGACGGCCTCGTGGACCGCCTCTGTCAGCGTCGGGTGGACGTGGACCGTCGCCGCGAGGTCGACGAGCGTCGCGCCCATCTCGACCGCGAGGGTCACCTCCGCTATCAGCTCCGACGCCTCGCGGCCGACGACCTGTCCGCCGAGGACCACCCCCGTCTCGGCGTCGGCGACGACACGCGCGAACCCGTCCGAGTGGCCGGTCGTGAGCGCCCGGCCGCTGGCCCGGAACGGCATCTCGCCGACCGCCGGCTCGTGGCCCGCGTCGCGGGCCTCGTCGGCGGTCAGGCCGACCGTCGCCACCTCCGGGTCGGTGAACACCGCCGCCGGCACCGCCCGGTCGTCGACCGCCTCCGGGTCGCCGGCGGCGACGGCGGCGGCGACGACCCCCTCGCGGTAGGCCCGGTGGGCGAGCATCGGGTCGCCGGCGACGTCACCGACGGCGAAGACGCCCTCGGCGTCGGTCCGGCACGTCTCGTCGACGGCGAGCGAGCCGTCCGGCTCCGGCGTCAGCCCGACCGCGTCGAGGTTCACCGTCTCCGTCACGGGGTCGCGCCCGACCGCGACGAGGACGGCGTCGGCGGGGTAACGCTCCGTGCCCTCGTCGGTCTCCGTCTCCAGTACCGCCCCGTCCGACTCGGCCAGTCCGACCGCGCGCTCCCCCAACCGGACCTCCACGCCGGCAGCAGCCGCGCCGTCTCGCACCGCCCGCGTCACGTCGTCCTCGTAGCCCGTGAGCGCCTCGCCGAGCGCCTCGACGACTGTCACGTCCGCGCCGAGCTTCGCGAACGCCGTCGACAGTTCCATACCGATGTAGCCGGCGCCGACGACGACCAGCCGGTCTGGCACCCGGTCCAGCGCGAGCGCCGCCGCGGAGTCGAGCACCCGGTCGTCGTCGAACGGCAGGGCCGGCAGCTCGACCGGACGCGAGCCGGTGGCGACGACCGCCCGCTCGAACCGGAGCGTCTCCGCGCCCTGCCCCTCGCCCTCGTGGCGCACCCGCGCCTCGTTCGGCCCCGCGAACTCCGCTACCCCCTCGACGAGCGTGACGCCGTTTGCCTTGCAGAGCTTCTCGACCGCGCCGGAGAGCCGGTCGACGACGTCTCCGATCCACGCCGCCGTCTGTCCCATGTCGACGACCGGGTCGGCGTGGACGCCGATCGACTCGGCGGAGCCGGCGTCGTCGGCGAGGCCCGCGACCGACACCAGCGCCTTCGAGGGGATACACCCCCGGTTGAGACAGGTCCCGCCGTAGGCGTCGCGCTCGACCAGCGTGACGCCGAGCCCGTGCTGTGCGCCCCGGATCGCGGCGGCGTACCCGCCCGGTCCCCCGCCGATCACGAGCAGGTCGGTCCCCACCTCGACGTCGCCGACGACCATACCTCGCCGTCGTCGAGGGAGGAACAAAACTACCCCGGGTCGGTCAGAGCAGGAGCCGCGCCGGCTCGCGTAGGCGCTCCATCACGCGGTTGGTGAACGCCGCGGCCTCCGCGCCGTCGACGACACGGTGGTCGATGGAGAGCGAGAGCGGCAGGGTGTGACGCGCGACGGCCTCGCCCTCGACGACGCGTGGGCGCTCGCGAACCGCCCCGAGCGCCAGTACCGCCACCTCGGGGTGGTTGACGATCGGCGTCACGTACTCGCCGCCGACCGCACCGACGTTCGAGACGGTGAACGTGCCGCCGCGCAGGTCCGAGACGTCGACCGCTCGGTCGCGCGCCCGGGACGCGAGGCCGTCGACCCGCGCCGCCAGCGCCGGGACGTCCAGTTCGTCGGCGTCCTCGACGACCGGCACGACGAGGCCCGCCTCCGTCGCCACCGCGACGCCGACGTTGTACTCGTCACGGTAGACGATCTCCTCGCGGTCCTCGTCCGGCCGTGCGTTCAGCGACGGATACCCGACGAGGCCGTCGACGACCGCCCGTACGACGAACGCGGTGTAGGTAAGCGGCGCGTCGACGCTGTCGTGGTGTGTCGCGTGCGGGACGGTCCGGGCCGACCGCGCCATCCGCTCGCCGACCGACCGCCGCACCCCGCGGTAGGGGACGCGCTCGCCGGAGACGTCACCCGCCGGACCGTCGCCCGCCGTGTCGAGCGTCGCAGCCGCCGCCTCGACTGCCGCCGCCGCGGCCTCCGTCGTCCCGGCTGCGGGCGCGTCGTCCGCGGAGGCCGGCTCCGTCTCCGCGTCGCGTTCTGCCTCCTCCGCCCCGGTGTCTGTCGTCGTCCGTGCCTCGTCGTCTGTCTCCCCGTCGTCACGTACGCCCCGCCGTCGCGCGTCTCGCTCGCCGGCACGCGGTCGATGTCGACCCCCCGCTCGTCGGCGAGGTGGCGCGTCGCGGGCGTCGCGAGGGTGCGCTCGCGGCATGGGGAGCCGCCGCCCGTCGATTCCGTCTCGTCGCGTTCGCCCTCGGTCGACGTGTCCCCGTCGTGTTCCGCCGCCTCGTCGCCCGGCGTCGTCGCCTCGTCGTCCGACCCATTTCGGGACGCCGACTCGCCAGCACCGCCGGCCTCCGCCGACGACGGGGTCGCTCCGTCGCCGGTCTCGCCGGCTGCTCGCTCTACGTCTGCCGCCGTCACCCGGCTGCCCGACCCGCTCCCGTCGACGCCGACGAGGTCGACGCCG
>JAQCMY010000075.1 GCA_028274865.1 Haloferacaceae archaeon | reverse complement strand
CCGCCGAGACGATGGACTACGACACCCGGAGCGCGACCTTCTACCGCAAAAGGTGTCGCTGGCAACCGTCGAGGGTCGAGTCGACCCGTCGTTCGTTCTCCCGGCAGACAGTCCGACGCCCTACGAGCGGTACGTCCTCTCCGAGGACTGCGAGTTCCGCGAGCGTACCCTTCGGTACGACGCGGCGACCGACGAGTTCTACCTCAATATCTCGACTCGGCGTACGTCGGACGGTGACGGCACAGAGGTTTCGGCAGATACCGGGCCCCCCGACCAGACGGTCCTCGGTATCGACCTCGGCGTCACCTCACTCGCCGTCTCATCGACCGGCACGTTCTGGCAGGGAGACGACTACAACCACTGGTGCCGTGAGTTCGAGAAGCGACGTGGAGAGATGCAACAGCGCGGCACGCGGGCCGCACACAACGCCGTGCTTCGGCTTGGGAAGCGCGAAGACGCGTGGCGCAAACAGCACATCCACACCGTTGCCAACGAACTCGTCAGGGAAGCCGTCGAACACGACCGCGACGCTATCGCGTTCGAGGACCCACCCGACATTCGAGAGCGGTTACCTCACGCGAAATGGCACCACGTCTGGGCGTTTCGACGCCTGTATGAGTACGTCTCCTACGAGGCACCCGAACGGGGCGTCTCCGTGGAGCGGGTCGAACCGAACCACACGTCCCAACGCTGTTCTCGGACAGACTGTGGGTTCACCCACCCGGACAGCCGCGACGGCGAACAGTTCTGTTGCCAGACGTGCGGGTACGAACTGAACGCGGACTACAGCGGCGCGAAGAACATCGGGCCACGCTACGCCCGGAAACGACGACACAGACGCCGGTCCTCGCCCGTGTCGGGGAGCGGAGACGCACCAGTAGACGTGCGTATAACTGGTGGGACGGTGAACGGTGAGAGTCACCAGCCTACTGCTGGCGACTGATGGCCGGGAGTCCACATCAGAGCCCCATCACCAGAACCCGGAGAGTTCTGGTTAGCAGTCAGAAGCTCCGCTTCTGACGACACCCTCAAAGACCGAGGCGCGTATGCGCCGAGGGAGCAGAGTGGGGTAGGTTACACCCGGACGTCGTCTGCGGAGAGGTCGCGCTCGGCGCGGTAGCGCTCGACGAACTCGGCGACGTCGAAGTCGAGCATCGACGACTCGAACTGCCGGACCGCGTCGTCGTCCTCGGCGTGACTCACGGCGTGTTCCATCACCTCGACGACGAGTTCGACGATCGTCTCGTGGAGACTCCGCGAGTCGAACCCGCTGACCCACAGGAGCGCGTAGCCCAGGTCGGGGTCGTCGGTCACCTCGGCGACGGCCATCTCGCCGGGGAACTCCTCGACGACGAGGCCGAGCAGGTGGGGGGTGCCGAACTCCGGCATCTCCTCGCTCGTCGTCTCGACTGCTTCGCGGAGCGTCTCGACGACGACGCCCGGCAGGAACCGCTCCGGCGGGTGGGCGTCGGTGACGACGGCGTGGGCGGCGCCGCAGGCGCAGCCGTACTCCCGCATCCCGAGGTCGAACGCGTCGGCCGGGACGCGCTCGCCACACGGCAGTTCGACCGCGTCCCCGTCGTCCGTCGCCATACCCGCCGTACCGCCCCCGGCGAGTTAAGCGACGCGACCCGTCACCGGCCGGTGACGTAGACGATCGGCCCGACGACGAGAAGCGCCATCCCGAGGAACAGGTAGA
>JAQCMY010000058.1 GCA_028274865.1 Haloferacaceae archaeon | reverse complement strand
TGATAGACACCGTCAGCAGCAGGCCGGTACCGGAGACGGCGCCGACGGTGCCGAGCATGTTCGCCAGCACCGCGAGCAGTCCGACGAGTGCGCCGCCGATGACGGTGACCTGCGGGATGTACCGCTCCATCACCTTCTCGATCACCTGCGGGTTGCGCCGGAAGCCGGGGATCTGCATCCCGGAGTTCTGGATCTGCTGTGCGGTCGACTCGGGACCCATCCCGGTCGTCTCGACCCAGAACACCGCGAAGATCGCGCCGCCGACGAGCATGAACGAGAGGTCGATCGCCACGCGGATACCGATCTGCCACGGCTCCGCGGTGGTGCCGGCGGCGAACCACATCCAGTCGCCCGGCGCCTGTATCGGCGCGAGGTAGTAGAACAGCCCGGCGACCGGCTGCCCGTTCGTGTTGTACTGTCCGAGCCACGCCGGCATCGACGCGAGCTGGGAGTTGAGGATGCGCCCGACGAACTGGATGTTCGCCTGGAGCGCGCGGACGAGAATCATCGGCAGGACGCTCGCGTAGATGAGCTTCACCGGGAACCGGCCCCGGGCGCCTTTGACCCGCGCGTGGCTGAGCGGGATCTCGACCCGTACAGACTCCGCGTAGACGACGACCGCGAAGATTGCGACGGTCGTCAGCATCGCCAGCACCTGTCCCTGTCCGAGGAACAGCTGCTGGATACCCTCGGCGGTCAGCGGCGACGCGAGCGACGTCTCGCCGGTCAGGATGGCGAACCACGTCGGAAAGAACCCGCGCGTGCCGCCGAGTCCCTGCCAGCTGAACAGCCCGCCGATGAGCTGCTGGCTCACGCCGGCGATGATGAACAGCCCGACCCCGCTCCCGACACCCCACTTCGAGACGATCTCGTCCATGAACAGGATCAGAACCCCGCCGACGGCGATCTGGAGGAATATCAGCCCCTTCACGCCGTCCGCGCCGATCCCGAGCGCCTGGCCGACCGCCGGGTCAGCCGGGAGGAACCCGCCGGCGAACACCATCGGCAGGCCGGTCAGGCAGATCATCACGACCACCAGGAGCTTCTGGAGCCCCTGGTAGAGCACCTGGTCGCGCGGGTCGTCGGTGTCGAGACCGAGGAGGTCTGCGCCGCCGAGGAGCTGGAGGACAATCGAGGCCGTGACGATCGGACCGATCCCGAGCTGGAGGATCGACCCCTGCTGTCCGGCGAGGATCGAGCGGAACCGACCGAACAGGTCGCTCGACTGGCCGGCGTTGAGGCCGAACAGCTGGATGTTCGTCAGGAAGAAATACAGGACGAGGATGCCGGCGGTCCACGCGATCTTTCGCTTGAACGGGACGTGCCCCTCCGGACGGCGGACCGACGGCATCCGCGTCAACACCGGTTCGGCGACCTCCTTCCAGCCCATAGGTCAGTCCTCTTGCTCCGCTCCCGAATCGGTTTCGGTCGCCTCCTCGGCGCGCTCCGCGCGTTCGGTCAGCGCGACGCTCCCGCCCGCAGACTCGACGAGTTCGCGCGCGCTCGCCGTGAACGCGTCTGCCGTGACGTGAAGTTCGCCCTCGACGCGCCCGCCGCCGAGTACTTTCACCACGTCGACCTCGTGGCCGTCGTCGGCGACGTCGCGTGCGTCGACGTGGTAGGCGTCGCCGTCGGACTCGGCGAGGCCCGACGCCGCCAGCAGCGGCGCCTCCTCGTCGAGTTCGCGGGCGTGGACCTCGACGACCTCGTCCTGTGCCGCCGCTGGTCGGCTGAAGCCGTGCTTGCCCAGCGGCGGGTGGTTGTGGAACTCGTGTTTGTCGCGCCCGGCGGCGCCACGGCCGCCACGGTGGCCGGCGCCGCGTCGGTTCTTGTGCGTCCCGCCGCCGTGGGTTCGCGACCCGCGCTGTCGTCGCTTCTTGTCGGTCATCGCATCACCTCGAGCAGTCCGTCGATGTCGTCGTGGCCGCCGAGTTCGCCCCCGGCGACGACCGGCCGCTTGATGCCGTCGTGGCCGCCGCGCGGCGGGTGGAGCCGGATCGCCGGCGACAGCCCCGCGTCGCGCAGGGTCGTCTCCTCGGCGACCAGCGCCTCGGCGAGCGCGTCGATGTCCGTGTGCTCGGTGTGGTCGGCGACCCAGTCGTCGTCGACGTCGGCGTCGCCCTCGAGCGGTTCGCCGCGCCGGCGGACCAGCGCCGCGACCGTCTCGACCGACGGCTCGCCGAACGCGATCCGGTCGTGTACCTTCGTCACCATACCGCGGTAGGCGTCGGTCTCCGGGACGAGCGTACAGTGGTTGACCTCGTTGAGGTTCAGCATCTGGAGCGTGTCGTGGACCGCGTCGGTCGTGTCGACCTCGCCCCGGACCCGGACCAGTGCGAGCATCAGTCGGCCTCCTCCCCCTCCGCCTCGCGCTGGACCCGCCGAGCGCGCCGGGGAGTCCGGGACTGCGAGGCGTTCGTCAGGGCGTTGAACGTCGCCTTCGCGAGGTTCACCGTCGTCCGGGTGTTGCCGGTCGACTGTGTCCACGCGTCCTCGATGCCGGCGAGTTCGAGGATGTGCCGGACGGTCGGCGCCCCGGCCAGCCCCAGCCCTCTCGGGGCGGGGATGACCTCGACGGTCACCGATCCGGCCTTCCCCGTCGCCTTGCGGACGAGCGAGTGGGTGCCGCCCGCGCGGTCCTCCCACGACCCGGAGCCGCGGTCGACGCGGATGATAGTCAGCTTCGCCACCTCGATCGCCTTCTGGATCGCCGAGCCGACCTGGTCGTCACGGCCCTCGGCGTAGCCGAGGTAGCCGTCGCGGTTGCCGATAGCGACGACACAGCGGAACTTCACGCGCCGGCCGGAGTCGGTCATCCGCTGGACCATGTTGATGTCCAGCACCTCGTCCTGCAGGCCCGGGAGCAGCTGGTCGACGATCTCTGGCTCCTTCAGCGGGAGCCCGGAGTCGAGCGCCTGCGCCATCGTGCCGATGTCGCCGTCCTGTACCTTTCGTCCGAGCCGCGTGCGCGGCTCCCAGCCGTCACTCATTGGCGTCCTCCGTGTCCATGATTCGTGTTCGTACCTCGTCGAAGTGGTCCGGGAGGTCGGTCGCGTCGAAGTCGCCGGCGTACAGCGGCTCGTCGCGCTCCGCCGCGTACGCGGCGATATGTTCGCCACGGGTACGCGGCCAGTCCGCCAGCACCGCCTCGTTGTGCGGGATCTCGACGCCGGCGTCGACCGCACCCTCCTGGACCGCGAACGTCTTGTTGCCGGGCGTCGCCGTGTTCAGCCCGATGTCGAGCACTGCCTCCGTCACGCCGGCGGCGAGCGCCCGCTGCCCCGCGAGCAGTCCCGTGAGGTACGCACTCGGGAGGTTCCCCGTCGGCGCCTCCCAGCCGTACTCCCGCAGGTCCGCGCTCTCGGCGGCCGCGTGCGTCTCGTCGCCCGCTGGACCGGGGGTGACCAGCTGCGCCCTGACGTGTCTGTTGCTCACCCGGGCCACCAGCCGTGGCTTCCCGGATTTCAGGAGTCGCAACCGCTGCCCGTAGTCCGTCCGAACCTCGCGGCGCCGGCGCATCGGCACCGTGTAGCGTGGGCCGGTCGCCATCTCAGTCGTCCTCCATCTGTATCTCGTATGTGTTCGCCGCGTACGTCTCGAGCCGGTCGACGCTGTCGAACTCCCCGCCGCCCGCCTTCCGGTACAGCTCGCGGTACTGCGTCGGGGTCAGCGTCCCCTCGTCGCGCAGTTCGCGGAGCCGCCGGCGCTGGGCGCGGATCCGGCTCGTCCAGTCGTCTTTCGGGTCCGACCGGGCGCCGGCCTTCCCCTTCCGGGAGCCGGCCCCCTGTCGGTGGCCGTAGTCGCGCTTCTCCTGCCGGGCGCGTGCCCGACCGCGCGAGTTCGTCTTCGCCTCCTTGTCGCGGATGATCCCCTCGTCGACCAGGTCCCGCACGTCGTCGCGGGTGATCGCCTCGGCGATCTCCGACTGCGCCTCGGGGTCGAACCAGACGCGGCTCTCGCCGACGTCCAGGACGTCCGCGGCGAGACGCTTCTGTGCGCTCAGGTTCGTCACGAGTCGGCCTCCTCGGCTGCTGTCTCTGTCTCGACCTCGACCTCCTCGTAGGTCGGATTGAGCACACGGATCTCGCGGTCCTCGCAGACGTCCTCGATCCGCTCGCGCTTCCGGCCGCCGACCGCCGACGCGATCCGCACGGCCTCGCGGCTGGGGTCGACGCCCTCGAGGTCGTCGGTGTTGTGGACGCGGACCTCCTCGAACCCGCTCGGGTGCTTGCCGCGGGCGGCGGTCGGCGACCGGTAGCCGGCCTCGACGACCGCGCCCTTGCCCTTGACCCGGCGGCGCTGTTTCGACAGCCCGCCGCGCGGGCGGCGCCACGTGTCCTTCACGCGGGTCGCCTTGTGTCGCCCCTGTCGCGGGAACTCGGGCGTCCCCTCGCGGTGACGCTGTGCGAGCGCCCGGGCCGTGTCGTCGTCGAGGTCCGGCGTCTTGTCCGCGTAGCCGCGGGGCCGGAGCTCGGTCGCGGTCTCCTCGTCGGCGGCCTCGTCGACCGCCTCGGGGTCGGCCTCCTCGACCTCGGCGTCGGTCTCTGCGACCTCGAGGCCGCCGACCTCCGCCTTGATCCGGGCCGCGAGCGCGTTGCCCACGCTCTCGACGTCGGCGAGTTCGGCCTGACTCGCCGCCTGCAGGTCCTCGACGCGCACGTAGCCGGCGTCGCGGAGCGACTCCGCCTTCGCCGGGCCGACCCCGGCGACGTCCTCGAGCTCCTCCGGGGCGTCCCCGTCGGACTCGTCGGACTCGTCGGCGCTCACGCCGCCTCACCCCGTGTCGCGGGCTTGCTGGTGATGTAGACGCCGTCCTGGAAGACGCGCGTGTCCTTGTCGCTGACCCGCGTCAGCTGCTCGATGTCGGCGGCGGTCTGTCCGACCGCCTCCTTGTCGGGGCCGCTGACGGAGATGGTCTCGCCGTCGACCTCCACCTCGGTGTCGCCGCGGACGGGCGTCCGTCGCGGCGACTGCTCGCCGAGGAAGTTCTCGATCACGACCTCGCCGTCCTCGACGCGGACCTGCATCGGGAAGTGGGCGTAGTAGACCTCCATCTCGTACGCCCACCCCGCTGTCACGCCGTGGACCATGTTTCGCACGTGGCTCTCGAAGGTGCCGACCGTCGCCGCCGTCTCGGCGTCGTCGGTCGCACTCTCGACGACCACGTGGGGCTGTCCGTCGACCGCCGCCGTCGTGACGGTCACGTCCGGGTACCACAGCCGGCGCTCGACCGTCCCGTTCGGCCCCTCGACGGTCAGGTCGAGGTGTTCGACGGCGGCGGTCACGTCGCTCGGAAGTTCGATTTCGACTCTCATCAGTAGACGTATGCGATCAGTTGGCCGCCGACCCCGGCCTCGCGGGCCTCGTAGTGGCTCATCACGCCTCGGCTGGTGGTGACGACGAGCGCCCCGTAGTCACGGGCCGGGAGGTACCGCTTCTCCCAGCGCTCGAACCCGTCCGCACCGACCGAGTAGCGTGGCTTGATCGTGCCACACTCGTTTATGGCTCCTTTCAGTTCGATCTCGAACCGACCGGACGTGCCGTCGTCGACGAACTCGAATCCGTCGACGTACCCGCGGTCGTAGAGGACCTCGAGCACCGACCCGATCGCGTTCGAGGCGGGCGATACCGTGTGAGTCAGGTGGCCCACGCTCTCGGCGTTGTCGAGGCCGGAGAGCGCGCTCGCCAGTGGATCGTTTCCTGTCATCTGTACTTCCTGAACCCCATGTCTCGGGCTACCTCGCGGAAGCACTGACGACACAGGTAGATGTCGTACTTCCCGACGAGCCCCTGCGGGCGGCCACAGCGCCGGCACTGTCGCCGGTCGTCCGTCCGCCGCGTCGCGTGCTCGCCGCCTGTCTCTGTCTCTGTCTCGCTCATGTGTTCTCCACGGTCACGTCGAACTGGTCCTCGAGGTACGCGACGGCGTCTGCCGGCGTCAGCCGGTGACTCGTCGGGATCGAACGCGACGCGTGGTCGCGCTTCGACACCCGGTAGCCCGGCCGCGTCAGGTTCACCGTCACGTCGAGCCCGTAGATGCCGATCTGCGGGTCGTACTCCTGGCTCGGGAAGGCGGTGTGCTCTTGGACCCCGAACGAGACGTTGCCCGTCTCGTCGAACTGCGACCGCCGCAGTGTCGCGAACGACAGGGCCGTCTCGAGAAACGCGTGCGCGGCGTCGCCGCGCAGCGTCGTCTTCGCGCCGATCGGGTCGCCCTTGCGGATGCCGAACTCGCCGACCGCGCGTTTCGCCTGCGTCCGGACCGGCGTCTGGCCGGTCACGTCGGCGATGATGTCCTCGGCGGTCGCGAGTTCGCGCCCGCCCTCGCCCACGCCCATGTGAACGACCACCTTCTCGACTCTGGGCTCGCGCATCTCGTGGCCCTCCGACCCGTCCGAGGCGTCGTGGTCACCGTCGCCGGGGTCCGCAGACTCGGAGCTCATTCGTCACCTCCGAGGAAGTTCTCGTCGATGACAACCACGTAGTCCGCGACCGTCTCGAACCCGTCGCCGTCGAACCGCTCGTCGTCCTGTGCGACCTGGACGATGTTGTCGCCGGAGCCGGGCGCGACGACGAGTTCGGCGACCGTGCCGATCTCGCCGGCGTGTGCGCCCGCGACCGCGGTGACCATCGCCCCCTCCTCGTACGGGAAGTGAGCGACGACGTCCGTCGTCTCGTTGTCGAGGACGAGCGAGTCGCCGACACTGTAGTCGGCAGCCGCCGCCGGCGAGAGCTGGATGTTCGCCCCGTCGTGGAGGGTCAGCTGGAACGCGCCGCCGCCGACCTGCCGCTTGCCGACGATCTTCCCGAGCCGGCTCTCCGCCGCGGACTCGTCGACCGGCGTCAGCGAGAGCCGGCCGCCCTCGTCCGGGAACACACGGAACTGCTCCTCGCGCTGCTCGAAGGCGAGGATGTCGAACATCCCGATCGGCCGGCTCTCGTCGCGGGCGGGGTCGCCGTTGACCAGCACCGAGCCCTCCGAGAGCGCGTAGCGGGCCTCCTTCCGGTCGTCGACGTAGCCGAGGACGTCCCGCAGCACGATGACGAGCGGGACACCCGCCTCGCCGTGCGGGCCGGCGTCGGCCTTGACGGTGAAGGTGTTCTCCTTTCGCTCGACGGGCCAGGAGTTCGGCACCGATAGGCGCTTCTGGTGGTTACTCATCGTCTGCCTCCAGCCGGGCCTCGCGGCGGTCGTCCTCGAGGGTCAGGTCCGTCACGCGCAGGTTCGAGGCGTCGAGGGGGCGCGGGACCTCCTCGCCGTCGGTCTTCTCGACGGTGACGTCCTCGACGCTCACCGTCTCTCGTCGCAGGTCGACGTCGACGACCTCGCCGGTCTCGCCGGCGTGGTCACCGCGCATCATCTCGACGGTGTCGCCCTCGTTTACCCGGACCGACCGCTGGCCGTACTCCTCGCGGAGGTCGTCGGCCAGCGTCGCGCGGACCTGGCTGTGCCGCTCGTGGAGCGTCGCCTCGCGGCGCCGCTTGCGCTGTGTGCGTGGCTGTTTCGATGTCATGTCATACGATCATCGTCGCGGTGCTCGCGATGCTCCCGAAGCGCTCCGCGACCTCTCGCGCGACGGGGCCACTTATTTCCGTGCCACGGGGCTCGCCGACGTCGTCGATGAGGACGGCAGCGTTGTCCTCGAACTTGACGCGCTGGCCGCTCGGCCGCCGGATCGGCTTGCGCTGGCGGACGACGACCGCCTCCAGCACCTGCCGCCGCATCTCCGGCGTCCCCTTCGTGACCGAGACGGTCACCTTGTCGCCGACACCCGCCTTCGGGTGCCGGCTCTTGGTGCCGCCGTAGCCCGCGACGCTGATTATCTTCAGCTGACGCGCCCCAGTGTTGTCGGCGCAGGTCACGAGTGACCCGCGCTCCAGTCCGGGGGTGACGTCGGCGTTCAGCGCCTGCATCAGGCCTCCTCCTCGCCGTCGACCCGCTCGACGACGACGTGTGACTTGGTCTTCGACAGCGGCCGCGTCTCGGCGATCCGCACCGTGTCGCCGACCGCGAGGTCGAGACACGGCGGGGCGTGTGCCGGCACGCGGCTCCGTCGTTTCATGTATCGGTCGTACTTGGGGACGCGAACGTCGTACTCGCGTTCCACAACGACCGTCTTGTCCATCGATGTGGAGTCGACCCGTCCCTCCAGCGCCTGTCCCCGCACGGACAGCGTTCCGTGGAAGGGGCAGTTCGCGTCGGTACAGGCCGTCTCCGGTTCCGGTACGTCGTATCCTAGCGCCATCTGTCGTCTCCGTCTGGTGTTGGTCCGTCTGCTGTCCGCCTCGCGGGGCGCGAGAGCAGGCGCCCCCCGTCGACCGTGACGTGGGCCGTCGCGTCGCCGTCGGCCGTGTCCGGCGGCTCGACGCCGGTCCCCGCGGGCTCTCGCGCCGCGGCGGTCTCGTCTGTCGTCTCGAGCGTCGCCGGGCCGAGCGCGAACTCGAGGATCGAGCCACGCTTGGGAACCCGGCGCTCGCCCGCCGCTCCCGCCCGCGACACCACCAGCGTCTGCTGGGTCTCGCGGACCACCCGCCCGCCGACCCCGACGAGGTCGGGGTTCGGCGCGGCGGCGACCCGCACGCACAGTCCACACAGCTCGTGTCGCGGCAGCGTCTCGGGCGTGAGCGGCACCGTCAGCCGCCTCCCTCGTCGTCCAGGTCGCCCTCCTCGCGCTGGATCGTCTTGACCCGCGCGATTGTACGGCGGAGCTCGCCGATCCGCCCCGGGTCCTCGGGGGCGCCGCCTGCGGCCTGGACGGCCCGGTCGTTCAACAGCTCCGTCTCGAGGTCCTCGAGTTCGGCCGCGCGCTCGGCGGGCGTCATGTCTCGGATCTCGTCGGGGTGGAGGATCACGTCTCGTCACCCTCCTCGTCGGCGGCGTCCTCGCCCTCGCCCTCGCCCTCCATCTCGGCGACGAGGTCGGCGGCCTCGCTCTCGACGTCGTCGTCGAGCGGATCGTCTGGCTCCGCCTCCGGGTCGGCGGTCGCGACCGGCGTCTCGCCGGTCTCGTCGACGACCTCCTCGACGACCGCCTCGTCGACGACCTCGGCGGGGTCGGTGGTCGGCGTCTCGACCGCCTCCTCGGCGAACTCCGGCACCGACTCGTCTGCGGCGTCCGGAACGGTCGGGTCCGGGTCCGCGTCCGCGTCTTCGTCCGCGTCCGCGTCGGCCTCCGCCAGCAGCGCCTCGACGCCCTCGTCGGTCTCGGCCTGGTCGACGGCCTCGACGTCGGCGTCCTCGGCGATGTGGAAGTCGTCCGGCAGTTCGGCACCCGGCGGGATGATCTTCACCGTCACCCCGATGGTACCGAGCTTCATCACCGAGACGCCCTGGCCGTCGTCGACGACCTCCGAGGCCGGCTCGCCGTTGTGCTTGATGTAGCCGCGGTTGAACTTCTCGACGCGAGAGCGCGCGCCGGTCACCTTCCCGGAGAGGACGATCTCGGCGCCGAGCGCGCCGGCGTCCATGATCCGGTCGATCGTGGTGTGGCCGGCCTTGCGGAAGTACCAGCCGCGCTCCAGCGCGTTCGCCAGCCGGTCGGCGACGATCTGCGCGTTGAGGTCCGGTTCGTCGACCTCTTGGACGTCGATCTGGGGGTCGTCGAGGTCAAAGCGCTCCTCGAGTTCGCGGGTGACCTTCCGGATGTTCTTCCCGCCCTTGCCGATCACCATGCCGGGCTTCTCGGCCATCAGGACGATCTGGGTCCCCATCGGCGTCTTCGCGACCTCCATCCCGCCGTAGCCGGCGCGACCGAGCTCGTCCGCGAAGAACTCGTCTAT
>JAQCMY010000056.1 GCA_028274865.1 Haloferacaceae archaeon | reverse complement strand
GCCCCGTCAGGTGGTCCGCCAGCGCCGCCGCCGAGCCGTGCTGGGTGTACACCCGCTCCGGGTCGACGGCCTCGACCAGCCCCACCAGCTCCCCGAAGTCGCAGTGGTCCGACAGCGGGAACGCCGCGTCGAGGTCGTTGGCGAACCGGTAGGAGCGGTCGACGGCCCACCCGGAGAAGCCCGCCGTCGGGGCGTCGTACTCCCCGGCCAGCCGCTCGACGAAGTCGAGCCCGTTCAGCTGCGCCGGGAGCACGACCGCGTCGCCGGGCTCCAGCCCCGCCTCGGCGTCGTACGTCCCGGCCGGGAACGACACGTCGTAGTGGTCGGCGACGACCGTGTTCAGCCGCTGGACGGCGTCCGTGGTGAGGACCCGGTCGCGGTCCGACCGCCGGAGCAGCGCCTGGAGCTTCTGGGCCCGCCCCAGCGCGTAGCCGAACAGCAGCACCGGCCGGTCCAACCGCTCGGGGTCGTCCAGCCAGTCGAGGATGGCCCGCTCCAGTTCGGCCTGCGGCGGGAACTCGTAGTCGGGCTCCCCGTAGGTCGCCTCGACGACGAGGACGTCGGCGTCGGGCGGTTCGAACCCGTCGAGGTAGCACCGGTCGCGCGTGGAGACGTCCCCCGTGTACAGCACCCGCTGCTCGCCGTCGTCGGCCAACAGCGCTGTGGAGCCGGCGACGTGACCCGACGGGAGCCGCTCGACGCGCGGGTGGTCGGTCGGCACCGGTCGGGGCTCCTCGCGCCGACGGGCCGCGGCCAGGCCCGCCGTGCACGACGAACAGACCAGTTCCCCGCCCGCCGGCAGCCGATCGTACAGGTGGTCCCCGTGGGCGTGGGTGAGGGCGTTCACGTCGCCCGCCGGCTCGGCGGCGTCGGCCACGACCGTCTCCCCGGTCGCGAGGTCGAAGACGACACCGTCCCGGAGCCGGACGTTCGGGTCGTGCGCGGTCACGAACCTCCGTACGGGCGGGCAGCGTATGTCGGTTTCCCGCGCCGCCGGCCGGGCGGCTCGTGCGAGCCCGGGCCGGGAGTGTTAACCACGGGCGTCGCGTCCGCCCCGACATGTTCCCCGTTCTCCAGTCGGAGCTGCCGTTCGCCCTCGTGGCTGGCGGCGGCGTGCTCGTCCTGCTGGTACTGTTCGCCGGCCGGGTCGTCCTCGGCGGCGACGTGAAGTACGACGACCCCGAGGCCCAGGCCGCCCACGAGGCCGCACAGGGTCGGGACGAGGGCGAGGCCGCCCCCATCGGCTCCGTCCACGACGCGGTCGTCACCGAAATCGACGACACCAGTCAGGGCCGCGAGGCCGTCGTGACGGTCGAGGGGCTCGTCGTCTTCGTCGACCGGGACGTCCCGGGGACGGTCGGGACGGGCGATACCATCCGGCTGAAGATCACCTCCCACAGCGAGAACGCCGCCCACGCGATGTTCGTCACGAGGCTGGACTGAGCTACTGCGCCTCGTACAGCCGTTCGACGCGGTCGACCGTGTCGGCGTCCGTCGGTCCGAGGTCCTCGCGCACCCCCAGGAAACGGGGGAACCGGAGCGCGTACCCGGAGCCGTACTCCGGA
The DNA here is from genome assembly GCA_028274865.1 of Haloferacaceae archaeon. Taxonomy (GTDB): domain Archaea; phylum Halobacteriota; class Halobacteria; order Halobacteriales; family Haloferacaceae; genus A07HB70. Next base: position 1,181 of record JAQCMY010000056.1, on the reverse strand, counting down.
CTCGTCTGCAGCTCCTCGTACTCGACCTCCAGCACGAGTTCGGGCCGGACGGTCACGTCGCGGCCGTCACGGTCGACCACCAGGGCCTCCAGCCGGTCGGTCAGCTCGGACAGCTCGGCGTCCGTATAGCCCGTCGAGAGCCGGCCGACCTCACGGAAGGCGTCGGCGTCGGGGTCGTACGCCCCGAGGTAGAGGCGGCCCAGCAGCGAGGAGCGGCGGCCCTCGCTGTACTGTGCCCGCGTGACCACGAGGTCCAGCGGCTCCATCACCGGCTTGTGTTTCAGCATCCGGCCGACCCGGCGGCCGGGCTGGTAGCCGGCGTCGAGGTTCTTCAGCATGACGCCCTCGTGGCCCGCGTCGACGGCCTCGCGGTAGCACGCCCGAGCCGCGGCGACGTCGTCCGGGACGGTGGCGGCCGCCCGCTCCAGCCCGTCGACGGGGTCGAAGGCCGTCTCCAGGGCGTCCAGCCGGGCGTCCAGCGGCTCGTCCAGCAGCGTCCGACCGTCGACGTGGAGGCAGTCGAAGCAGTGGAGCGTGGCGGGCAGTTCGGCGGCCAGCGCCTCGACGTCGTCCTCGCGCTTCACCCGGCGGGAGAGCTCCTGGAACACGGCGGGTTCGCCCGTCGCGGCGTCGTAGCCGACGAGTTCGCCGTCCAGCAGTGCCCGCTCGGCCGCGACGCCCGTCCGGAGCGCGTCGACGACCTCCGGGAACCCCTCGGTCACGTCCACGAGCCGGCGGGTGAACAGCCGGACGTCGTCGCCGTCGACGTGGGCCTGGACCCTGATGCCGTCGTACTTCGTCTCGACGAGGACGTGCCCGCGCCAGCCCGGCGCGTCGGCGTCGCCGGCCCCGTCACGGCGGGCGACGTCGGTCAGCCCGGCCTCCAGCCCCTCGGCCTTCCGGGCCAGCATCAGCTCGACGGGGCGGCCGAGCTCCAGGTCCAGGTCGCGCAGCCCCGCGATGCCCTCGTCACGGGCGGTGCGGGCGACGACGCGGTAGTCGTTGGTGAGCTGTGCGGCGCGTTCGACGGCTTCGACCCCGGAGACGGTCGCCGCCGGCGTGCCCGGGGCGTCGTCGTCGCCCGCCTCGGGGTCGTCGGTCAGGAACGCCTCCGCGACGGCGTCCCGCACCGTCCCGTCGCCGACGCCGATGCGCATGTAGCCGAGCGCCGTCCGGACGAG
>JAQCMY010000055.1 GCA_028274865.1 Haloferacaceae archaeon | reverse complement strand
GACGGACATCGAGGTCGCCGAGAAGTTGGGCGTGAGCCAGCGACTCGTTACACAGGTGGTAAATAATAGCACCGATGCTATAATTTACCACGACCGCGTGAAGGCACGCCGGTACTACGAGGAGCACCCGGACGCGTCATACCGGGAGGTTGCGCGGCAAGTTGATGCCTCGCGACCTCATCCGCCCGGAGACGGACACCGAGGTCGCCGAGAGGTGGGGTGTGAGTCGGCAGTTGGTGAGCCAGGTGATAAAGAATGCTAACGATAGCATAATTTATCACGACCGCGTGAAGCGCGCCACCGTGCCACGGTGGCACCGTGGTATAACGACCGTTTCAAGTCCTCTCGCGCCTGTCCTGCGAGTATGGCGCGCGACTGCGAACGTGCCTCCATGACCGTTGACGTCTCGCCCGAAACCGTCCGAGAGATCGCTGCCCGCCTCGACGCCGGCGATGCCGAACCGACCGACGCGACCATCCGCGACCACGCCGCCGACGCCGTCCGGCTCCAGCTCGCGTATCGCGTCGACGGCCGGCCGCTTGTCGACGCCGTCCGCGACCGGCTGGCGCGACGCGACCAGTGGGGAGAGTCTTAACCAACAACCGCCGTTGTCCGGACCGTATGTTGGTTAAGACTAGCTCCCGCCGGACCGTCCGCCGCCTCACCGGCTTCCGCGTCGCCACTCGACGACCGAGGGCGTCGCGACCGCCGCCGGCCGTCAGTCGCCCGGCTTCGGTGGAGGAGAGTGGAAACCTGAGTAAGCTTACTCAATTTTCCAAAGGCGAGAAGCGCCGACGCGTCCGGGAGTACATCGACGAACACCCGGACGCCGTCCGCGACCGGACCGCCTGACCGAGAACACGGCCCGGCCCTCGCGGTGACGGTTTGTCCCACAACCCGTGAATCGTAGCCGACGACGACGTCCGAACCGCCCGGAATCGTCCCGCTCGGCGCCCGCCGTCCTGTCACGGTAGAAACGATTCGTGCCGGTCCGTCATGAGAAAGCGGCTGGCCTGGGCTGTATCCACCCCATCGCCCGCCAGTTCGCACTCCCGGTCACTCGCCGTCCCGCAGCCCCGGCCAAAGCCGAAGCGACTCGGCGATCTCCCGCCGGCGGGTTCGGATCGTCTGCTCGGCTCGCAGCGCGGGGTTCGGGCGCTCGACCGTCACCGTCTCGCCGCCCCCCTCGAACTCTCTCTCGATGAGGAACCCGCGGCCCGGCCCATCACCGTCGGGATCGGGCCAGGCGTCCGCCGTCGTCCGCCGCTTCATCACCGACAGGGCCGCATACTCGCGGGCCAGCTCCCCGCGCTCCTCGGCGTCGACTCCCGGCGCGTGCTCGGCCGCCGTCTCGCGGACGTCCGCCGCGACGGCGTCGACGTGCTCGCGGGTGTCGTCGTCGAACCGCTCGTAGGCCTTCCGCCAATCACCGAACCCGCCGTGAATCTCCGCGTTCGTGTTCAACTCTGGGGCGCCGCCGCCGGGGTTGTCTTCGGCGTGGGCGTTGCCCTCCAGGTGCTCCGTGTCGTCGGGCCCGGTCGACGCGCCGCCGTGGAAACGGCAGCGGTCGCCGCCCGACCCCGGCGTTCCCCACCCGGCTGGCAGCTGGCACGGCTCGCCGCGGTTGTTCGTCGCGCCGCAAATATCGCTGTACCGGCCGTTCGTATCCGCGGATTTCTGGTGGCTCATACACTGGAAACGAGCGAAAGCACTCCGTTGTGGGGTTAGTGTTCGTTCCGAAGGGTAGGGGTTTCGGCGCTCTCGGCGCCGTTCTCCAGGGGCGACGGCGGGCGGGCGCTCCATTTTTTTTTGGACCGCCTCGCGCGGGCGCGCGCTTGAAGCCCGCACGAAACTCGGGGTCGATCCGGCGGTCCGCGGCTGTCGAGTGACCCGCCGGCGTCCCGCTCGTCGTCCGGCTTAACCAACAGTCGCCGGCGCGCGGTCCCGTATGTTGGTTAAAGACCGCGTCCTGCCGGACCGTCGCCGCCTCACCGGCTTCCGCGTCTCCGGCCGCCCGCCGCGGCGCGGCGTTAGCACTCTCCGGCCGGGCGCGTCGCGACCGCCGTCGGCCGTCAGTCGCCCGGCTTTGGTGGTGGGTCGTCGCCCCGCGCCGCCGGGTGCCCGGCCTCGACCGCCCCACTGCCCGGCGCGGCGCCGGGAGAGGGAGGATCGGCGCCTGAGTTGCGGAACTCCCACGTATAGTATGTAGTACGTGCCAGTTCCGCAACTTCATCCTCGGTCATGTTCTCGGCGTCGACGGGTTCGAGTTCGACGTCGCCGTTCTCGTTGACGCGATGGAGGCCGTCGTCCTGCCAGACGATTCGGCGGCGGTCGTCCGGGTCGCGGTGGCGGTCGACGGCGCCCTTCTCGCGTAGCGTCTCCAGGTGGTCCCGAACCTGCCGTTTCCCGACGTCAACCCCGGGGTGCGCGGCGACCTCGGCGGTGGTCGCGATACCGGCGTCGGCCAGCGCGTCGACGACGTCGCGCATCCCGTCGCTATGCGTCGAGAGGACGCGCCCCTCGGCCTCGACGGGCACCCAGTCGGGCAGGGTGTCGGTATGCACGTAGACGACGGCGCCGTTGCCGTCGCGGCCGAAGCGCATGGCGGCCTGGAGTGTCTCGTTCTCGCGCATATGGGTGAGGATCTCGTCGCCGGCACCGGTGTACGAGAGGTCGGCGCCCTTGCCGTTCTCGCGTTCGACGGCGTCGCCGAGGTAGGCGCCCCAGCGTTTCAGGTAGTCGTCGCCGTAATGGTTCGACCCGATCACGGCGCCAACCCGGACGTCGGCGTACTCGTTTGAACCGAGGACATTCCCGTAATGTCGGGTGTCGTTGACGTACTCGGTGACGTCGTCGGCCTCGTACTCGGCCTCGGCGGTGGCGGTGGTAATGACGGCCGGCTTCTGGTCGTGGGCGTCGGCGATGGCCTCCAGCAGCGCGGCGTCGGCGTCGGTGTTGACGTGGTCGGCCGAGTTGTACGGCTTGACCGCCTCGGTGGTGCGAACGTAGCGGGCGCCGAGGCCGTTCTCGATGAGGTCGCGTTTCTCGTCGTCGGCCAGCACCTCGCGATGGGTGAGCTGTTCGCCGAGGCAGCGGTTCCACATCCGCGGCGTGGGCGTGCCGTCGAGTGCGACGACGCCCTCGGCGTACTGGAGGGCCGGCGGCCGGAGGATGGCGAGGGCGCCCGTCTCGCGGTGATAGATCGCTTGCCCGGACGCGAACCGTGCGTGTTCGACGCCGTTCCCGAGGTCGTCGCCGGCCAGCAGCGCGGCGGTCGCGATGGGCGCCAGCGCGTGGGCGCCTGAGTCGTCGAAGACGGCCGTTTCGTCGGCGTCGGGGGCGAGGCGTCCGTTGCCGTCGAGATAGTGCGCCAGGGCGTCCGCACGGCGCTGGCCGTCGCCGTGGCGGTGGTCCATGAGGTCGGTAAAGTCCTCGAAGGGGAGTTCGTCGGTCGCGCCGAGGTAGTGGCTGACGGCCCGCTGGAGATCGCCGGGCGCGAGGATCTCCTCGAACGCGCCGCCGGGGAACTCGTCGAAGACGACCGTCCGGCCCTCGGTCGCGGCCTGGGTATGGGCGTGCGAGTAGTGACCGATTAGGAGGTCGTACTCGTCCGGGTTGAAATCCCAGGCGTGCCGGTGCGGGCACTCGACGGCCTCGCCCGTCTCGGCGACCTGGCAGGGCAGCGGCCGACCGAGTGCGTCCTCGGCGATGTTGTGGATCGTCTGGCCGCTGGCGCCGCGGCGGTACCAGTTCATGACCGTCTCCTTCCAGTCGTCGCCGTGGTCCCCGCGTGCGGTCGGGCACGTCTCGGTGAACGCGGGCAGGCGCTTGTCTCGGAGGCCGAACTCGGCGGCCCACTCGCGGTACTGGTCGTACTGTTCCTTCTGCCCGCGGCCGGTGCAGATCGTCACGGGTTCGCCCGTCTCGGCGGCGGCGAGGACGGCCCCATAGGACTTGCCGGCGCCGGGGATCGCCTCGACGAGTGCGCGGTCGCCGCGGTCGTAGGCGTCGGCGATGGCCTCGGCGGTTCGGTCGCGGACGTCCTGTTTCGAGACGCCGGGGTTCTCGGCGTCGGCGTTCTGCCAATCCCAGGTAGTGGCGGTACTCAGCTCGCGGACGGCGGGCGGGAGGACGGCGACGGGGTCGGCGTCCTCCCGGCGGGCGCCGACGTACTCGGGGATCGGGGCGCCGCGGTCGCGAAGTGCCTCGATGGCGGCCCACCAGTCTTCGCCGGCGGGGTATGCCTTCTCAGAACGGATAATGCCCTCCTCTAACGCGACGACTTGCAGCGCGTCAAGATGGCGGCTGCCCTTCCGATACAGCCAGTGGTCGTCGAACTCGGCGAGTCGCGTGCCGGACTTGGAGTCTACCCAGGTCGGGTCACGGGCGCGTTCGGCGTCTCGCCCGGAATATTCCTCAGTAACCGACGACCGCAGCCGGACATCCCGGGCGCGGAGGTCCTCGACGGCTGCGAGAACGTCGCGAATATCATGTGTCGTCTCGGCCGCGGTCGTCGCGTCCGGGTCGTACTCCGACAAGTCGACACCCTCCCCGGCCTCGTCCTCGCCCTCGCCGTCGGGGGCCTCGCTGGCGACTTCGCCGTTCGCTTCGAGGATCGCCCGCAGCGCGTCGGCGTCCCACTCGGCTACCTCGGTCCCGCTGCCGGGGGCGTGGTCGCCGGTCGCGACGCAGACGTGCTTATTCGCGTAGATCTCAATCTCGGGGACGTCGTCGTTCGCGCCCCACGGTTCGGTGTCAATCGGGAAGGTGGCCTGCTTGACGCCGTCGGGAAGGGCGCCCCGATAGTAGGCGTGGGCGCCGCTGCCGGACGTCGACACGTCGGCGTAGGTCCGGCCGAGGTGTTCCAGCAGCGCGACGAACGCCGGATGAACGGCGCCCGTCTCCGGGCAGCGGACGTCGTCGCCGTCGACGAACGCGAACGGGTCGTCGTCCTGCTGGAGGAACGCGCGGCCGTCGAGGCGGGGGTCGTCGGCGGCCATGGCCATCTCCTCGCCGGTGAGGTAGTTCTCCGAGAGGCCCCACTTCCAGCGGGCGTCCTTGTCGTGGGCGGCCTCGGGGTGGTCACGGTCGGCCCAGGGCGCGAACGGCATCTTCTCGCGGTGGCCCATCCACTGTTCGCGTTCCAGCAGCGCGGGCGGGTAGACGCCGGCCTCGGGGGCGGTGAAGTCGACGCCAGCCCACGCGCCGCAGATCGGACGATATGCGCCCTCGGGGTCGCACGCCGGGCGATTAAGGAGGTTATCACCCGTGGCGCCGGTACTCCCGCTCTCGCCGGCGTCGGCCGTCCCGTCGCCCTCCGGCGGTGTCGTCTCGTTACCGGTTCGAGTTGACGTGTTCTCAGCGTCGTCGGCCGGGGCGGTTCCGTTGGGCTGCGTGACAGGTTCGCCCGAAATCCACGCCTCGACGGCGGCCTTGGCCTCCGGTAGCGGGACGTCGGGGGTGAAGCGGCCGAGTACGTCCGCCGCGGTCGTGTCGTCGTCGACGGCCTCGCGGAGCTCGGCCTCGCGAACGCCGAGGGCCTCCGCGACCTCGCGGGCCTCGGTCATGCGTCCTCACCTCCGGCGGGCCGCCCGTCGCTGCCGATCACGGCCGGGCAGTGAACGCAGATCCACATCCCGGCGGCCAGTGCCTTCTCGACGGCCTCGGCCTTCTCGGCGCCGAGATTCGGGTAGACGGTGTGCGCATGACGTGGCGACACGGGCGTGTTCCCACAGCCGGCGCAGGTTCGAGGGGCCGGTTCGACGGCCGCGGTAGCGGCGCCGGTCGCCGTCGCGTCCTCGACGTGGTCCGCCTCGGTCATGCGTCCTCACCTCCGCACGGCGCCCGCATGGCGGGGTCGTGGTTCTTGCCCAGGACCCACTGGAAGTACCTATCCGGCGGGTCGGCGTCCTCGGCGAGTTGGATGTAGTAGTTGCTGGCCGAGAGATCGCCGCAGTGGGAAACGCGATGTGAGGGTTCGCCCCGCGCGACGGCGGGGTCCTTCGCGCCGTGGCGGTGCGTGCCGCCACAGACGACGCACTCCTTGACGAGTAGCGTCTTCGCGTTGGCGAAGTAGACCTCGTTGATCGGCTGCTTTTTCCTCGTCGTGTCCTCCTTGTCGGAATTCATGTTTGAACTCCGACCGCTACCGCCTCGCGGCTGCCGTCGCCGCACGGCCCCGCCGCGAACCGGCTGAAGCGAGTTGAGAACGGATGGTTAGGGCCGAACTCGTCCTCGCCGCGGTCTAGATAATCCTATATTTCTCCCCCGGTTTATACTCATCGACGGCTGAGGTTTACGCAGAGTAAAAATTCTTTTGCCGTTCGCAAAACGCCTGCTATGGTCAAAGTTGAAGTACTCAGCGGATAACTATGCTAGTGGTTAGGGCCGGCCTCGTCCTCGCCAGGTGTTCGGTACCCTGGCAGGGCAGCCAGCTTCTGAGACAAGCCCGCCAGCGGCCGCACTGTCCTTACCGTTATGCATAGGGCTTATAATCTTACGCGACTATTATTAGATAGGTTAGGGCCGGTCGCCGTCCTCTCACACTTTTCAGCTCGCCAGCGGCAGCGCCGGGCGGCTACTCCGCCAGCGCCGCCCGGACGGCGTCGTCGCCCGCATACGCCCACTCGCCGTACCCGCCCTTCTCGACGCCCGGGACGTCCTCGAGGTAGCGGTCGAGGGCGTTCCACATCGTCCGCGCCGATCCCCACTCGTCCGTATACTCCGCGTAGACCGCCTCTTGAATCTCACTCGTTTCCACCGTCCCGTTCGCCCGCAGATACCGGAACACGTCGACGACCGCCGCCCGGCCGTGGGCGGTCTTGGGCGGCAGCGCCTCGGCCTCCAGGTGCGCCCGGACCTCACCGGCGAGATCGGCGTCGGCCTCGCCGTCCGGTTCTCTCTCGACGTCGCCCTCGCCGCTACGCGCCGCCTCCTCGGCGTCGTCGTCGCGTCCCGGGCGGTCGTCGGCCGGCGAGTCGGACGCGCCAGCAGCGCCGGCGCACACGATTTCGCGCAACTCTGAGGCTAACTCGCCGTGGGCCTCCAGGGCGTCGAGGTCGGCCGCCAGCCGGTCGAACCGCGCCCGTACCCGGCTGATTGTCTGGTACCGATACGAGTCCGAAACGTCGGCCTCGTCCGCGATGATTTCCCGTTCCCGGTCGGTCAACAGCGCCCGGCGGTCGGTCATGGTCGACTGCTTAGACGCAACCATAACAAAATGTTGTGAACCGGGGCGGCAAATAGGTTGCGACTATACCGTCAACCTTCGCACCATAGACGCAACTCCTAAGTAGGTTCGCACTATACTGTATAGTAGAGACACACCGGCCACTCAGGGCGTAGGAAACGCCCGGGCGCTGCAACGCCCAGGCCGGGGGTCTCGGAGAGAGAACCCATGCAGAACGAAACCACCGACGCCTACGAAGGTATCGAACTTGACCCGCGCGACGCCCGCGCCCTGACCGAGTACATGACCGTCCTCGCCGAGGGCGGCGACGTCTACAGCGTCACGACCGAGTCCGGTAGCGAGTACCGGGTCGACGCCCGCGCCGGCCGGTGTACGTGCCCGGACGCCCGCCATAACCTCGACGACGCCGAGGCGTGCAAACACGAGAAGCGCGTCGCCTTCGCGACCGGCGCCCGGCCGGTGCCGGCACACGTCGACGTCGCGGCGGTCGACCCGGATCTCGGCGCCCATGTCGACGGCCGGCCCCGCGTCGCCACGGACGGCGGCGAGGTCGTCGCGCCCGACCCGGACGACGACGGCGACGACTCGGACGACTGTGTCTGTGGCGAGCTGCCCGACGGCGTTCCCTGCTTCCCGTGCTACGCCGAGGGCGCCACGTTCGACGACTGACCCGGCGGCCCGATACGTCGGCGTTGACCTTCTCGGCGGCTTTGTCGCGGGCGGAACCAGTCTCATCGCTGTGGGAAATGTTTCCAGAAGCGTCTTGTCCGGGTCAGGAAATGTTTCCTTACCCGCTTCGTCGCCGCCGCCTTCTGACTGCCGTTCCTTCGCCCGTCTCGGCATCCGCAAACTTTTGCGTATGCCCGGTTGCCTCCTGTTTTCGCTTTTGGCCCGCTTCCTCTCAACTTCTACCATCTCCTCGAACTCGTTGACGATCTGCCCCGGCGTTTTTCTCCCGCTGCCCCGGACGCGTCATATCGGGACGTCGCTGAACAGGTCGACGCCTCGCGACCTCATCCGACCGGAGACGGACATCGAGGTCGCCGAGAAGTTGGGCGTGAGCCAGCGACTCGTTACACAGGTGGTAAATAATAGCACCGATGCTATAATTTACCACGACCGCGTGAAGGCACGCCGGTACTACGAGGAGCACCCGGACGC
>JAQCMY010000049.1 GCA_028274865.1 Haloferacaceae archaeon | reverse complement strand
ACAGGGGCGCGTAGTCCACCGGTTTGTAGGTTGTCCATGCGACCGCACTCCGGGCCACTCAAGTGTGCGCGCGGAGCCGGTCGGCGTATGGGGCGTTACCGCGTGGCGGCGAACGCCGGCGCCCTCGCCTGTCTCGCGGTGCTCGTGGCGGTCGGAGCGCCGTTCGCGCTCATCTCTCGGCCGGGCACCGGGCTCCCCATCTACTACGGCGCGGGACCGCTCGGCGCCGGCGCGGTTGCCTTCCTCGCTGTCGTCCAGCCGATCGTCTTGCTCTCGGGAACACGCGGGCGCGCGGACCCCGTGACGGCGGCGGGAGCGGCAGCCGCCGTCGGCCTCGCGATGCTCGGCATCGCCGCGCTCTGGGCGCTCTCGGTCCCCGCAGAGCTCGTGCTCTCGTTTCCGGCGGCGTGGATGGGGTGGCACCGCTGGGCGGTGCTCGCCGCCGTCGCCGTCGTCGCCGCCGCGTCGGGGCTCTACGCCCGCGAGGCGCTCCGGTGAGCGTCACCGGGCGGCTGCCCTCCTCGCCGCCGATAGCGTCATGTCGCGGGTCGTTCGATCGTCACGCGTGGTCAGAACACTCGGACGGACCGACGGCACCGACACGGGAGACGACCGCTGCCGGGCGCGGGGCGGAACGTGACGGTGCGGGTGGCGTTCGTCTGCGTCCGAAACGCCGGGCGCTCGCAGATGGCGACGGCGTTCGCGGAGCGCGAACGCGAGCGCCGGGGGCTGGACGAGGTGAGGCTCGTCACCGGCGGCACCCGGCCCGCCGACGCCGTCCACGACGTCGTGCGCGAGGCGATGCGCGAGGCCGGACTCGACCTCTCGGACCGGACGCCGCGCGCCGTCTCGACGGCGGAGCTGGAGGCCTGTGACCTCGTCGCGACGATGGGCTGTTCGACGCTCGACCTCGACGCGAGCGTCGCGGTACGCGACTGGGCGCTCGCGGACCCGGGCGAGCAGCCGCTCGATCGGGTTCGCGAGATCCGCGACGAGGTCGAGGAGCGCGTCGTCGCGCTGTTCGACGAGATAGAGCAGGAGGCCGAGGCGAACCCCTGACGAGGCGGCGCGCTGTCGGCGACACGGCCGCGTCGGCGGGCAGACACCCCGCCACGACGCAGGGCGCTCGCGTCGGCGCAGACCGCCGGGCGTGCACCGGCGGCGCGTGACCCGCGAATAGAAAGCGGTTTACGTCGACCCGGGCTACGTCTGGACGGACTAGGCCGGGCGGGTAGGCCCCGCTCCGAAGACCACGGTACGGCCTCAAGTGGTGGCCGAACCCGGGGGCGTGCGGGCGGACCGACGCGGGCCCCGGAAGCTGACGTGGAAGCCTCGTCCCACGGGGACAGCGGTCCGCGGGGCGCGTCCGCAGGGACGCGTCCCCGCGGTTCACCGGCGACAGCGGGTCAGGCACGGAAGTGAGCAGCCCACCGTCGGACGCCCGTCGCTCGTGGGGTCGCGGGGTGGAGGAGGCGACCGGGACTCCCCGTGGCGGAACGCCCGGGCAATCCCGCCGTCCGTCTCTACGTGGAGAGCCGCCGGCTCGTCGCCATCGTGCGCCACGCCCGTACCGGTCTGGACCCGCGACCGGCGGACTTGAGTGACTCCAGCCCCCCGCCGACCTATGCGCGTCGCAATCGTCGGCTGCGGGGCAATCGCGTCGGAGTACGCTCCGGACCTCGCTGCCCACCCCGACCTCCGCCTCGTCGCCGTCGCCGACCGCGTTCGCGAACGGGCCGACCGGCTCGCGGACGCCCACGGAGCGACGGCCCACGGCTCTCTCGACAGCCTCCTCGACGCCTCCGAGGCCCCCGTCGTCGTCAACCTCACCGGCCACGCCGCGCACGCGCCGGTGACGGCGCAGGCGCTCGACGCCGGGCGGCACGTCTTCTCGGAGAAGCCGCTGGCGACGTCACCCGGCGACGCCCGCGACCTGCTCTCCCGTGTCGGCCCGGAGCGGCGCCTCGCGTGTGCGCCGACGAGCCCGGCCGGCGACCCGCAGCGAACCGCGCGGCGCCACGTCGCCGAGGAGCGACTCGGGTCCGTCCGCGTCGCCCGGATAGACTGCAACGTCGGTCGGCCCGGCGAGTGGCACCCTCGCCCCGAGTCGTTCCGTCAGGCCGGGCCACTCCTCGACGCCGCCGTCTACCCCCTGACCGTGCTGACTGCGCTGTTCGGGCCGGTCGACCGCGTCCGCAGCGCCGACGCCGACCGCCTCGCGCCCGGTGTCGGCCCGGACGACGCGCCGGACCACTGGAGCGCGACGCTGTCGCTCGCCGGCGGCCAGCGGGTCGACCTGCGCGCGAGCGGCTACGTCCCCTTTCGCGCCGGCGACCAGATGCGCCTCGACGTCGTCGGCGACGAGGGGACGCTTCGCCTGCCCGACGCCGGGAGCCTCGGCGGCGACGCCGCCGACCACCCGCGGTACGCCCGCCTCGGGGCCGACCCGGTTCGCGTGCCGCCACAGACCCCGCGAGGACGCCTCGACCGGGCGTTCGGTGTCGCCGAACTCGCCGCGGCGGCGCGCGAGGACCGCCCGCTCCGCGTCGGGTCGCCGGGACAGGCTGCCCACGTCGTGAGCGCCGTCGACGCCGTCGCGCGTGCCGCCGAGACGGGGGGATCGGCGACGCCGGTCGGCGTCGGGTGGACGCCGACCGCCGCGCGCGTCCGCCGGCCCGAGTCCGACCAGCCGGAGGCCGACGGCTCCGACGTGCCGGCGCTCCCGCCGGTCGGTGCCGGAACGGCGTCGTACCGCGGCGGCGAGACGTACGTCGACCTCTCGGCGGGCCTCCGGGCGGCGCTCGACGCCGGCTGCCGCCTGCTCGACTGCGCCGAGCTCTACGGCACCGAGTCGCTGGTCGGCGACCTGATACGGGCGCCCGGCGGCCCGCCGCGGGGCGCGCTGGCGCTCGTCTCGAAGGCCTGGCACACGAGCCACCGGCCCGACCACCTCCGGGCGGCGTGCCGGGCGAGCCGGGACCGCCTCGGGGTCGACTGCCTCGACGGCTACCTCCTCCACGGCACGGAGGCGTGGGCACACCGGGGGCCGCTCGACGGGCTCTCGGAGGTGAGCGCCGCCGAGCGCGAGGCGCTGACGTTCCCGACGGACGACGACGGCGACCCGGTCCGGGCGGACGTCTCGCTCGCGGAGACGTGGGCGGCGATGGAGGGCCTCGTCGACGACGGCCACGTCCGGCACCTCGGGCTGTGTAACGTCTCCGTCGACGAGCTCGCCGTCCTCGCCGCAGACGCACGGATCCCTCCCCGGGTCGTTCAGGTCGAGCACCACCCGCTCGCGCCGCGGGACGACCTGGTCGCCTGGTGTCGTGACAACGGGGTCCGGGTGCTCGGACACACGCCGCTCGGGCCGGACGGACTGCTCGACGACCCGACCGTCCGTGACGTCGCGGCGAGCGAGGACCTGACGCCCGCGGGCGCGGTCCTCCGCTGGGCCGTCGCCCGCGGCGTCGTGCCGATTCCGTCGACGGCAGACCCGGACCACGCCGTCGCCAACCTCGACCTGTTCGAGCAGCCCCTCTCCGCGGCGGGACGGCAGCGGCTCGACGGGCTGGCGTGACCCCGTGGGTTAAGGCCGAGACGGCCAGAGAGCCGGTAGTGTCGACGACCGCACGCCGCGTGCCGCGATGAGCCGGGGCGACGACCGCCCGTGGCGCGCCCTGTTCCCGTTCGACGAGCCGTACCCGCAGCAGGTCGACGGGGTCGACCGCCTGCTGTCGGTGCTGGCGGACGACGGCTGGCTGGCGATGGAGGGCGCCTGCGGGACGGGCAAGACGCTCGTCGCCCTCGTCGCCGGGCTGTACGCCGTCCGAAACGGGTCGGTCGGCCTGCCCGACCGTGACGACCCCGTCGTACTCCCGGAGTTCGACCGTGTCGTCGCCGTCACGCCGGTCAAACAGCAGCTCACACAGTTCGTCGCCGAGGTGCGGGCCATCAACCGCCGGACCGACGAGCCGCCGGTCGACGGACTGGTGTTGCGCGGCCTCGCCGACACGCTCGCGTACGCACAGGCGGACGACTTCGACCTCGACCGGGCGTGGACACGGGTCGAGGGGCCACGGGCCGGGGCGTTCACCGACCGCCACGACGGCGTCGAACGGGCGCCGCCGCTCGGCGCGATGGTCGACGACCTGCGCGAGAACGCCGCCGACCTGGTGAAGGCCGGGTCGCCGGTCACGCTCCGCTGGGACGGCCCGGCGCCCCCGGAGTGTGCCGTCGACGGCTGTCGGCACCTGACCCGGCCCGACGACGGGACGGTCCGGTGTCCGTTCCACCTCGACGCCGACGACGACGCCGACGCGCCGTGGTACGACAGCGTGCGCGCCCGGCGGGTCTGTGTACTCGTCGAGACCGAGACGGACCGGCTCGTCGTCCACGGCGCCGAGACGCCGTATCCCGCCCGGGTCGTCCGGGCGCTCGACGTCGCCACACCGGCCCAGGAGCTGCTCGCGGTCGACTGGGCCAGCCCGTTCGACCCGTTCTACGTCCGGTCGCTGGTCGACCCGGTTCCCCTTTCGTTCGCCGACGGGACGGCGAACGTCCTCGACCGCGCCGACCTCGTGCCCGCCGCGGCGGCGGCGGGCCACTGCCCGCACCGGACGATGGGCGACGTGCTCGCCGAGGCAGAGGCCGTCGTCGGGAACTACATGCACCTCTACGACCCGGAGACCCGTGAGCTGACCGCGGGCAGGGCCGGTGCGCTCGACGAGGGGACCGTCGCCGTCGTCGACGAGGCCCACGTCGTCGAGGACCGGGTGCGCGAGGTCCGCTCCGACGACGCCTCGGTCTACACGCTCGCGCGGTCACAGACAGACGTAGAGCGGGCGGGGCGCGTCCTCCGCGGCGAGGGGCTCGGGAGCGCGACGGGCGACGCCGCGCGGCGCGCGCGACAGGTTGCCGAGGCGCTCGTCCAGGACGCGACCCACGGCCGGCTGACCCCGGACGAGTTCGAGACGGCGGCGCGGTTCCACGAGTGGCTCCTCGGCTGGGTCGGCGACCGGGTGCGCGCGGCGCTCGACGACGGCGTCGACGTTCCCGCGACGGGCGAGACGACCGTCGCGCTCGCGCCGCCGGGCGAACGGGCCGTCGACGAGCTGACGCGGGCGATCCGTGACGGAGAGGCGCCGGTCGCGCCCGACGAGGTTGGCCGCGTCGCCGCGGTCTGTCGCGCCGCCGCCGCGATACACGAGGGCGTCGACGTGTCCTCGCGGACGCCCGTCTCGGACGCGGTTGGCGCGCTCCTCGACGCGTGGCAGGACGCCGACCCGCTGACGTACTTCCGCGAACTCCGGCTGAGGGCGAGCGACGACGGGAGCCCTCCCGATGCCCTCCCGGCGTGGGCCGACCGCGTCACGGCTGGACTCGGCCTGTACAACTGTATCCCGGAGGGACCGTGTGCAGCCGTCTACGCCGAACTCGGCGGCGGCGTGGCGATGTCGGCGACGCTCGAACCCGTCGACGTCTACCGCCGGGCGACGGGACTGGACAGGCTCGCTCGCGGCGTCCAGAACGACCCACTCCACCCGGAGGAGGGGCGTCGGGTCGAGGACGTGCGCTACGACCTCGCGTTCCCGGAAGAGCACCGCGCGACGTGGGGCGTCCCGCTGGAGCGGTTCACCTACCGCAACCGCGGCGAGCCGACGACGGACCGCGAGTCGATGACCCGGACGCGCCGCGACTACGCACACGTCGTCGAGCGGGTCGCGGCCTCACACGGCAACGTCCTCTGCTGTCTGCCGAACTACCGCGAGGCGGAGTGGGCCGCAGACCTGCTCGCGGGTCTCGACAAGCCGGTCTACCTCGACCGGTCGTCGACGAGCGACGAGACGACGGCGCTGCTCGACCGCTTCTTCGACCCCGCCGACCACGCCGTCCTCGTCACGAGCGCGCTCGGTACCGTCACCGAGGGCGTCGACTACGACGGCGAGAAGCTTCACACAGCCTGCGTCGTCGGGGTGCCGTACCGCAACACACAGACGCCGCGCGCGAAGGCCGTCCGCGGCGCCTACGACGCCGCGGTGGCCGGCGACGACTCGTCCGGGTTCGAGATGGCCGTCGCGGTGCCCGCGGTGCGGAAGGCGCGGCAGGCAGTCGGGCGGGTCATCCGCGGGCCGGAGGAGCGCGGGGTTCGGCTCCTGATAGACGAGCGGTACCTCCAGCGCGGGTCGCGCGGCGTGGCCGACCTGCTCTCGGCACAGGAGCGCGAGGAGCTCCGGCGGGTCGGCGCCGAGATGCTCGACTACGGATTCGAGCGGTTCTGGGGCGACGGCGGCCATTAACTCGGGTTAATCGAGGGCAATCCGGGACGAGGATCGCCCGCCTATACCTGTACGAGGCTCGTCTCGACAGACAGGATGAGAGAACCGAACCGGAGCAGACTCGCCGTCCTCGTCGCCGTCGCGCTGGTCGTCGGTGCAGCCGGCGGGGCCGGCGGGGTCGCGGCACAGACCGCGACCGACGGCACGACGGCGACGCCGGCTGCGGACAGCAGCGAGACCAACAGCACCGCCGCGGCGCGGCTGATGGGCACCGTCGGCGTGACGGAGGCCGAGGTCGAAGGTGAAATCGAGCGCCGGGTGTTCGGCATCGCCGTCGCCAGGGCGTCGACGAACGACTCGAAGGTCGGCGTCGTCGCGGACCAGTTCAACCAGACTCGGGAGCGCCTCGCCGAGCTCCGCGAGCGCAAGGAGGCGCTGAACGAGTCCCGCGCCGAGGGTGAGATCAGCGAGGCGGCCTACGAGGCACAGGTCGCCACGCTCGCCGCACGCGTCGACGAGACCGAGGAGCGGGCGAACGAGACGCAAAACGCGACCGCGGGGCTCCCCGCAGAGAAACTCGAGCAGAAGGGGATCAACGCGACCGCGATTCTGCGCCTGAAGCAGAACGCCTCGGAGCTGAGCGGCCCAGAGGTGTCCCGTATCGCGCGGTCTATCGCCGGTCCGCCGGGCGACCGCGAGCGTGGCCCGCCCGAGGACCGCGGCCCGGACCGCGACGAGAACGAGAGCGAGACCGGCGAGGACCGGCGCGGACCTCCCGACGACCGCGACGAGAACGAGAGCGAGACCGGCGAGGACCGGCGCGGGCCTCCCGACGACCGCGACGAGAACGAGAGCGAGACCGGCGACGACGACACGGAAGACGAGAGCGGGCAGGCCGGACCACCGGAGGACCCGGATACGGGTGACGGAGACGACGACAGCGACGCCGAGACGGGGGCCGACGAGGAGGACGGATCCGACGACGAACCGGGCAAGTCCGGCGGGGGCCGGTAAGTGCGGGCGGGGACGGCACGAGCCCTGACCGCCGCGGCCCTCGCGCTCTCGCTCGTCGTCGCGAGCGCCCCGGCAGCCGCTCAGGCCGCGCCGGAGGAGGCGCTGGTCGTCACCCTCGACGAGGACGGGAGCGCCGAGGTCGCGCTCCGGCTCGTCTTCGACCTCGCCGACGAGGACCGTCGCGACGCCTTTCGGGCGCTGAGCGACGACGCCGCGGCCCGCGAGCGCCGCGCGGACGCGTTCGAGCGCCGGATGGCCGGCGTCGCGGACGCAGTCGCCGACACCGCCGGTCGGACGACCGGGGTCGGGAACGCGAGCGTCGACCTGCGGACGGTTGGCGAGACGGGCGTCGTCGAGCTCTCGACGACCGTCGACGGCCTCGCCGCAGCCGGGGGCGACCGGCTCCGCGTCGACGCGCCGTTCGCCGGCGGCGTCGTCACCGACCGGCCGCTCGTGCTGGTGTCGCCGGAGGGCTACGAGCCGGTGGCCGTCGAGCCGGCGCCAGACGCGACGGACGACGACCGGCTCCGGTGGGACGCCGGACGCGACCTGACTGGCTTCGAGGCGGCGTTCGAGCCGTCGTCGGGGTCGGACGGACGCGCACCCGGCTTCGGTGTCGTCGTCGCCCTCGTCGCTCTCGTCGGCGCCGGGGCCGTCGCGCTCCGGCGCGACCGGTAGACACGGGTCGCGGCCCGCTCGGCTGGCTCGATAGCGCCGCGTGTCTGGCGCGGAGTCGTCGGACGGCGTGGCCGTACGAGACGCACCGCCGACCGGGTGCCGGCAGTCCACAGATATATATCATAGATGTAACATCGGGTCATGGCACACAGTCCGGAGAGTGTCGAGGAGTTCGTCTGTGAGAGCTGTCAGGTGACATACACCGGGACACCCGTCCACCTGTCCGCCGCCGAACACAGCTTCGACCCGCCGGAGTCGTGTGGCGCCTGTGGCGCGACGGAGTTCGTCTCGAAGGCCGACTGGGTTCGCCACCACGAGTGACGACGCGCCGTCGCCGGTGACGGCGCCGGAGGAGCGCGACCGTGGCGTCGTCCTCGCCTGGGCCGATCAGTCCGGGTTGACGTCGACGACTTCGACGTCGAACTCCAGCGTGGCACCGGCGAGAGAGTGGTTGAAGTCGAGCCGAACGACGTCCGAGCCGACGTGTGTGATCTCCGCGACGTCGCCGCTCTCCGTCTCGATGTGAGACCCTTCCTCGGGCGTCTGCCCGCCGATCATGTCGACGAAGTCGTCGGCGTCGTGTTCGCGAACACGGCTCTCCTCGTGCTCGCCGTACCCCTTCTCGGGGGGGATCGTGACGGTCGGCGTATCGCCGGCCTCGAGTCCGACCAGTGCCTCGTCGAGCCCTTCGATGACCGCCCCGCTCCCCACTTCGAGCGTCAGCGGACTGTACTCGCGGTCGGGCTGTGCCTCGTCGATGCCCGTCTCGGCGGCGACTGACGCCCTCGACGTGTCGAAGACGGTGCCTGCTTCCGTTCGTCCGGTGTACTCGATCGTCACGGCGTCGCCGTTTGCTATCGTCACGGTCGTCCATGCGGTGCCGCACGGATAACGCATCGTATCTCCGGACGGACACCGCCGAAGCGTGTCTCGCCGACAGCGGGGCGGGGTCGGACGGCACGTCAGGTCCACTCGGGAACCCGCGGGTGCGGGAGACGGCCACGTCGTCGCCGGTCGCGACTGTGACGGACACACCCCGTGACCGGTGCCGCCGAGCGTCGGCGGCGGCTTCTCGCCGGTGAGAGACACGGAAGACAGCAAGACTACGGCGGGTCGTGGATGCGCCGGCCGGGATTCGAACCCGGGCCATGAGCTTGGAAGGCTCAGGTCCTACCACTAGACCACCGGCGCTCGCCGGTTACACCGGGTCTCCGCCCGTCGCGAAGACGCCGACCTCAGTCGACCGTGCCCGGCGTCGCGGACACGTCGACACGCACCGTTCGACGGCGGGGCGGTAAGGCAGTTACTATCGGCTAGTCGTCTGCGGGCGCCTCGGGCGTCGGGTCGTCGGCGCGGAACGACCGGGCAGTCTCGCGTAGGGCGGGGTCCATCGCCGGCGTCTCTGCCCGGTCGACGGCGCCGGACTCGCGTATCTCGTCGAGCGAGCGCGGGAACGCACGGAGGTCCATGTGGATCTGGATGCCGGTCTTGGCGCCCTGACCCATCGCCACGGGAATCTGGTTGTGCCCGGGCACGACGTCGCCGACGGCGAACACGTCGTCGACGCTCGTCCGACCGTGGTCGTCGACGGCGACGGTTCCGTCGTCGTTCAGGTCACAGCCGAGCGACTCCGCGAGCGCGGTGTTGTACTCCGAGCCGTACATCGCGAAGCCGCCGCGGTACGCACGCCGGGTGCCGTCCTCGAACTCCAGGGCCTCTAGCCAGCCGTCGTCGCGCTTCTCGATGCCGGTCACGTCCTCGTCGACGACGTCGACCGGGTGGGCGTCGACCAGTTCTGCCGTCTCCGCGCTCCAGGTCGGGTCGTCGCCCCGGGTGAGGAGATCGACCTCGTCGGTGAAGTTCAGCATGATCATGGCGACGTGGGCCGCGCCCTCGCCGTGTCCCATCACGTACACCGACTCGTCGACGAACATGTACGCGTCACAGTGGAGACAGTAGTGGAGCCCCCGGCCGGTTCGCGGGAGCGGCGGGTCGGCGTGCCCGTCGCTGAACCCGGTGGCGAACACGACGCGTTCGGCGACGACGTCGCCGTCGGTCGACGACAGCCGGATCCGGCCGTCGGCGGCCCGTGCCGCCTCGGTCACCATCCCGCGGCGGACGTCTGCGCCGTACGCCTCGACCTGGTGCCGGGCCGTCTCGAGGAACTCGTTTCCCGAGACGTCCTCCGTGACGCCGATGACGTTGTGGGTGTCGAGCATCATCGCGGCACGACCCCCGCCCCGGTCTATCAGCGTCGTCCGGTGCCCGAGTCGGGTCGTGTACAGCGCCGCCGTCAGCCCCGCCGGGCCCCCGCCGACGACGGCCACCTCGTACTCGGCGGCGTCGGACGTATCTGCGTCTGTCATCGGTTCTTCCTGTGCGCGCGACGGGCATAAATCCCCAACGGGTGTGCGGGGCGCGCACCACCGGGGCACTCAGACGCCGCGGACGGTCGCGTAGCAGTTCCCGGACGAGACGAACGTCTCGACCGGCCGGCAGCGCGACGCCCGCAGGTCCGCTCGGAACTCCGCCGGGTCGTAGACGTGGTAGTACCTCGGCACGCGCTCGCCGTCGGGGAGCGTCCAGTCGACGGTGGTGTCGAACCCGGACTCGGCGTCGAACCGGTCGTGTGTGACCGACCAGACGGAGACGAGCGCGACGCCGTCGGGGCCCAGCACCCGGGCGAGGTCGCTCAGGCTCGCGCGACGACGCGCCCGCGGCTGGAGGTGGTGGAGCGTCGCCACGTACAGCGCCAGTCCCGCCGTGCCGTCGGCCAGCGGGAGTCGACCGGCGTCACCAAGCACCGTGTCGAACCGCCGGCTGTACCCGTCCTCGGCGGCTGCGGCGCTGGCGCGGGCGAGAAGCGCCGCGCTCGCGTCGACGCCGACGACCCGGTCTGCCCGGTCGGCGAGGAGGCCGGCGTGACGCCCGTTGCCACAGCCGACGTCGACGGCGACGGCGGCGCCGCTCCTGCCGGCGACGAACGACTCGACTTCCGGCCACGGAGTGGCCCGGGTCCGGTCGAAGTGAGCGGCGATCCGGTCGTAGACAGCCGCGACCGGCGGGTGGTCGGCGGGCATCAGACGAACACGTAGACGACCCGGGTGATCGCGAGCAGAACCGCCGCGTGTTTCACGCCGTCCGCGACCCCGCCCTCGCCGAGCTGACCGGCGACGAGCCCCGAGCAGACGGCCTGTATCGCCGCGAGGTGGAAGAACAGCCGCCGGTAGGCGTCGAGGTCGACGTCGCCGAGGCCGGCCGTGACGGACGTTCCGGCGCTCGCGGCGGCGTCCGTCGTCGGCGCCGCCGCCGCAGCCGACTCGATCGCCGGGAAGAAGGCGACCACGATACCGACCGAGACGCCGAGGAAGACGAGCGCGGAGATGTAGATGACCAGCAGGTAGGTGAACATCTCGCGGCGGCGCTCGCGTCGCAGCCGCCGGGCCTGGTGGGCCTCGTCGGCGGCGATGCGGAGCACGGGCGCGAGGTCGCCGCTCGCGCGCATCGCGTTCGTCACCAGCGCCGTCGCCTGCGACACCGCAACGCTTCCGACCCGCCGCTCGAGGCGCCGGAGCGCCGCCTCGGCGTCCGCCCCCCACTCGATGTCTCGCCACGTTCGGGTGATCTCGTCGCCGAGCGGTCCGAGGTCGCCGCGGGTCGAGCGCCGCAGGCTCTCGGTGACGGTCAGCCCCGCCTCGTCGAGGCTGGCCATCCGGTCCAGCAGGTCCGGCACCGCCTGGTCGATGCGCTTGGTCCGGCGCAGGGAGACCTCGTGCGCGACGGCGAACCCCACGAGGACGAACACCGCCGCCTCGACGACCGGGTCGTCGACGACGCCGACGGCCTCCGGCCCGAGCGGGACCGGCCAGGACCGGACGAGGACCCACGCGACACCGAGCGGGACGGTGAGCACGAGGGTGAGCTGGGGGTCACCGACGAGCGTCGCGGCGGGGTTGCGGAGCCGGCTCCGCAGGCGCTCGACGGAGTCGTGGACGGCGAGTCGCTTCGCGTTCGCGGCGTCGCGCGCCGACCACGCCGCCCCGCCGTCGGCCCGCGCCCGGTCCGGAACGCGGCGGGGGTCGAGGACGGACCGGTCGTCTCCGGCGGTCCCCTTCGAGCGGTCCGGCAGCGAGGCGGTGACGCTGTCGACGTACACGACGTACGCGAACGTCATGAGCGGGAGCGCGACGTAGCCGATGATCTGGAGGAGCGACAGCGTGTCCTCCAGCACCAGTCCGACGATGCCGAGGATCGTTATCAGGAAGATCGGCAGGGCGACGAACACCGTGACGTACACCTCGGCGAACGTCGACAGCAGGTCGAGATACTGCTCCTGCTGTGACCGCGCCTCCTCCTGGTAGCGGTCGTACTGCTCGCGGAGGAAGGGTGCGAGCGACTGGCCGGAGCCGAGGACGCTCGCGAGGTTGTCCGCGAACTCGTCCATCGTCTCGCTCGGGGTGTGCTCGGTCATCCGCCCGATCGCGGTGACGGCGTCTGTCCCGAACACCTTCATCTCGCGGGCGGCGAGGCCGAGCTCCTCCGCGGCCTCGCCGTAGGCGTCGCGGTTCGCCGACACCGTGTCGAGCACCTTCGGAAACGCCGTCCCGGAGCGGCTGAGCGCGTAGACGAACGCCACGGTCCGCGGGAGTGTCGCCTCGATTGCGGAGGCGCGGGCGACCGCGCGCTGGCTCAGCACCTCCCACCGGGCGTAGTAGGCGACGAGCGCTCCGCCGGGGCCGGTGACGGCGCCGCCGAGAAACAGGGTGGTGAGCGTCTCGTCGGGGGTCAGCGGGGCGAGCGCCTGCACCGGCTCCGGGACGTCGAGGCCGGGCGCGACTGCCTCCCGGATCGCGACGAAGTCGACGTCGAAGACAGTCAGGAGCGCGGCGCCGCCGTACGCCCCGAGGACGCTGCCAGCGACGCCGACGACGGCGGCGATGAGTAGCGTGCGCGACGCGTAGAGCCGGTGAGACTGCTGGACCCGCGCGGCGCGGAGGCGCGTCTGCTGGGCGGTGCGGCGCCGCGTCTGCCGGCTGACGTAGCCGCCGAAGGCCGCGACTGCCGTCCGGGAGAGCAGGAGGTCGGCGGTCCGGCTGACCGGCGAGAGCAGGATGGGGAGGAGTAGAAGGACGGCGACGGCCAGCGGGACGAACTCGACGGGCGCCACGTCACGGCTCCCCGACGAGGGTGCCGTCGGACGTCGGGGTCGGGTCGTCGTCGAGCGACGCCGTCCCCTCCAGCCGGTCCATCACCCGGTCGGGGTCGGCGTAGTACTCGTTCACCAGCGCGGTGAACCGCCGGTAGTCGTTCACGCCCCGGTCGAGGAGGCCGCGAAGGAACCGCTCGCGGCGGTCGAACTCCCGGTTGAGCTCGGCGGTCGACCAGCCCCGCTCGGTTCGAATCTCGGCCAGGAGCCCGGAGTCGCCGCGCTCGAACTCGTCGGCGGCGGGGTTCCACTGGAACGTCTGCGAGTAGTCGAGTTCGCCGGTTCGCCCGTCGATACCGCCGACCTCGCCGATCGTCTTCGACCGGCGTACCCGCTCGCCGTCGAACCGGGTGAGCGTCTGGACGAGCATCATATCGAGCGACTGAACCATCGCGCGCGGGACGTCGATCGGGTCGTTCTCCAGCCGGTTGATCGCCGTCTCGATCGAGTCGGCGTGCATCGTCGAGAACGTCGTGTGCCCCGTGTTCATCGCCTGGAACAGCGTGATAGCCTCCTCGCCACGCACCTCGCCGACGATGATGAACTCCGGACGGTGGCGCAGCGCCGACCGCAGGAGGTCGTACATGTCGATGTCGGCGCCCTCGTCGAGGCGCTCGCGGGTGACACTGGAGAGCCAGTTGTCGTGGTAGAGCGCGAGTTCGCGGGTGTCCTCGATCGACAGCACCTTCGCACGCGGCGGGATGAACATCGACACCGCGTTCATCGACGTGGTCTTGCCCGAGGCCGTCCCGCCGGCGAAGATGAGCGACTTGTTGTGCTCGATACAGAGCCAGAGGTAGGCCATCTGCTCGACGTCGAACGTACCGAACTCGATGAGGTCGATCGGCGTGAACGGACTCTCGGCGTACAGGCGGATGGTGAACGCCGACCCGCGGGGCGTCACCTCCTCGCCGAGGGCGAGTTCGGCGCGGGAGCCGTTCGGGAGTGTCGTTCCGACGACCGGGTCGCCGACGCTGATGTGCCGGCCCGACCGCTGGGCGAGCTTGGTCACGTAGCTGTCCAGCCCCTCGCGGTCGAACGAGACGTTCGTCTCGACGTCGGTGTAGTCGTCGTGGTAGACGAAGATGGGGAGCCCGTAGCCGTCACAGGAGATGTCTTCCACCTTCGGGTCCTGCATCAGCGGGTGGACCTTGCCGTACCCCCGGAAGTCCCGTAGCAGGTAGTACGCGAGCGTGTGGTACGTCTGTGCGTCTGCCTCGACGCCGTACTGCTCGAGGAGGGCAAACAGCTCCTCGCGGATCACCGACGGATCGGTCGGGTCGGACGAGCGGTAGAGCAGCGGGTCACGGATATCCTCGACCACCCGGTCGAGCAGGTCGTTTCGGAACCCGTCGAGCGGCGGTTCGGCGACGTTGTAGCGGTGCTCTTGCTCGTCGTCGTCGTAGGTGACGACCGCGAACGAGTACGGCGGGTCGAGCCAGTAGCGCTCGACCTCCTCGCCCGGCGCGCCGTCGAACCGGGCGAGCGGGCCGTGGCGCTCCGGGCGATACGGTCCGGCCTCGATGCTGGCGCCACGCAGGACGCTGAGAAGTCGCGCGACCCGCCCTCGACCCCCGTCACCCGGTCCGACGTTGCCCCCCATTCGTCGTATTGTATCCAGTTACGCCGCGCGGAACTTAAACCCTCAGCCGTCAGGTCGGGTCGCGAGCAGGAGCACGACCGCGAGCGCCAGCGTCAGCGGGACGCCGACCGGGAGGGTGAGGCCGGGGAAGCCGCCGAACAGCGAGAGCGTCGCGGCGCCGAAGGCGAGCGACCCCGCGAACAGGAGCCCCCCCATCGCGCGCACCGGGTCGACCGGTCCGGCCTCGACGCGGTCCTCGCGGAGGTAGTACGCCGCCGAGAGGACGACGGCGGCGGCGAAGACGGCAGCGCCGACGGCGGAGACCCGGTAGCCGGTCGCGGAGGCGGTGCCGCGCTGGAGCGCCGCCGCGGTCAGGGGGTCGGTGAGCGAGACGGCGCGGGCAAACGGCACGCCGATGCCGTACCGGACCTCCACGAACGGGAACCGAACGACGAGCAGGCCGCCGCTGAGCACCCGCGAGGCGCTCACGCTCCACGGCAGGAGCGCCGCGAGCCACGCGGACAGCACGGCGAGTTCGCCGGCGTACTCCGACCGGACCCAGAGGTCCATACGCCGGCGGCGGACGGCGGCAACTAAAACACCTCGGGCGGCGGGCGTTACGTTCATACATAGTCGAACCGTATTGCCGGCACCCGAATGCGGCGAGACTACTTCGAACTGGCAGTCGAACACGTCGACTGGGTCGAGACGAGCGGCGACCCCGAACAACCAACGGTCCGCATCGACTTCCAGGGGCCCGAAGGGATGCTCCACGACCGGCTGGCTGGACCGGCGGGCGACCTCCTCGACGCGGACGAGACGGACGTCTCCTTCCGCCTCCG
>JAQCMY010000043.1 GCA_028274865.1 Haloferacaceae archaeon | reverse complement strand
TACGTCATCAGCGTGGCCGAGGGCGACGACATCCCGCGCAAGCGTGGCCCCGGCGTCGTCGAGTGCGACCTGCTCGTCGTCAACAAGACCGACCTCGCACCCCACGTCGGTGCCGACCTCGACCGGATGGCGGCCGACGCTCGCGAGGTGCGGGACGGCCCGTACGTCCTCACGAACTGCAAGGACGAGGCGGGCGTCGACGACGTGCTCGAACACGTGCAGGACGGGGTGCTGTTCGCCTGATGGCCACCGACGCGCCGGGCGAGGGGGAGCCGGGGGACCGGGACGACGAGGACGCCCCGCACCCGGCGTTCGCGGGCTACGCCGCCGAGCCGGTCCCTCAGGCCGCGGTCGGGTCGCCCGGGAAGGACGGCGTCCTCGAGCTCCGGTTCGAGCGGGGCGAACGCGGGACCGCGCTGAGCCGCGACTACGCCACCGTCCCGTTCCACGTCTCGGGGACGCTGGGCCACGACCCACATCCGGACGCGGAGACGGTGTTCGTCCAGTCGCCGACCGGCGGCGTCGCGCAGGGCGACCGCCACGACGTGACCGTCAGGGTCGACGCGGACGCGGTCGCGCACGTCTCCACCCAGAGCGCGACGAAGGTCCAGACGATGCGGGCCAACTACGCGGTCGCGGAGACGCGGCTGTCGGTCGGCCCGGGCGGCCACCTCGACTACGTCCCGGAGCCGACCATCCTCCACGAGGGGGCGCGCTACCACGCCAGCCTCGACCTCGACCTCGCGCCGGGCGCGTCGGCGGTCCTGGGCGAGGTGCTCGTTCCGGGGCGCCTGGCCCGGGGGGAACGGTTCGACTTCGAGCGGTGCCTCTCGCAGGTCCACGCGACCGGCCCCGACGGCCTGCTGTTCGAGGACGCTACCCACCTCGCGCCCGGCGATGACGCGGGCGGGCCCGGCCCGACGGCACCTGGGGTCCTCGGCGAGTTCGCCGTCTACGGGACCCTGTTCGTGGTCGCGCCCGACGCGGAGCTGTCGAGCGACGACCTCCACGACGTCGTCGCGGCGGCGTGTGCCGACGCCCCGAACCCGGCCCGCGGTGGCGCGACGCGGCTCCCGAACGGGGCCGGCGTGGCCGTCCGGGTGCTGGGCGACCGGGGTGAGACCGTCTCGGCCGGCCTCCACTCGGCATGGAGCGCGGCCCGCCGCGAACTGCTCGGGGCGCCCGCGCCCGCGGGGAGGAAGTACTGATGCTGGTCGCCGAGACCTACGTCGGCCACCGGGAGGAGGCGGCGGTCGCTAACGAACTGACCGCCACGGAGACCGTCCACCGGGTCGTCCTCACGGACACGGAGCGACAGCGCTCCAGGGTCCGGACCGGGACGACGGACGGGACCGACCTCGGCATCGTGGTCGCGCGGGAACTCGCCGATGGCGACGTCCTCCGGACCGAGGACGGGGGGCTCGTCGTCGTCGATCTCGCCGCCATCGAGGCGCTGGTCGTCGACCTCGCCGGGACCGACGCCCCGACGACCGCGGCCGTCGCTTTCGGCCACGCCGTCGGCAACCGCCACTGGGACATGGCCGTCCGGGGGACGGCGGTGCTGTTCCCGGTGGCCGACGACCGCGAGCGGATGGCCCGCTTCGTCCGGGCCGAAGCGCCCGACGGCGCGACGCTCGACGAGGAGCGGGTCCCGCCGACCACGTTCGACGACGGGGGGCCGGACCACTCGCACGGGCCGGGCCTCGGGGACGACGTCGCCCCCGCGGACGGCTCGCACCTGCGCCTGACCGAGGACGGGACCGTTGGCGACGGGGGCGAGCGATGAGCGACGACGCGACACTGTCGGCGTTCCGACTGGCGGACTCGTTCCTGCCGGACGGGAGCCACACCGCCTCGTACGGCCTCGAACAGTTCGTCCAGGCCGACCGCGTGACGGACGCCGACGAGCTAGAGGCGCTGCTGGAGACGTACCTCAGGCGACAGGTCGGCCCGGC
>JAQCMY010000039.1 GCA_028274865.1 Haloferacaceae archaeon | reverse complement strand
CTGCGGGCCGACGCGCGGTCGTGACCGGCAGGCCCGAAGACGACCCCGAGAACCCGTTCGGAGCCGAGTTCGACCCAGAGGACCGGTGGGGGTCGCCGGAGGAGGAGCTCGGCCCACGCGTCGACGTGCCGGAGGTCGACGCGTCGGACATCGACGGCGACTTCGCCGCGACGTGGTGGGGCAGCGTCGTCCTCGCGAACGTCGCCCTCGGCGGCGTCGCCGTCGGCGCGATGGTCGGCCTCTTTACCGGCGACTGGGAGACGGGCGGCGTCCTCGTCCTCGTCGGACTGGTCGCCGCCGTCGGCGTCGTCCGGATCGTCCGCCGGGTCCGGGCCCGCGCCGACGGGTCGGCGGACGAAAACGCCTAATCGCGCCGGTCCCCAGAACCCGGACGTGCAAACCGTTGAGGACTCGGCCGGGCGACGGCTGCTCGTGGTCAAGCGGGCCGCCGAGTCGTGGCTGGTGCGCGACCCCGCGACCGGCGAGGAGCGGTACGTCGACCCCGAGACCGTCGACCCCGTCGCGGGCGCGTCACCGCTCGCGACCGCCGCGGGCGCCCTCGACGACGACGCGCGGCGCCTCGTGCTCGCGGCGCGCGACAGCCGCGCGCTCGGCCTGCTCTGTCACCTCGCCGCCGACGGGCCGGTCGCGGTCCGGGCGCTCCTCGGCGAGACAGACCTCTGCGAGTCGGACCTCCACGGCCTGCTGGCGGAGTTCCGGGCCGCGGGGCTGGTCGCGGAGCGGACCGTCGACGGCCGGCGAGGGTACGCGCTCACCGGGCGCGGAGCAGACGCGCTCGACCGCCTGCGCTAGTCGTCCGCGTCCGCGGGCGCCCCGAGCGCAGTCGTCTCGCGCCGGCGGACCGTCGAGCGGTTCGTGGTCGGGTCCTTCTCGACGGTCACGAGGGCGTCTGCCGCCCCCACCAGCTCCTCGTCGTGGCTGACGATCACCGTCTGTGCGACGCCGAGGTCGCGCATCTCCTCTACCAGCGCGGCCAGCCGCGAGACGTGGCCGGCGTCGAGGAACACCGTCGGCTCGTCGAGGATCAGCGGCGGCATCGGCGCGGTTCCGTCGATTCCCTCCGCGAGCAGGCGGTAGATCGCACACCGCAGGGAGAGGTTGAACAGCGCGCGCTCGCCGCCCGAGAGCTGGTCGGGGGCGAGCGTCTCGCCGTCCTTCTGGACGACGGTCAGGTCGTAGTCGTCGTCGAGTTCGATCCGTGCGTAGGCGTCGTTCTCGTAGACGAGCGCGAACGTCTCGTTGAGCATGCGCTCGAGCGTCGAGACGTTTCGCTGGCGCAGCTCGGCCCGGAGGTCGCCGTACAGCCGCTCGAGCTCCTCGGCCTCCCCGTGGAGGTCGTCGAGCGCCGCGACCCGCTCGCGGAGGCGCTCTGCTGTCGCACGGAGCGACTCGATCCGCTCGACGGCGTCGCGCGCGGTCGCCAGCCGGTCCCGGACCGCGTCGCGGCGCTCGTGCAGGTCGTCGAGCTTCGGTCCCACCCGGTCGAGGTAGGTCTCTGCCTTCTCGCGCTCCGCCCGTGCGCGCTCGACACGGTCGTCGTCGACGGCCTCGCGCAGGCTCGTCCGGCGCTCCCGCAGGGCCGTCAGCCGTTCGCGGCGCTCCTCGTTGCGCTCGGCGAGGCCGGCGCGCTTCTCGCGCAGGCGCTCTGCCGCGTCGCTGGCCTCGTCCCGAGCCGTGACGGCGTCGGCGAGGTCGTCGAGCGTCGTCATCCGTTCGGACAGGTCCGCGCGCTCGCCGTTCAGCGCACCGAGGCGCGCGCGCTTCTGCTCGGCCCGCTCGCGGGCGTCCCGCGCCGCACGCTCGCCCTCGGCGGCCTCGCGGACCAGCCCGTCGGCCTCGCGCGCCAGTTCGTCGGCGCGCTCTGCCGCCGTCTCGGCCCGCTCGCGCCGGCTCGTCAGCGTCTCCCGTGCGCTCGCGAGGCGCTCGTCCAGCCGGTCGAGACGCGCTGCGGCCTCGGCGAGCTCCGTCGCGGCGGCGAGGCGCTCCGTCGCCGACTCCACGGCGGCCTCCGCCGAGTCGACCGCCTCCGCCAGCTCCGCGACGCGCTCCCGGCGCTCGTCCAGCGCGGCGACGTGGGGCGACCCCTCGACGGGCTGGCCACACGCCGGGCAGTTCCCGGCGTCGACGAGCGACTCGGCCTCGGCGACAGCCTCGCGGGCCCGCTCCAGTTCGCTCCGGCGCTCGCGCAGGGTCTCGCGTGCGTCCTCGACGGCCTCGCGGGCCTCGTCGCGGTGAGCCGCCGCGCCGTCGGGGGCGACCGGCGCGTCGTCGAACGCCCCGGCCGCGTCCTCGCGCTCGGCCTCCAGTTCGGCGACACGCTCGGCTGCCTCCTCGGCCCGCTCGCGGTGGTCGACGGCCTCGGTCCGGGCCGTCTCCGCGCGCGCCCGGCGCTCGGCGGCGCGCTCGGCGGCCTCCTCGGCTGCCGTCTCGTGGCGCGCCGCCTCGTCGTCCCGCGCCTCGATCTCGCCGCCGAGCGCGCCGATCCGCTCCTGTATCTCGCCGCGTTCGTCGGCCAGCTCGGCCCGCCGCTCCGCGATCCCGTCCGGGTCGGCGGCGTCGAGGTCGGTCGCCGCGAGCAGCGACCGAGCCCGTTCGTCGTGGTCGTCGGCGCGGGCCTCGTGCTCGCGGGCGCGCTCCGCGAGGTCCTCGCGGCTGCTCTCGGCCTCGGCGACCGCGGCCTCGACCTCGGTAACCGTCGACTCCACCTCCGCGAGCTCCTCGCGGCGCTCCTCGGACTCCGCCAGCGTTCGCTCCGCCTCCGCGAGCGTCTCGCGGGCCTCCTCGCGGTTCGCCTCGTAGCGGTCGACCTCGGACTCGATCCCGGCCAGCTCCGTCTCGAGGTCGTTCACCCGCTCGTGGGGAGCTTCGGCCTCGGCCTCGGCGAGGTCGTCCTCGACCTGCGAGAGCCGCCCCCGCCACTCGCTCCGGACGTCCTCGACGCCGAGACGCGCCTCGCCGGCACGGTCCCGGTACTCCTCCAGTCGACCGAGCTGGAGCAGGTCGTCGATCGTCGCCCGGCGCTCGCGGGGGCTGGCCTCGATGAGCTTGTTCACCTCCCCCTGCCGGACGTACGCGCAGTTGACGAACGCGTCCGCGTCCATCCGCAGGAGGTCGGTCACGAACGCCTCGACGTCCGAGGCGCCCTCCACCGTCACCTCCGGGCCGGAGAGCGTACAGTCGTGGTCGACCCGGTCGTCGTAGCGCCGGAGCCGCCGCTCGACCCGGTACTCGGTCGCATCGTGTGTGAACGTCAGTCCGACCTCGGTCTCCGCCTCGCCGTTCCGCACGAGGTCGGCGAGGGTGACGCCGGCGTCGAGCGCGCTCGACCCGTAGAGCGCGAAGAAGACGGCCTCGAGGAGCGAGGACTTGCCGCTCCCGTTGACGCCGTGGACGACGGTGACGCCCGCCTCGAACGACACCGCGCCCTCGCCGTATGGCTTGAAGTTCCGGAGACCGACGCGGTCGACCCTCACGAGTAGTCCTCCAGCGTGACGCCGGCGGTCCGGTCGGGGTCGTCTGCCTCCACGGCGCCGCTGTCGGAGTCGGTCCCGTCGTCTGCTGGCCCGGCCTCGTCGGCCTCGCGGCCGTCGTCCGCGCGGTCGGCTGGCCCGTCGACCCCCTCGAACGCCGCCAGTCCCTCGTCGAGTCGGTCGCGGACGCGTCTCTCGGCGCGGCTGCGGACGTTCGAGTCGGCCACGTCGGGCGCCCGGACGACCCGGTCGAGGTCGGCGCCGGCGGGCGACAGTCCGGCATCGCGAACGCGCTCGCGGACCGCCTCGTCGGGGTCGGCAAAGGAGACGTCGGGCGTCTCCGTCTCGGTCTCGACCGCCCGGTCGTCGGTCACCCGCGCGACGAGCGCGCCCGCCTCGCGGGCGGCCTCCTCCACCGTCGCTGGCGCGACCGGGTCGCCGTCGCCCGTGACGCCGACGACCACCACGGCGTCTGCCAGGTCGTGCTGACACACCCGCTCGACGACGCGGTCGACACCCTCGCCGGGGGCGAGGTCGACGTCGACGAAGACGAACTCGCGGGTGTCGAGCGCCCGCCGCCGGACGGTGACGCCGTCCGGGCCGGCGGTGTCGGCGTCGACGTCTACGAGGTTGTAGCCCCGGCCCTCGCGTTCGCTCGCGCTCGCACGCTCGGTCGACCCGGGGTAGGTCGCCCACGCGCCGCGCTCGCCGACCCGTTCGACGCCAGGAGCGTGGTTGTCGCCGAGGAGGAGCGCGTCGAAGTCGACGGTCGACTCGGCGAGGAGCCGGCTGGTGTCCCAGTCGGCGTGGGCGAACGGCTCGAACAGCCCGTGGGCGACGAGCGCGGCGTGGGGAGCGTCGTGGGGCGCGAACGCGTAGTCGAGGTCGTCGCGGCGCGAGCGGGGGACGTGGTCGAGGCCGTAGAGCGCGGCGTCGCCGACCCGACGTGGGTCGTCGCCCAGCCGCTCTGCCAGTCCGAGCGACTCGAACACGTCGAGCCACTGGCCGTGCCGGGTCGACTCGTGGTTGCCGACGACGGCGAGAAAGGGGATCCCGGCGTCGCGCAGGCGCGAGAGCGCCTCGACGGTGCCGACGAGGTCCGGCAGGTCGGGGCGGCGGTCGTGGTAGAGGTCGCCGGCGTGGACAACCGCCGCGACGCCCTCGTCGACGGCGTCGTCCACCACGCGCTCGAACGCGGTCATGAAGTCCCGTCGGCGCTCCGGCGAGTGGTACTGCCGGTAGCCGAGGTGGGTGTCGGCGGTGTGGAGCAGGCGCGTCACACGGCGTGGTACCGGCGGCGCCGACAAAGGCGCGTCGGGACCGCGGTGAAAGTGGAGCCGGCCTCAGTCGACCGTCAGCGTCCCGGCGTAGACCTGTTCGTCGTTCACGTCGACCTCAACGGTGTGGCTCCCTGCAGTCCCGGGGTTCTCGACGCCACGGAACGCGAAGACGAGGGTCTTCCCCGAGTCGAGATCGTAGTTACCGGTCACCCCGGCCGTCAGCGTCAGGCCGCCGTTCGTCGCGCCGACGTCGTCCGTCTCGACGTCGCCGCTCCAGTCGACCTCGGTCCGGCCGTCGTCGTCGGTGTCGAAGCCGGCGAGTCTGATCTGGTCGGCACCGGTCCCCGACGCGTCGCTCGCGGAGTAGCTGATCTCGACCTCGTTCAGCGAGTTGCCGACGTTGTCACCGGTGATCTCCAGGACGACGACGTGGGTCGTCGTCTCGCCGGTGTCGTCGTCGAGGGCGTAGATCACCTCGTCCTGAACCGGCTGGATGCGCTGGTTCGTGGTGCCGTCGTCGACCACGCTGTCGGTCCGGTCCTCGGACAGGGTCGTCTCGAACGCCCCGACCGACCACGCGACCGAGACGCTCATCATCAGCGTGATGACGACGAGGACGACGACCCCGACGGCGGGCGACAGGCCACGACGGCTGCTCTCGGGCACGTTCGATGTGCGGGGGCCGTAAATAAATTCGTGGGGCGGAGTTTCAGCGCGTGAACCTCCGAGCCGGCTGTAAGGGGCCGTCTGACGCCACCCGAAGCCTCTTGAGTGACGCCGCCGTATCTATCGTGATGACGGACACCGTGGACGACGTCGAGCTCCCGTACGACGAGGAGATGACGTCGCAACAGGAGAAGATCGAGGCCCTCCGCGAGCGCCTCGAGGTGTTGGAGGACCAGAACGAGGAGATGCGCGACAAGCTCCTCGACGCCAACGCCGAGAACAACAAGTACCAGCAGAAACTGGAGCGGCTGACACACGAGAACAAGAAGCTGAAGCAGTCGCCGCTGTTCGTCGCGACCGTTCAGGAGATCACCGGCGACGGCGTGATCGTCAAGCAGCACGGCAACAACCAGGAGGCGCTGACTGAGGTCACCGACGAGATGCGCGCCGACCTCGAGGCAGACGCACGCGTCGCGGTCAACAACTCGCTCTCGGTCGTCAAGACGCTCGACGACGAGACGGACGTCCGCGCCCGCGTCATGCAGGTCGAACACTCTCCCTCCGTCACGTACGGCGACATCGGCGGGCTGGAAGAGCAGATGCGCGAGGTGCGCGAGACGGTCGAGCTGCCCCTGACCCACGCCGGCGCGTTCGACGAGGTCGGCGTGGACCCGCCCTCCGGCGTCCTGCTCCACGGGCCGCCCGGGACGGGCAAGACGATGCTCGCGAAGGCCGTCGCGAACGAGACCGACGCCTCGTTCATCAAGATGGCCGGCTCCGAGCTCGTCCACAAGTTCATCGGCGAGGGCGCGAAGCTGGTCCGTGACCTGTTCGAGGTGGCCCGCGAGAACGAGCCGGCAGTGATCTTCATCGACGAGATCGACGCGATCGCCTCGAAGCGAACCGACTCGAAGACCTCCGGCGACGCCGAGGTCCAGCGCACGATGATGCAGCTGCTCTCCGAGATGGACGGCTTCGACGAGCGCGGCGAGATTCGGCTCATCGCTGCCACGAACCGGTTCGACATGCTGGACGAGGCGATCCTCCGGCCCGGCCGGTTCGACCGCCTCATCGAGGTGCCGAAGCCCGACGACGCGGGCCGGGAGATCATCTTCGAGATCCACACCCGCGATATGAACGTCGCCGACGACGTCGACTTCGCCGCCCTCGGGGAGATGGCTGACGACGCCTCCGGCGCCGATATAAAGGCGATCTGCACCGAGGCCGGGATGTTCGCCATCCGCGACGACCGGACGGAGATCTACATGCAGGACTTCCGCGAGGCGTGGGAGAAGGTCAGCGTCGAGGAGACGGACGACGAGGGCGGGTCGCTCGCGTTCGCGTAGCCCCGGACTTTTCGCGCCGGGCCGCCCACCGACGGGCGTGAACCTCGGTCTCGTCTCGGACGTCCACCTGCGGAGCGGCCACGAGACGGCAGTCGAGACGGCGCTCGCCGGCGTCGTCGACCGGTTCGACG
>JAQCMY010000031.1 GCA_028274865.1 Haloferacaceae archaeon | reverse complement strand
TGCTCACTCGCCCCCGGTTCGAACGCACCGGTCGTCTCTGCGACGTTCGGCGCTGGCTCGTCGAGGGTCGCCCCAATGCCGAGTACGGATGTCGAAACCGTCGCCGAGATGATCACTACGACGGCTACCATCAGGACCGTTGCTACGGTCGATGAGACGGCTCTCGACGAGCGATTCACGTATTGACGTTACGCTGGCGGTACAATAACATTCGGAGTTTATCGATACTGAGAACGGCTGGGACGCGCACGGCCAGTGTCGCCGGGCTATCCGGGCAGGCGGTGTGGCGACGACACCCCCGTCTACGACGCCGGTGTGTCACGACGACGGCGGCGCGTCGACTATCGACTGCCGACCGACGGCGACCGGAGGGCGGTCGTGTCTGCGGCGTGCCGGCCGGATCGGCTCGTCGGCGGGACGACCGCCGCCGGCGCGGACACACAGAGCGTCGAGACCGCGACAGCACACGGTGCCGCGGGGACCCGCTCTGAGCGCCGGCGGACAGCCGTGGATCACCACCTGCGCCCGGTCACGCCGGGAGCTGGCTGTCCCGGCCCGTCGACACCGTCCCCGCCGCCGGTGAGGGACGGCTCCGCCGTGACGACCGGCGCACCGAACCGGTGGCCCGCGTCTCACGCCGACCCGCTGGCCGCCAGCGTAGAGGACGGCGCCGAACGCGCCCGTCAGCCCAACTCCAACGGCTATCGGCAAGACTCCCGTCGGGTCGGCGACGACGAACGAGACACCGAATCCGAGGATCAGACCCACCGACAACGAGATCGGTGCCAGTGCAGATCCGCTCGTCTGTCTCCCCCGGACGGAACTGTCCTGCTGCCGGCTCCGCCGCTCACGGCTCGTGGCAGACTCACGCCCGGCGACGGCTACCGGTCGAACATCCTGGCGGCGTCACGCTCGTCTCCCCGGGGCCGACCCCGGGCGTCCGGAGCGATCACACTCTCGGGGATCACGCCCTCGCAGACTACAAAGAGCCGTGTGTCACGGACTACGGCGACCCGGTGCTCGTGTCGACACCGAACGCCTCGTGCAGACCACAGAAGCCGGTCACCCTGTTGACCCCCAGTCCGAGCGCACCGGCGAGAGCGAGCAGCCCGATATTGTGCGTTCCGCTCCCGATCGTACCGACAGCCACGGTGGTCAGCAGGACGGCGAGTAGCGCGCGGGCGAGGCGGTCACGGCCGCCGACGTTCGTCTCGGGCACGTCGGAACGGTGCGGCGCGCCGGGATTGTGTCTTTCTTCGCTGCCCGTTCGGTCGTGACCGACCCGGCACGCGGGCCGGGGTGGACTGCCCCCTCCTCTTCCGGCGCTGCGTCCTACGGGCCAGTGTAGGCGAGAAGACAGCCGAACAGCTCGAGCACGAGTGTGCCGACCTGCTCAAGCAGTTTGGGTTCATCAAGTACGAAGCGCACACGTTCGTCCGTCTCCTCCGGATCGGGACCGGGACCGCGAGGGACGTCGCAGCGGTGGGCGACGTGCCCCGCAGTCGCGCCTACGACGCGGTCGACACCCTCCACGAGGCCAGCCTGATCGACGTTCAACAGGGGTCGTCAAAGCGGTTCGCCCCGGTCTCCCGAGAGACGGCGCTCCACAAGTTCGAGACCCAGCGAAAGAACACCATCACGAAGCCGAGCGAGCTGTTCGACCAGCTCGATCCCGCCAGCTGGGGGGCAGAGGAGTTCGGCGTGTGGACGGTGTCGAGCAGCGAGGCGATCGCCGGTCGCCTCGTCCAGCTCATCGACGACGCCGAGGACGA
>JAQCMY010000028.1 GCA_028274865.1 Haloferacaceae archaeon | reverse complement strand
TTGATCTTCTTCAGTCGAAATATCTCCTCGCGCTCCTGCTCCTCGAGCTTCTGCTCGATGAACTCCTGGTTCTCCTTGAGGTCGGGCAGGAGCTTGAACTCCAGGGCGTTCACGCGTCGCTTCGTCTTCTCTATCTCCTCGAGCATCTTCCGCATCGCCGTCTCGACCTCCGCCGCGAGGACGATCGTCTCGATCAGCTCCTCGTAGGCGTCTGCGGTCTCGTCGATTCGCGCCGAGGAGCCGAGCAGGCCGTAGCCACGCTCGTCGACCCGCTTTCGAACCCGCGAGGACTCGATCTGCGGGACGACGACACCCATGATGTTCTTCGACTGTGTGGTGATCTCCGGGTGCTCTTTCAGCGCCGCCGCCGCGCCGCGAACGGCGACGTCGCCCTCGACCGCCCGCGCCATGTCGATCGTCTCCTGGGCGTGTCGGTAGTCCTCGTTCAGCTCCGACCGGACGTCTTTCGCCTGGTCGAGGATGTCCATGAACTCCATGATGAGGCCGTCGCGCTTCTGCTCCAGCGTGTCGTGACCCCGCTCGGAGAGCTCGATCCGGTCTTCGATCTCCATCAGGTTCTTGCGGGTCGGCTTGACGTCCTCGGCCATCTGTTGGCCGCTCTTTCGGCCCCACCGGCTAATACGTGACGCCTCGGGACTCAGGCCGCGATGACGAACTCCGCGGCCACGGGCAGCGCCACCGCCGCCCCGAGGAGGAGCAGCCCGGCCAGCACCGCCCGTGGCCCCTCGTCGCGGAGCGTCACCGCCGCGAGCGCCCACGGCACGAGCAGTAGTGCCGCCACGACGACACCCGGCAGGGCGTACAGTCCCCGTGCCGGCGCCGGGAGCAGCGACTGTCGGACGGCCAGCGCGAGGACCGTCGAGGCCGCCGCGACCGCGCCGAACCGCCGGAGCAGCGACGGGCGGAGCCGCAACACGAGGACGGCACCGAACAGGGTGAGCGCGCCCGCCGGGGCGAGAATCGCCAGCGCCCCGAGCAGCCCCGTCGAGCCGTGGCGCTCCCCGGTGTACGTCCAGTCCGGCGCGTAGACGAACAGGTTACGAGCGTCGCTCACGACCAGCCAGCCCCGCTCCGTCCGGACGAGGTCGGCGGGCTGACGAACCTCCGGGCCGACCCGAACCGACCGCTCGGGCGTCGCCGTTCCGCCGGCACCGACCTCGTGCCGGGTCACCGTCCCGCCACGGGACGTCGCCCGGAGCGTCCAGAGCCGGTCGTCGCCGCCGTACAGCCCCGTCGCGGCCCGCAGGTCGGTCGCCCGGGCGTCGCCGGTCGCCGGGTCGAGCGCGACCACGCCTCCGTCGCCCGACAGCCAGAGCCGCCCGCCGGCGCTCGCGACGCTCCGGAACGCCGTCGTCTCGTTCGGTCCGGCGCGCGTCCCGTTCGCCGCCGGGAGCGAAACCGTCTCGCCCGTCGGACGCCAGCGCCCGTCGACCCGGTGGAGCGCCGCCTCGCCCAGCAGCCACCAGCCGCCGTCCGCAGCCGGCGCCGCGTCCCGGACGTCGGCGTCGCCGAGACGCAGCGGCTCGTAGGTCGCGTCCCACGACGCGTCGTACGTGTACCGACCGTCTCCGCAGCCGGTCGTCGTCGACAGCACGACCGGGTCGCCGTCGTCGACGACGACGGCGTGGCTCGGCGGCGCACAGCCCCCGGACTGTGCAGACACCGGACCGACGCCGCCCAGCACACAGACGAGCGAGACGGCGACCGCGACGTGCGTCCAGGAGCCGACGCGGGGGGGTGCCACGTCGGGGCGCACGCCTGCGCCCGGCATGGGCGTTTGGGATCCGGCGGCTCGGCCCGACGGCGTCGCGCGTTCGCCCGAGGGAGGGAGACGACAGCCGCGTCGGTCGCGGGAGCGCCGTCGGACTGCGGGACGGAGACTGCGGCGAGAACGGTCAGTCCGCAGTCGCTTCCGCTTCCGTCTCGGTCTCGTCGTCGACGTAGTACGCCTCGATCAGGTCCTCGTCGATCCGGTTGAGCTCCGCCGGCGGGAGCGTCGAGAGGAGGTCCCAGCCGATGTCGAGGCTCTGTTCGAGCCCCCGGTCGACGTCGAACCCCTGGTCGACGAACTCCGTCTCGAAGCGGTCGGCGAAGTCGAGATACCGGTTGTCCCGCTCGGAGAGCGCCTCGCGGCCGACGATGTTCACGAGGTCACGCAGGTCTTCGCCCTCCGCGTAGGCGGCGTACATCTGGTTCGCGACGTCCTCGTGGTCGTCGCGCGTCAGGCCCTCGCCGATCCCGTCGTCCATCAGCCGCGAGAGGCTGGGCAGGACGTTGACCGGCGGCTCGATGCCCTGCGAGTTCAGGTCGCGGTCGACGTATATCTGGCCCTCGGTGATGTACCCCGTCAGGTCGGGGATCGGGTGTGTGTCGTCGTCGCCCGGCATCGTGAGGATCGGGATCTGCGTCACCGAGCCGTCGCGCCCCTCGATCCGGCCGGCGCGCTCGTACAGCTGGGCGAGGTCGGTGTACATGTAGCCGGGGTAGCCACGCCGACCGGGCACCTCCTCGCGGGCGGCGCCGATCTCGCGCAGCGCCTCGCAGTAGTTCGTCATGTCAGTCAGGATGACGAGGACGTGGTAGCCCTTGTCGAACGCGAGGTACTCGGCGGTGGTCAGGGCCAGTCGTGGCGTGACCGTCCGCTCGACGGCGGGGTCGTCCGCGAGGTTCATGAAGACGACCGAGCGCTCCAGCGCGCCCGTGCGCTCGAAGTCGTCCATGAACTCGTTTGCCTCCTCCTGTGTGATGCCCATGGCGCCGAAGATCACCGCGAACTCCGACCCCTCGTCG
>JAQCMY010000020.1 GCA_028274865.1 Haloferacaceae archaeon | reverse complement strand
GCAGACGTCCGGGCAGGCCCAGAGCGGGACGTTCATCTCGTTCCAGGCCTCGGAGAACGCGGTCACGAACTACTCGGTCAACGGTCGGACGCTGGTCGAGCGGATGAACGTCCAGTCCGCGTCCGAGGCCCGCGCACAGGCGGGTGCCGAGATCGGGCTCTCCGACGGGGTCGGGTTCTCCGGCGCCGGGCTGCGCATCGCCAACAGCCTCGACGCGGGCGCCAGCACGAGCGCCACCATCGAGTCCTCGAGCGGCGCGGAGATCGTCGCGCACGACAACGACCGCGGTATCATGGTCGTCAGTGCGAACGGCGAGAGCCACGTCGCCCGCTTCGACGGCTCCGAGGGCGCCGAGGCCGAGCAGGAGTCCGAGAAGCGCGCGGTCATCGAGGGTGACGGCGGCGGGGCCGCGACCGTCATCGTCGTCGGTGAGGGTAACGTGTCGGTGTCCGAGGGCGGTAACGTCACGGCCACGACCGAGGAGGACGGCACGGTCGTCTACCGGCAGTACGAGGACGGGCGCAGCGACTCCGAGGCGGCACAGGAGCGCATGATCGCCAACGGTACCGCCGTCGCCGAGGTGTACGTCGGGACCGCGGCCGACGCGACCAGTGACGACGGCGGCGACACGCCGACGGCGACCCCCACCGACGAGCCGAGCGACGAGGCCGCGGAGCGGAGCGCCGATGTCGTCCGCTACAGCGAGGACACCACCGTCGAGGTGACCGAACGGTCCGCCACCACGGTCAACGCGACTGTCGA
This sequence comes from Haloferacaceae archaeon, assembly GCA_028274865.1. GTDB lineage: Archaea > Halobacteriota > Halobacteria > Halobacteriales > Haloferacaceae > A07HB70. Next base: position 854 of record JAQCMY010000020.1, on the reverse strand, counting down.
CCGGGCCGAGAGCGAGGGGAAGGTCGTCATCATGAGCGTCTCGGAGACCGCCTTCGAGAACGCCGACGCCGCCGCCGTGTTCGTCGACGGCGAGGCCGCGGCCGAGGCCGAGTCGTACGGCGCGGTCGAGAGCGCGACGAACGACGGCGAGACCTCGAAGTACCTCGTCCGGAGCTCCTCCGGCGCGGCGGCCTCCACCGACGTGGTCGTCGGCATCAACCACTTCTCCGAGCGGGAGGTGTCGATACAGTCCGGGGACGGCGGGAGTGACGGCGGGTCCACCGCCAGCGGCGGGCAGCCCGGTTTCGGTGCCGGCCTGGCGGTCGTCGCCCTCGTCGGCGCGGCCCTGTTCGCGCGACACCGGTCGTAACACCCCCGACCACCGCGGATGCTGGCGCCCGTGACCACAGCGGTTCCGACGGTCGTCCTCTTCCGGTCCCGGCGCCGTACTGCCGACGGTGCCGCGGGCAGTCCGCGACGGGCCCCGCCCCCTCGTGGTGCGCGGGGCCCCAGACGGTGGCGAGTCGGGCCGGGAAAGGAAGGGTTAACCGGGCCGGAGGGTACCTCTCGCGCATGAAGATACTCGTCACGGACCCCATCGCGGACGCGGGGCTGGAGCGCCTCCGGGCGGCCGGCCACGAGGTCGCCACCGACTACGAAGCCGAGGGCGCCGCGCTCCGCGAGGCCATCGCGGACGCCCACGGACTCATCGTCCGCTCGGGCACCGAGGTCACCGCCGACCTGCTCGCGGTCGCGCCGGACCTCCAGATCGTCGGGCGCGCGGGCATCGGCGTCGACAACATCGACATCGAGGCCGCCACCGAGCACGGCGTCATCGTCGCGAACGCCCCGGA
>JAQCMY010000019.1 GCA_028274865.1 Haloferacaceae archaeon | reverse complement strand
GCGTCCTGTCGGCTCAGTCCGCGCCCTCCGCGGGCGCGACGCCGCCGCCGAACGCCGCACGAGCGGCGACGAACGCCCGCGCCCCGAGCGCCCGCACCGCCTCGCGCCGGACGACGAGGAGGACGCCCCCGACGACGAGGTAGAGGGCGGTGTAGGCGTACAGCACGTCGATACTGAGCGCCTCGGCGACCGGCTCCGGGTAGACGAGTATCAGGCCGAACTCGACGAGCACCTGCGAGATGAACAGGCCGAACAGCGCCACCGCCTCGCGGACGCTTATCTCGAAGTTGGTGATGATCGCGATGGCGAACAGCGACTGCGCGGCGGTGATCCAGATCTCGGCGACCTGCTTCGTGTCGAACGGCAGTGTCCCGACCTGCCCCGCCGCGATCGAGTAGACGACCGCGAGCGTACCGATCAGGAGCGTCCACTGGTTGAGCTTCGACGAGATGAGCGCGTTGAACCCCGCCGTCGAGCGCGACTTGTTGACCAGGTAGGCGACGACGATGAGCTCCGGGCTCTCGCTCGCCAGCGGCGCGATCCACTGGATCATGAAGAACTCGGGGATGCCGAACTGGAGGCCGAGCTCCTCGAGACCGTGGGCGAACGGCTCGACGGCGACGAATATCATCGCGCCGGCGTAGACGAACAGGAAGACCTCGCTCGCGACCCGAGGCACGCGCGGGAGCGACTGGAGGTAGGCCGGAACGCCGACGTTCGCCTCGTGTTCTCCGGCGTCGCCGCGGACGATGATGGCGATGTAGAGGGCGTACAGGCCGACGAGGACGAGCGTGTCGACGACGCCGATACCGCCGACCGCCCCGGTGCCGGTCAGCGTCGTCGGCGAGAACGGGACGAGGAAGGCAAACACCGTCGCGGCGAGGAGAAACGCCATCTCGGTCGAGAGGTCGCGGTCGAGTGCGACCGCGTTCGCCATGATCCCGTCGCGCTCCGTGACCGCCTGGTCGTCTGACGTGCGGGCACGGACGACGGTGAAGACGGCGATCGTCGACCACCCGACGCCGATGAGGATGCGGTTCGCGCCGGTCATGTTCGCCACGGCGAGGTTGGCAGCACGCGCTCCCTCCGCGGTGCCGGCGTTCGCCCCCGCGTTCCACGCGTACAGCGCGTCGACGGCGTACTCCGGCGCGACCGCGAGGACGGCCAGCACCGCGATCGCGAACGCCTGCGGGACGTCTTTCTCCGCCGTCTCGGCGCCCCACGCGAGCAGGAACGAGGCCCCGAGCACCGCGAGGCCACTGAACCCGACGACGACGCCGGTCCCGAGCGTCTCGGGCGTCGGCACGGGGAGGCCCGCCTCCGCGCCGAACCGCGTCACGACCCACGGGAGCGTCGTGGCCAGCGCGAACGCCACGCCGACGAGCGGGTGTCGAAGCCGGCCAGACACGTCGTGAGGGGGACACCCCTGACACCTATCTCTTGCGTTCGCCCGCCTCCGGTCCGGGCTTTATGACCTCTCCCGCCCGCGTTCGCGGCATGCAGGTGTTCGGGCTGATCGGCGACCCGGTCGAGCACTCCCTGTCGCCGCCGATGCACGAGGCCGCGTACGACGCGCTCGGGGTCGACGCCCGGTACGTCACCTTCGAGCCGACGGGCGCCGGCGCCGCCGTCGACGCCGCCGCCGCGCTCGGAATCGCCGGCCTCAACGTGACGATCCCGTTCAAGCGGGACGTCCTCGGCCACGTCGACCCGACCCCGCTTGCGGAGCGTGTCGGCGCGGTGAACACCGTCGACCTCTCGACCGACCCGCCGCGTGGCCACAACACCGACCTCGCCGGCGTAACACGCGCCCTCGCGCACCACGACGTCGACCCGTCGGGCGCCGACGCCGTCGTCGTCGGCGCCGGCGGGGCGGGCCGCGCGGCTGCGTTCGCCCTCGCCGACGCCGGCGCGCGCGTCCACGTCGCAAACCGCACCGCCGCACGGGCGCGCGACCTCGCCGACGCCGTGGGCGAGGGGACGACCGCCGGCGGTCTCGACGGCCTCGCCGGCCGACTGCCGGACGCCGAACTCCTCGTGAACGCCACGAGCGTCGGGATGGACGAGGACGCGACCCCGGTTCCCGCCGACGGCCTCCACGCCGGCCTCGCGGTCCTCGACGCGGTGTACAGTCCCGTCGAGACGCGCCTCCTGCGCGACGCCGCCGCCGCGGGCGCGACGACCGTCGACGGCGCGTGGATGCTCCTCTACCAGGGCGTCGAGGCGTTCGAGACGTGGACCGGCCGCGAGGCTCCCGTCGCGGCGATGAACCGCGCGCTCCGCAGTCGACTCTAACCCGCGTGCTTTTGTCCCGACCGCACGACGCGCCGGCCATGGGACTCCTCGACACGATTCGCTCGCTCCTCGGACTCTCCGGAGGGTCCGACGACCGCCGCGAGGGAGACGGCGAGCTGACGGTCGAACACGACCCGTCGGCGCCGTCGAACGACCCGCCGCCGGAGCCGGAGCCGGAGCCGGAGCCAGAGCCGGCGGCCCCCGACGACTCTCCGGCGGCTGCCGGGACCGACGCGACGGCGTCGACGGGGTCGATGGTCGACGAGAGCGTGGCCGGGCCGAACGAGGCCGCTGAGCCGCCGGAGGCGACGACGGCCACCAGTCCGCAGGTCGACCCGGAGGCCGGCGGTGCCGCCGAGTCGGACGCCGGCGTTGAGTCGCTCGTCGACGAAGCCGAGGACGACGGCGACGAGGCCGAGGCCGACCAGCACGACCCCGTCGAGACGGTCCGGGGCATCGGCCCGGCCTACGCCGACCGGCTCGGCGACGCCGGCGTCGAGACGGTTCCGGACCTCGCAGCCGCGGACCCGACCGCGCTCGCAGCGGCGATCGAGGTGGCCGAGTCGCGGGTCGAGCGGTGGGTCGACCGGGCGCGCGACCGCACCGCGTGATTCACCACGTCGACGGCGCGGTCGTCGCCGCCGACGAGGCGACCCTCTCCGTCGACGACCGCGGCGCGCGCTACGGCGACAGCGCCGTCGAACCCGTGCGCGTCCACGGCGGCGTCCCGCACGCGTGGGACGCCCACGCGGCCCGTCTGCGGACGTCGCTCGACCGGCTCTCGATCCCGGCGCCGGACGACCTGCGCGCCCGTGTCGACGACCTGATCGCCGCGGGCGTCGAGGAGGCCCTGCTCTCGGTCTCGGTGACGCGCGGGACGGGCGGCGGCCTCACCCCGCCCGCGGAGCCCGATCCGACGGTCGTGATCCGCACACAGCCGCGCGACCGCGCCGGTGTCGCCGGGTCGCCGCCGTGGGACGCCCCGGCGCGCCTCCAGACCGTCACGCCCCGACGCGTGTCCAGCCGCTCGGTGCCCGCCGACGCCCGGACGGGCGCGCGCCTCGACGCGGTGCTGGCGCGGGCGGAGCTCCACGACGCCGACGAGGCGCTGGTGCTCGACGCCGAGGACCGGGTCGTCGGCGGCGCCGACGCCGCGCTGCTGTTCGTCGACAACGCGCTCTACACCCCGTCGCTCGACTGCCCGGTCGAGCCACGGGTCGCCCGGTCGTTCGCGCTGGACCTCGCCGCCGCCGAGGGCGTCCCGACCCGGGAGGGGGCGTACACGCTCGACGACGTGCGCTCGGCAGCAGAAGCGCTCCTCGCGACGGCAGACGGCCTCCGGCCGGTGGCCGCAGTCGACGGCATCGACCTGCCCGGCGGCCCGGTCGCACCTCTGCTCGCGCGTCTCTACGACCGCCACGTCGAGGCGGTCTGTCACGGCGGTGTCGACAACCCACTCGCCGACGCCTGAGCGCTTTTGTCCGTGCGGCGCCTGAACCGATCGATGCCAGACGACGCAATCGCGCCCGTCGCGAACGTGCCGACCGACGGCACGCTCCTGTTCACGATTCGCCCCGTCGGCGGCGGCGAGGCGGTCGAAGCCGTGGTGAGCCGCCGCGGCGACGACGTGGTCGCCTACCGCAACTACTGCAAGCACTGGACCGACGTGCGACTCGACACCGGCGACGGCGCCCTCGTCCGCGACGACGAACTCGTCTGTCAGCGCCACGGCGCGACGTTCACGCGCGAGTCCGGGCGCTGTACGTTCGGCCCGTGCGAGGGCGCGGTACTGGACGCCGTCGGTGTCGAGGTGACCGACGGCACCGTCCACCTCGACGAGGACGGGTTCTCCTTCGACAGCCTCGGGGGCGACGACGACAGGGATCTGTCGTCCGGGAGTCGGGTCGGGTTCGGGGGGACCTGAGGGCGGTCGTGGCGTCGAGTGGCGGGCGGTGGCTCGGGAGACGGTAGTCCGCTCGAATCCTGCGCTCGCAACACGTAGTAGCGTGCGACGAGCCGGCGACGGTATAGCGGGAGGTGGATTTGAACCACCGATCTCCGGGTTATGAGCCCGGCGGAATCTCCGAACTATCCCATCCCGCTGGAAAAACCGAGCCTCGGCCGCTGATTAAGGCTTGTGATCCCCACCCGCCACACCCGCGTGACGGCGCGGCGATCAGCTGCCGGCGTCGACCCGCCAGGTGAACAGGCTCTCGGCGACGTAGTTCACCAGCACCGCGACGGCGATCGCGAGCGGGCTGGCAGCGAGAAACCAGAGGTCCGTGCCGCCGACGACGAGCGTCACGTCCAGCCGGCTGGTTAGGGTCCAGTAGACGACGAGCTGGACCGCAGCCCCGCCGGCCCGGACGCCGTGGGAGGTGAGCAGGCGCCGGAGGAACGGTCGCCGACCGGCCTCGCCGTGGCCGGCGAACGTCCACCGCTCGTTGACGAGGAACATCACGAGAATCGCCGCCTCGACGCCGCCGGCCTTCGCGAGGAGCTCCGGCAGGCCGGCGCCGAGGCGGAGCGCGACGAGCGTCGTGTTGTCGACGGCGGCGCCGACGAGGCCGACGGAGACGAACTGGCCGAACCGTGCCTTCGACCGGAGTGCGTCGAGACGGCCGGTCATTCCTCCGCGGTGTCGACCCGGTCTCCGTCGACGAGCGCCGGGTCGCTCCGATCGAGCGCGCGGTGGAGCCGGTGCCCCCGGAGCCGCCGGGCGCGGTGGCGCGCGACGAGGAGGCCGCGGGCGATGCCGAGCGTGTCTGCCACGGGCGAGACGGTGGAGCCCGGCTGGTCCTCCCAGTCGACCGGCACCTCGGCGACGCGTCCCCCGAGGGCGTCGACGACGGCGACGAGTTCGACGTCCCACGCGAACCCCGGCTCGTGGAGGTGTGCGCGCGCCTCTGTCCACGCCGCCGCGGTCAGCGCCTTCGCGCCACACTGGTAGTCGTAGAGCGAGACGTCGAGCAGCCGGCGGGCGAGCCACGCGAACCCGTCGCCGAGGAACCGCCGCGCGAAGGTCTGGTGGCTCGCCACCGTCGCGTCGGGGTGGCGCCGGGAACCGACGGCGAGGGCGGCGTCGCCGCCGTCGACGGTGTCGACGACGCGGGCGACGGAGTCGACGGGCGTCGACCCGTCGGCGTCGGCGAACGCGCGGACGTCCGTCTCGAGCGCCTCGAACCCGGCCGTGACGGCGGCGCCTTTCCCGCGCCGCCGGTCGGCGTCGGCGACGACGACCCGGTCCGGGAGCCCGGCGAGCGCCGTTCGCGTCGCCGCGTCGGCGGCGTCGAGTTCGACGCGGACGACGGCGGGGTCGAGTCGCTCACACAGCGCCTCCGCGTACGGGACGAGCCGGTCGGGGTCGGGCCGGTACGCCGGCAGCACTACCCCAACGTCCATGCCACCGCCTATCCAGAGCGCCAGTAAAAGTCGTCCGACTCGGCATCCAGAAAGCCTATCGGCGCCGGCAGCGGTCCGACGGGTATGGAGTTCGGCGTCGTCGTCCGGTGGCTCGTCGTCCTCGTCCTCCTCGCCGGACTCGGCCTGCCGCTCGCGGCACGCACCTTCGAGCGACTCGACGGTCGCGGCGTCGGCCTCGCGCTGCCGGTCGCGTTCGTGACGGTCTGGTGGGGCGCCTACCTCGTCGGGCAGCTCACCTACGGCACCCACGCGACGCTCGCCGGCCTCGCGCTCCTCGTGCTCGTCGCCGCCGCGCTCTCCGTCGACGTCGCCGCCGGCGACTCCGCCGCGCTCTCGCTCTCTGTCCCGCCCCTCGACCGCCGCGCCGCGGGACAGGCTGCCGGTGTCTTCCTCGCCGCGTTCGCCCTCGTCGTCGCCGTCCGTGCGCTCGACCCCGCCGTCGGACCGCTCGGCGGCGAGAAGTTCCTCGACTACGGGATGCTGGAGGCGCTC
>JAQCMY010000012.1 GCA_028274865.1 Haloferacaceae archaeon | reverse complement strand
GCGTCGAAGTCGCCGGTGTGGCCGACCATGTCGGGGTTCGCGTAGTTCAGGACGAGGACGTCCGGATCCTCGCCGTCGACCCGGTCGATCGCGCGGCTGGTCAGGTCCGCGGCGCTCATCGCCGGCGTCTCGTCGTACGTCGGGGCGTCAGGGCTCTCGGCGATGAGCCGCGACTCGCCGTCGAAGACCCGCTCGCGCCCGCCGTTGAGGAAGTAGGTGACGTGTGCGAACTTCTCCGACTCGGCGGCGCGGAGCTGTGTCAGGCCCGCGTCCGCGAGGACGCGCCCGAGCGTGTCCGGCAGGTCCGGCGGCGGGAAGGCGACTGGAAACGGGAACTGCTCGTCGTACTCCGTCATCGTCACGAGCGCGACGTCCGGCGGGTCGGCGGGCGCCTCCGGGGCGTCGACGCGGCCCGTCAGCATCGAGACGAGCTGGCGCGCCCGGTCGCCCCGGAAGTTCAGCCAGACGACGGCGTCGCCGTCGCGCGGGGCCGGGCCGCCACGGACGAGCGTCGGCTCGACGAACTCGTCGGTGACGTCGCGGCTGTAGGACCGCTCGGCGGCGGCGACGGGGTCGTCGACGACCCGGTCGGCCTCGCGGGCGACGACCGCGTCGTATGCCCGGCGGGTTCGCGCCCAGTTCCCGTCGCGGTCCATCGACCAGTAGCGACCGGTGACCGTCGCGACGACGCCCGCGTGGTCCGCAGTCGCGGCCCGGAGCGTGGCGAGGTGGTCCGCGCCCGCCGTCGGCGGACCGTCCCGACCGTCGAGGAAGGCGTGGACCGCCGGCGACGCGCCCCGTTCGGCGGCGAGTTCGAGGAACGCGTGGAGGTGGCGCTGGTCGGCGTGGACGCCGCCCTCGCCGACCAGTCCCATCGTGTGGATCCGGCCGCCCGTGGCCGCGACGTGGTCGAAGGCGGCCCGGAGCGCGTCGTTCTCGGCCCACGGCTCCGGCTCCGCGTCGCCCGGCACCGGGTCGCCGCGCCAGCCCGCGACCGCGTCGTCGATACGGGTGTACGCCTGCCGGACCACCCGCCCGGCGCCGAGGTTCGTGTGTCCCACCTCGCTGTTGCCCATCTGGCCGTCGGGCAGGCCGACGCGGCGCCCGGCGACGGCGAGCGCCCCAGACGCGCCCGCCTCGACCAGTCCGTCGACGACGGGCGTGTCGGCGGCCTTCACCGCGTCGCGCCGGTCGTGGTCGCCCAGGCCCCAGCCGTCGAGGACGACGAGTGCTGCGCGCACGGCCGGAACTCGCCCGCCGGGTACCTGAACCTCTCGCTACCGGGACACCGTCGCGAGCGCGGTCTCCATGCGGTCCAGCGCCTCGCGCAGGTCGGCCTCGTCGGTGGCGTAGGAGACGCGCATCCGGCCCTCGCCGCCCGCGCCGAACGCCTCGCCGGGGACGACGACGACGTCGCGGTCGATACAGGCGTCGACGAACCCCTCGGGCACCTCGGGCATGGCGTAGAACGCCCCCTGCGGGCGCGGGCAGTCGAGTCCCATCTCGTCGAACCGGTCGACGACGATGTCGCGCCGGCGCTCGAACGCCTCGCACATCTCGTCGACGACGTCCTGTGGCCCGGTCAGCGCGGCCTCGGCGGCGTACTGCGACGCGGCGGTCGCACAGGCCTGTGCGTACTGGTGGACTCGGAGCATCCGCTCGACGCGCGCCGGCGCGCCGACGACCCAGCCCAGCCGCCACCCGGTCATGGAGTACGTCTTCGAACAGCCGCCGGCGACGACGACGTTCTCGCGCTCCCACTCGAGCGGCGAGCGGTGCTCGCCGTCGAAGACAGTGTACTCGTACACCTCGTCGGAGAGACAGAGCACGTCGTGTTCGCGCGCGATCCGGGCGAACGCGCGGGCGTCCGCCGGCGGCGAGACGGCGCCAGTCGGGTTGCCGGGCGAGTTGACGACGAAGGCGGCGGTGTCCTCGCCGATCGCCGCCTCGACCGCCGCCGGGTCGAGGGTCAGGTCGTCCCGGAGTTCGACCGGCACCGGCTCTGCGCCCGCCACCTTCGTCAGCGCGTCGTACGAGACGAACCCGGGGTCGGGCACCAGCACCTCGTCGCCGGGCCCGACGTGGGCCTCCATCGCGACGTGGAGCGCCTCGCTCGCGCCGGCGGTGGCGACGACCTCGTCCGGGTCGACGTCGACGCCCTGGTCGCGGGCGAACTTCGCCGCCACGGCCTCGCGGAGCGACTCGGTCCCCCTGTTGCCGGTGTAGGCGTCGGCCTTCCCCGTCTCGATCGCCTCGACCGCCGCCTGCCGTGCGTGGTCGGGCGTCGGGAAGTCCGGCTGTCCGAGGCCGAGGTTGATCGCGTCCGCGCTCGCCGCCTCGAACACCTCGCGGATGCCGCTGACCGAGATTCGCTCGACCCGCTCGGAGAACTCCATACCCGTGGCTGGTCGGGCGGCCACCTAAACGTAGCGTGTCGGCCCCTACGCCGCAGTCGGCGGCTCCCCGCCGGCGGTGTCCTCCTCGTACAGCGCGAACAGCACCGCGTTCGCCGTCACGGCGACGGGGTCGGCGACGACCGTCGCGACCGCGCCGCCGACGCGGAGCGCTCCCCGGACCGCCGCGAGGTCGGGGCTCCCGGTCGGCGGTAGCGCCCCGGCCGCGAGTGCCGCGGCGAGTGTCACGACGAGGATGACGGCGAGCGGCGCGAGGCCGACGCCGAGGACGGTCCAGAAGTGCGAGCGCGTGAGCGCGAGGCTCCGGCCGAGTGCCTCCAGCGGGCCGGTGTCCTCAACCATCACGGACGCGACGACGAGACGGAGGCGCACGAGCAGGTAGACGCCGGGAACGACGAGGACGACGACCCCGAGGAGCACGACGGCGCCCGTGACGAGGCCGGCGACGAGCGCCACCAACACCCTGACGCCGACCGAGTTGCCGTCGGCGGGGTCGCCGCCGAGTTCGCGGTAGGCCGCGGTCACGGCGTAGGCGTTGACCGGGAACGAGAGCAGGTTCGCGGCGTCCTGCGAGACGAGGGCGACGAGCGCGAGGAGGACGTACCCCCCGACCACGGCGGGAAGCGCCGGGAGCAGTCTGGCCGCGGCGCCGAGGACGGCGACCGGGCCGGCAGACTCGTCGAGGGGGAGGGCCGGACGGGCGGGCACGGAGTCCCGCGAGGCCGGCACCCGATTGAACCTGGTGGTCGCGCCCGAACGGTTATTCCCACGCCGCCGAAGGGCGAGGCGTGAACGACGACGCAGCAGACGGCCCGACGGTCCTGACGGCGGAACAGACCGTCGAGCCACGGCCCGACGCGGAGACGGCGCTCGTCACCGGCGCCTCCTCGGGCATCGGCAACGAACTCGCGGCCCGCTTCGCCGCCGACGGGAGCGACGTGGTCCTGGTCGCGCGCTCCGGCGACCGCCTGCGGGAGGTCGCGTCGGCGTTCACCCGCCGCCACGGCGTCGCTGCGACGCCCGTGCGCGCCGACCTGTCGACGGCGGGGAGCGCCGCGGCGCTCGCCGAGACGCTCGACGAGGCGGGGCTGGTTCCGGACGTCCTCGTGAACAACGCCGGCTTCGGCGTCTACGGGCCGTTCACCGAGACGGACGGCGACGAGGAGGCGACGATGCGGCGGCTGAACGTCGAGACGCCGACCCGGCTGGCGAAGCGGTACGCGCCGGGTATCGAGCGCCGCGGCGGCGGCGTGCTGAACGTCGCCTCGATCGCGGCGGTCTACCCCTCGCCCGGCGCGACGGTGTACGGCGCGACGAAGGCGTACCTGCTCTCGTTCTCCGAGGCGCTCGCGGAGGAGCTCGCGCCGGCGGCGCAGGTGACGGCGCTCTGTCCCGGCGAGACAGACACCGGGTTCATGGAGCGCGGCGGGATGGCCGACGCCGGCGTCGCGAGCGGGTCGCTGCTCGACCCCGCGGACGTCGCGCGGGCGGGCTACCGCGGGTTCCGGAACGGCGACCGCGTGGTGGTGCCGGGGTGGCGCGACCGGCTCCGGGCGCTGTTGAAGCGCGTCCTGCCGCGCGCGGCGGCGGTCCGAGCGGCGAAGCGGACGTGGACGCAGTGATCCGGCTCTCCTACGAGGACGGGACGGTGCGGGTCGACGCCGCCGACGAGCTCCCGGACCTGCCGGGCGTCGAGCGCGAGGAGCGTGTGAGCGGCGCGGCGGCGCGCGCCCCGGCTTACCGCTACGCCCACCTCCGGACCGTCCTCGACGAGCGCGGCCTCCCGTACGAGGACGACGTGCTCGCTCTCCCCGAGTGCGACCTCGACCTCTCGACGACGTACGACCTGCGGCCCTACCAGCGCGAGGCGCTCACGGCGTGGACGTCGGCGGGCCGACGCGGCGTCGTCGAGCTCCCGACCGGGAGCGGCAAGACGGTGCTGGCCGTCGTGGCCGCCGCCGAACGCGGGACGCCGACGCTCGTCGTCGCGCCGACAATAGACCTGGTGACCCAGTGGCGCCGGGAGCTGGAGACCGAGTTCGGCGTCACCGTCGGGCAGCTCGGCGGCGGCGAACAGACCGTCGAGCCGGTGACGGTCGCCACCTACGACTCGGCGTACCTCCGGGCCGCCGAGCTGGGCGACCGGTTCGGCCTCGTCGTCTTCGACGAGGCCCACCACCTCGGCGGCGAGGGCTACCGGGACGCCGCGCGGCTGTCGGCGGCACCGGCCCGACTCGGTCTCACCGCGACCTTCGAGCGCCCGGACGGCGCCCACGAGGCGGTTGCCGACCTGGTCGGCGACCGGGTCTCCCGGCTCGACCCGGACGACCTGGCCGGCGAGTACCTCGCGGAGTACGACCTGCGGCGGATCGAGGTCGAGCTGACGGCCGACGAGCGCGAGCGCTACGACGAGCGCCAGGAGCGGTTCGTCGACTACCTCCGGAGCTCGGGGGTGTCGATGGAGAGCGGGAGCGACTGGCAGGAGCTCGTGATGCGGTCGGGCTCTGACCCGCGGGCCCGCGAGGCGATGCTGGCGAAACAGGACGCCCGCGAGATAATGATGAACGCCGAGCGGAAGGTCGAGCGCCTCGGCGACCTGTTGTGGCGCCACCGCGACGACCGGGTCATCGTCTTCACCGCCCACACCGACCTCGTCTACCGCCTCTCGGAGCGGTACCTGATCCCCGCGATCACCTCGGAGACGGGCGCCGACGAGCGCCGGCGCACCCTCGAGCGGTTCCGCGACGGGACCTACACCCGGGTCGTCGCCGCGAACGTCCTCGACGAGGGGGTGGACGTCCCCGCCGCGAACGTCGGCGTCGTCCTCTCGGGCAGCGGGAGCGAACGGGAGTTCACCCAGCGCCTCGGGCGGGTGCTCAGGCCGACGGCGGGCGGGGACGGCGCCGGGCGCGCCGTCCTGTACGAGGTAGTGACCGCAGAGACAGCCGAGGAGCGGGTTGCCGCACGGCGGCGCTAGTCAGGCGATCCGTGCCGACACGCTCCCCCCGGAGGAGAACGCGTCGAACGTCACCCCGAACTCGACGTCCGCCGTCGTCGTCCCGCCGGCGGGCACGGTCACCGCCGTCTCGCGCACGGACGCCTCGCCGTCGACGCGAACGGTCACGGCGGCGCGCGCTTCCGTCCGCTCGGCGCCGCGGTTGGTCACCGTCACGACCACGCGGAGCCGGTCGTCGTCGGTCGACTCGACACCGACGTCTGCGACGACGACGCTGCCCGTCCCGCCGGGCGTCCCGTCGGGCGTCGGCCCGGAGCGCGGCCCCGAGGCTCGCGGGAGGCCGGCGAGACAGCCCGAGAGGAGCGCCGGGAGGGCGGCGAGCGAGCAGAGGAGCCGACGGCGGCGCACACCGACAGCCGGGCCGGCGAGTCGTATCAACCTGTCCGTCCGCGACCGGGCGTTCTTTGTCCAGCGCCGCGAGTGGCCGGCCGTGCTGACGAAGGACCTCCTTCGCGTCTCGCGCCGCGGCGGCGGCTACCGGCCGCGGTTCACGGACCGGACGGACCGCCCGCTGGCCGCGCGGGTGTCCGGCGTCTACGAGGCCCACGTCGGCGAGCAGCGCGCGGCGCTGACGGAGGCGCTGACCGACGTCGAGCGCGAGGCCGACTCGTTCAAGCTGGTCCGGGGCTTCGCGAAGCTCCTGGAGCGCGACGCGCGGTTCGAGACGCGGGCGCCACTCCCGCCGGAGCGTGCCCGGACCGCGGCCTTCGAGGCGGCGGAGTCGGCGGGCGTCGTCGACGGCGAGCGCCGCGAGCGCGCGCTCGCCGCCGCCGCGGAGCGCCTCGGTGCGGACCGCACCGACGTCGAGCGGTCACTGTACGCCGACCGGGCGGAGCGGCAGGTGCTCGTCGCCTTCGAGCCGCGCTGGGACCCGGCCGACCTGCTGACGCAGTACGACCTCTCGCTGGCGCAGACGGCGCTGTTCGACGCGACGGAGGTGCGGGTCGACGCCGGCGACGTCCGTCGCCTCGTGGCCGCGGCAAAGCGCCTGGGACTGCTGTACGAGGTGCGACCGACCGACGACGGACGGGGGCGAGCGCTCGTGTTGACCGGGCCGGACGCGCTGTTCCGGCGGACCCGGCGCTACGGGACGTCGTTCGCCCGGCTCCTCCGGACCGTCGCGGCGTCTACCGACTGGTCGCTGGCGGCGACGATCGACGACCGGGGAACGGAACGGACGCTCCGCCTCGACGACGGCGACGTCGCCGTGCCGGACGTCGACCCGGTGACCGAGCCGGGGTACGACAGCGGGGTCGAGGCCGACTTCGCGGCTCGGTTCGAGGCGCTGGGGCTCGACTGGACACTCGTTCGCGAGCCGGCGCCGCTCGACGCGGGCGACCGGCTGATGATCCCCGACTTCGCCTTCGACTACCAGCCGGCTGGGGCGAGCGAGCCCCGCGAGCGCGTCTTCTTCGAGGTGATGGGGTTCTGGACCCCGGAGTACGTCGAGAAGAAGCTCGCCCAGGTCGACGCGGTCGACGAGCGACTGGTCGTCGCCGTCGACGAGTCACTCGGCGTCGGCGAGGACCTCGCGGCGCGCGGGAGCCGCGTCGTCAGCTACCGCGACGACGTGCGGGTGAAAGACGTCGTCGACGTCCTCCGGGAGTACGAGGCCGGACTCGTCGCCGACGCCGACCTGCCGGACGAGCTCCGGCCCGACGCGGACGTGACGACGATCGCGGCTGTCGCCGCCGACAACGGCGTGAGCGAGCGAGCGGTCGAGGAGCGGCAGTTCCCGGCCCACGAGCGGGTCGGCCGGACGCTCGTCCGGCCGGCGGTGCTCGACGACATCCGGGCACGGGTCGAGCCGGGGATGTCGTTCGCCGAGGCAGCGGCGGTGCTCGACGACGCCGGCGTCGACGACGCGAGCGCCGTCCTGTCACGGCTCGGACTCCGGGTCGCGTGGGAGGGCCTGAGCGGCGGAACTGTCGAGCGAAAGAACGGGCAGTGAGGCGCCGGCGGGCGCCTTACGACTCGACCGGGATGGTCGTGCCGTGGGAGGCCGCGTCGATCTCCATCGGGAGCGTCACCTCGAGGACACCGTTCCGGTACTGTGCCGCGATGCCGTCCTCGTCGACGTCCTTCGGGAACCGGAACCGACGGTGGTAGGTCCGCTTCCGGCCTCGCCCGTCGTCGACGTGTTCGGCCGCGACGTTGAGGACGCCGTCGTCCCACGCGACGTCGAACTCGTCGGCCTCGAAGCCGGGCGCCTCGACGCTCAGGACGAACTCGCCGTCCTCCTCGTACAGTTCGTAGTCGGTACCACCGAATGGAGACTCGCCCCCGAGTACACGGCTCGGGAGGTCGAGCCCCTGCATCCATGACGTGTCTGGCGTCGTCGGCAGCGGCATGTCACTCACCTCCGAGTGCGGCTGCCCGTTGGTCGCGGTTCGTCATAAATCCTTCTTGATTGTCAGTTACACACAGACGACGGTGTCCAGTCCGGAGGGGTCTACCGACGCCGCCCCTTCGGCACCATCGACCGCAGCGTCCCGTACGTGTAGAGCCCGACGCCGAGGGGTGCCGGGGCGCCCGCCGTCTCGCGCGCGCCGACGAGGTAGCCCCAGTCGCCGTCCCACGCCACCGCCTGTTCATCGCCGGTCATGAACCGCGCCGCCGCGTCGTCGCCGAGGACGACGACGTTCCGCGTCGCCCGGCTGCCGAACCGCTGGACGAAGTCGGTCGTGGGCTTCCAGAACTCCTGTCTGGTCCGCAGACAGGTCATCCCGAGGCCCTCTACCTCGACCGGCGACGGATAGTCGCCGTAGACGACCCATATCTTCCCCGCACCTTTCTCCCAGAACGTGTGGTCGGCGAACGTCTCTGGCGCGATCCCGAACCGCTCGTCGAGGTAGTCGACGACCGCCGAGCGTGCGACCCGTCCCGCGACCCGGCGCTCGTCCGGCGTCGCGGGCAGGCGGTCGAACCGGTCGCCGACGTTCTCGACCGGCCCGTCGTCGCTCATCCGCCCGCCTCCAGGCGCGCACAGAAGAACCCGCCCGTGTCGTTCTGGTGTGGGTAGACCCGCGTCGCACGTCCGACCTGCGGGTCGTACTCGTCGCCCGCCCACTCCGTGACGCCCGGACTCGTCTCTAGCCCCTCCGGCGGGGTCCACTCGACGACGTGGCAGTCCTCGGCGGCGAGGACGCCGTCGAGGACGGCCTCGTTCTCCTCCGGCGCGAACGTGCAGGTGGAGTAGACGACGGTCCCCCCGGCACGTGTCGCCTGGACGGCGCGGCGGAGGACGTCGGTCTGTAGCTCGGCCAGCGACTCGACGTGGTCCATCGTCCACTCGTCGACGACGTCCGGGTTCTTCCTGACCGTCCCCTCGCACGAGCACGGAACGTCGACGAGGGCGCGGTCGAAGGCCTCGAACTCGAACGGCGCGAGCGAGTACGACCGGGCGTCCGCGCGCGTCACCGTCGTCGCGGTGACGCCGAGACGCTCCGCGTTGTGCCGGAGCGCCGACAGGCGCCCGAGGCTGCTGTCGTTCGCGACGACGACGCCCCGGTCGTCCATCAGCGCGGCGGCGTGGGTGGCCTTGCTCCCCGGCGCGGCACAGGCGGCCCAGACACGCTCGCCGGGCGCCGGGTCGAGCGCCCGCGCCGGGAGTGCGGACACCTCCTCCTGACCGTGGAGCCAGCCGTGCGCGAACGCCCACGAGTCGCCGGGCGACGAGTCCGGCAGCCGGAGCAGGTCTCCGGCCCACCCGACGCGCTCGTGGGCGACTCCTTCCTCGGCCAGCGCGCGACAGACCCGATCGACCCCGGCCTTGACCGTGTTGACCCGGACAGTCGTCGGGAGCGGCCGGCTGCAGGCCGCGCGGAACGCCGCCGGGTCGTCCACCAGCGGCTCGTAGCGGTCGAGCGGGTTCACGCCACTCTCTGGCGGGCGGGAGTAAAGTCGGTTCCGGCCCGCGGGCTTAAGCCCTCGCGTGCCCCCTGGCGGGCATGGCCCAGTTCACCGAGGTGGAGCCGGCGGCACTGTCGGCGCCGACGCTCGTCGAGGGGTTCCCCGGCGTGGGACTGGTCGGCAAGATCGCCGTCGACCACCTCGTCGAGGCGTTCGAGATGAGCCACCACGCGAACCTGCACTGCGAGGGGCTCCCTCCCGTCGTCGGCTGCGGGGCCGACGACCGGGCTGCCCGGGCGCCCGTCCGGCTGTACGCCGACGAGGAGCGCGACCTGCTGGCCCTCCAGAGCGACGTGCCGGTCGCGCCGAGGGCGGCGCGCTCCGTCGCGGCGTGTCTCGGCTCGGGGTTCGGCGACGAGGTGACGCCGCTGTACCTGAGCGGCATCCCCGCAGAGCGCGCCGAGTCGCCGCCGGCGGTGTACGGTACGGCGACCGGCGGCCTCGAGACCCGCCTCGCGGACGCCGGCGTCGAGGCGCCGCCGGAGCCCGGTGTCGTCTCCGGCCCGACCGGCGCCCTGCTGGCGCGGGCGCTCGAGCGCGGCGACCCGGCAGCCGGTATCGTCGCCGAGTCGGACCCGAAGTTTCCCGACCCGGCCGCGGCGCGGGCCGTGCTCCGAGGCGCCGTCGAACCGCTCGCCGGCGTGTCCGTGCCGACCGACGACCTGGTCGAGCGCGCGAGCGAGATTCGGAAGGCCCGCGAGCGTCTCGCCCAGCAGATGCAGGATCCGGAGGCCGACGCCTCGCGCGCCCAGTCGATCGGGATGTACCAGTAGACTTCTCAACGCTTATGCCCGCGCGGCGGGTGCTCACGGGCATGAGCGACGACGTCACCGGGGCCGGCGAACCGGACGGCGGACCGGCGGCGACGGGCGACGCCGACGACGTCGAGCCGAGCGCCGACGACCGCCTCCGGGCGCTGGCCGAGACGGTCGCCGACCACGACGAGGCGCTGGCCGAGGAGGCCGAGACACTGGCCGCGGACGTCGCCGCCCTCCGCGAACGGGCGGACCGCGCCGACGACCTGGAGTCCAGGCTGAAGCGCAAGCAGGCCGAGTTCGAGAACTACAAGAGGCGCCAGGAGCGCGAGCGCGAGCGGCTGAAGGAGCGCGCGACGGCGGCCCTCGTCGAGCGCGTCGTCGAGGTGCGCGACGACCTCGTACGGGCGCTCGCGCAGGACGAGGACGCGGACCTGCGCGACGGGCTTGCCGGCACGCTCGCGACGTTCGACGAGGTGCTGGCCGAGGAGGGTGTCGACCCGGTCGAACCCGACCCCGGCGACGAGGTCGACCCGGCGCGCCACGAGGTGCTGATGCGCGAGGCCGGCGACCACCCGGAGGGGACGGTCGTTCGGTGTTACCGGCCGGGCTACGAGATGGCTGACCAGGTGATACAGACGGCGCAGGTGACGGTGAGCGACGGCCCCGAGGAGGACGAGGCGAGCGAGGCCGACACCGCGGACGGCGAGTCGGCGGTCGAGTAGCGCGTCGATAAGAACCCACCGACCGCGGCGACCGGTCGAACGGCCAAACCGCAAGACCGCGGCGGGATAAGTTCGAACACCGCTCCGGTCGCTACGGTAACGTTTAACCGCCGACGGTCCCTGATTCAGGTAAGAATGCCGAGCAACAAGATTCTCGGAATCGACCTCGGGACGACCAACAGCGCCTTCGCGGTGATGGAGGGCAGCGACCCCGAGATCATCCAGAACGCAGAGGGCTCGCGGACGACCCCGTCGGTTGTCGCGTTCACCGACGACGAGCGACTCGTGGGCAAACCCGCGAAGAACCAGGCCGTCCAGAACCCCGAGCGGACGGTACAGTCGATCAAGCGACACATGGGCGAGGAGAACTACACCGTCGACATCGGCGAGGCGTCGTCCGACGCCTCGGGTGGCCGGACGCGGTCCGGCGACGGCGGCGAGGAGTACACGCCGGAGGAGATCTCGGCGATGACCCTCCAGAAGATCAAGCGCGACGCAGAGGAGTACCTCGGCGACGAGGTCGAGCGCGCGGTCATCACCGTCCCGGCCTACTTCTCCGACCGGCAGCGGCAGGCGACGAAGGACGCCGGCGAGATCGCCGGCTTCGAGGTCGAGCGTATCATCAACGAGCCGACCGCTGCCTCGATGGCCTACGGGCTGGACGACGAGTCCGACCAGACCGTCCTCGTCTACGACCTCGGCGGCGGGACCTTCGACGTCTCCATCCTCGACCTCGGCGGGGGCGTCTACGAGGTCGTCGCCACGAACGGCGACAACGACCTCGGGGGCGACGACTGGGACTGGGCGGTCGTCGACCACGTCGCCGACGAGTTCGAGGCCGAACACGGCATCGACCTGCGCGACGACCGGCAGGCGCTCCAGCGGCTGAAGGAGGCCGCCGAGGAGGCGAAGATCGAGCTGTCGAACCGCAAGGAGACGACGATCAACGAGCAGTTCATCGCCGCTACCGACGAGGGGCCACTCCACGTCGAGCAGTCGCTGACCCGCGCGAAGTTCGAGTCGCTCACGCGGGACCTGGTCGACCGCACCGTCGACCCGACCCAGCAGGCGCTCGCCGACGCGGGCTACGACGCCGGCGACATCGACGAGGTGATCCTCGTCGGCGGCTCCACGCGGATGCCGCAGGTCCGCGACAAGGTCGAAGAGCTGGTCGATACGGAGCCCCGCAGCAGCGTCAATCCGGACGAGGCCGTCGCGCTGGGCGCGGCGATCCAGGGCGGCGTCCTCTCGGGCGACGTCGACGACATCGTCCTGCTAGACGTGACGCCGCTCTCGCTCGGCGTCGAGGTGAAAGGCGGCCTGTTCGAGCGTCTCATCGACAAGAACACCACCATTCCGACCGAGGAGTCGAAGGTGTTCACCACCGCGCAGGCGAGCCAGACGTCGGTGAACATCCGCGTCTTCCAGGGCGAGCGCGAGATCGCCGAGGAGAACGAGCTGCTCGGCGAGTTCATGCTCTCCGGTATTCCGCCCGCCCCCGCCGGGACGCCACAGATCGAGGTGACGTTCAACATCGACGAGAACGGGATCGTCAACGTCTCCGCCGAGGACAAGGGCTCCGGCAACGAGGAGTCGATCACGATCGAGGGCGGCGCCGGCCTCTCCGACGACGAGATCGAGCAGATGCAACAGGAGGCAGAGGAGCACGCCGAGGAGGACGAGAAGCGGCGCCAGCGCATCGAGGCCCGCAACGAGGCCGAGTCGGCGGTCCAGCGCGCCGAGACGCTCCTCGAGGAGAACGAGGACGCGGTCGACGACGACCTGCG
>JAQCMY010000005.1 GCA_028274865.1 Haloferacaceae archaeon | reverse complement strand
GCAAGCGACGGCGAGCCGAGCCGGACGTATGCGCACGACTCGGCTCGTGTTGGTCGGGCTCGTCGTCCTCCCGCTGGTGCTCGTCGTCGGCACGAACCCGGTGGTCGGAGGAGGCGGCCCGGCGTACTCGACGGGCGAGACTGTCGCCGACCCCGCGCCCGGTCGGACCGTCGTCACCGGGACGGAGTTCGTCGTCGTCGACGAGCGAGGCGTCGTCGGGTACCACGAGACCCGCCGGGACGAGTACTGGGACGTCGACCCGATTCGCGGCACGTCCAGCTCCGTCGTCGTCTCGACGGTGACACACGACCCGAGCGGCGTCGAGTGCTCGGCCTGTGTGGTACAGCGTATCGAGCGGCTCAACGTCTCGACCGGCTCGCGCTCGACGCTGTACCGCGAGGTCACGCCGGGACGCCGGGACGTCGAGTGGCACGACGTCGACCGGATCAACCGGACGCACTACGTGATCGCCGACATCGCGCAGAACGAGGTGCGGGTCGTCGACGTCTCCAGGGACATCACGGTCTGGGCGTGGAGCGCGTACACCGACCTGCAGCCGTCCTCCGGCGGTGCGTTCGGCGACGACTGGACACACCTGAACGACGTCGAGATAGTCCGCGACGGACAGTACGTGACGGCGAGCCTGCGCAACCAGGACACCGTGCTCTTCATCAACCGCACCTCCGGAGAGGTGAACCAGACGCTGTCTCTCGGCCGGGACGACGCCCACTCGATACTGGACGAGCAGCACAACCCGGACTACATCCCCGAAGCACACGGCGGCCCGGCCATCGTCGTCGCGGACTCGAACAACGACAGGGTCGTCGAGTACCAGTTCGAGGACGGCCAGTGGACCGAGTCGTGGGTCTGGCAGGACACACGACTCCAGTGGCCCCGTGACGCCGACCGACTTCCAAACGGGCACACGCTCGTCACGGACACGAACGGCAACCGGGTCGTCGAGGTCGACGAGCGCGGCGGCGTACACTGGTCAGTGTCGACCCCGATCGAGGCGTACGAGGCCGAACGCCTGTCGACACCCGACGAGAGCGGGAACGGGACGGCCGCCGACGACGCCGGCCTGGTGTCGCGGACCGCCGACCCGGAGACCCCGGGGGAGCGGGCGAGAGCCGCCGCGACGGCGACGTTCGGGCCTCGCGTCGTCAACGGCATCGTCCTGGTCACGCCCAGCTGGATGCGGCTCCCCGAGTTCGCGGCAGCGGCCCTGAGCCTCGTCTCGCTTCTGTCGCTGGTGGGGTACGAGCTGTCTGTCCGCGGTGTCACTCCGTCGACGCTGCGGGCGCGGCTGCGCGAGCGTCGGTGAGCACCACCTGCTCTCGGCTGGCCGCTCAGGACCGGCCCAGCACGCCCACCGCCGGTCCGTCGCGGAACAAGAGGTAGCCGGCACACACCCAGATGACGACCTCGAGGTAGAACGACGTGGTTCCGGCGTACTGCAGGATGAACGGCCCCGGACCGGCGTCGATCGAGTCCCACGTCTCGACCACCGGCCAGATCAGAAAGACGGTGTTCTCCGGGCGTCCGTTGAGCGTGATGTGTAGCGCGTCGGCCCCGAGGTGACTGCCCCAGCCGACCAGGGTCGCCACGACCACGCCGACGCTCGGGCCCCGCTCCGTCGACCACGCGAGGGCCAGTGCGACGGCGAACACGGCCCCGAACAGCGCCGAGTGGACGACGGTGTGGTAGGTCTGGACGACCCCGACCATCGCCAGCGGCTTGTCGACGACGTCCGGCAGCGCGGCACCGAAGACGACCCACACCGTCGGGAACCTGCCTCTCCCGATCAGGACCGCGACGAGCAGGTGCGTGGGAAAGAACACGCCGAGATGTCGGGGCCGCCGAGGATTAACCCTCCCGCCCGTCGTCGCCACGACACGCGCAGCCGTCCTGGCCGCCACGCACGGACCACAGAGGGCGTGCGAGACATAGAGAGCCGACACTCGTTGCCACGTGGCCGAACGCAGGGGACGAACGTCCCTTTTCGTCCGAACGTTCGTGTCGAAAAGGATACTTACGGCTACGAACGTGACTGTCTGTCCAGATGAAGCCGGACAGGTACGAGGTAGTCGAGGCGACGGCGACGCTGGACGAGGGCGACGTGCTGAGCGTCACCGACAGGTTCGGTCCCCGGGCGCCGGTC
>JAQCMY010000001.1 GCA_028274865.1 Haloferacaceae archaeon | reverse complement strand
GCGCTGTCGGCGCCGCAGGCGCTGCTGTTCGACGTTCCGATCGGGTTCCTCAGCGGCCGCTGGGCCGCGTTCTTCGCGTACGTCACCACCGAGGTGTGGCTCGCGTATCCGTTCATGGTGATCATCATCGTGAGCGCGCTCCAAGACGTTCCGCGCGAGCTCCACGAGGCGGCGATGGTCGACGGGGCCGGGTGGCTCAATCGGTTCCGGACCGTGACGCTGCCCGCGATCAAGCGACCGGTGCTGTTCGCGTCGATCCTCACCGGCGCGACATCGTTCCAGCAGTTCCTGATCCCGTGGGTGTTCAACCAGGGCGGACCGTCTCGGAAGAACGAGCTGATCATCGTGTACGGCTACCGCGAGGCGATCCAGTTCAACGAGTTCGGGCTTTCGGCGGCGATCCTCATCGTCGCCATCGGTATCATCGGCGTGTTCATGTACGCCGCCGTGCGGTACGGCGGGCTCGCTGAGGGGGTGGGCGACGAATGAGCGCCCTCGACTCCGCGACCGCGCTGGTCGCCTCCGTCGCCGCGCTGATCCGCGCGAAGCTCGTCGGGCTCGTGACCGCCCCCAAGCGGTTCGTCGTGACGATCCAGCGAGCGGTCTACGACCTGCGGACCGGCAAGCGCACTCCCTGGGACGTGGGGAAGAGCGTCGTGATGACACTGGTCGGACTGGGGATGGTACTGATCCTGCTGTTCCCGCTGTTCTGGATCTTCACGGCGTCGCTCGCGGAGGGGATCCGGCTGTTCAACACGAGCGGCATCTTCCCCGACCCGTCGACGTACAACCTGAACGCGTACCGCTGGGTGGTGTTCCAGTCCGACTTCTTTTTCGTCGAGGGCGACTGGGGATACCCGCAGCTCGTCCTCGGCGGCGCGAACGGACTCGTCGGCTTCCGGTGGGCCGGCACCGAGACCGGCCCCGGCGCGGTGTTCAACAGCCTCTACATCGTCAGCGTGACGCTCGCCGCCGGGTTCGGGATGATCGTCCCGGCCGCGTACGCGTTCTCGCGGCGGAGCTTCGTCGGTCGAAAGCGGATTCTCTACGGCTACGTCCTCTTCACACAGATCGGCGCGGGCCTGTCTATCGCGACGCTCGTGGCGCTGTACTCGTTGTTCAGCTCCTACGGACTCACGAACAACCTGTTCGTCTTGGGCCTGTTCTACGCCGCGGGGGCGATCCCGTTCAACACGTGGCTGCTGAAGACGTACATGGACAACATCCCCGTCTCCTACGAGGAGGCGGCGATGGTCGACGGCGCGAGCTTCCTGGAGACGATCCGGGAGGTGATCATCCCGCTGACGAAGCCGGGGCTCGCCGTCGTCCTGATCTTCGTCTGGCTGGCCGGGTGGAACGAGTTCATCATCGCGCAGACGCTGCTGCGCCCGGAGAACTACCCGCTCTCGGTCGAGCTGTACAACCTCGCCACCGAGGGGCGGTTCTCGACGCCGTGGACCCGCTTCGCGGCGTTCGCGAACCTGTTCGCGCTGCCGGTCGCGATCGTCTACTTCGCGGCGCAGCGCTCCGTCGAGGACGGCCTCTCGTTCGGCGGGATGGAAGGGTAACCCAGCCGTCCGCGGCCGCCGCGTTTCATCTCTCCTTTCCGTCGGTCCCGTCGAGCGACCCGGACCGAACTCAGTCGTTCGAAGGGCGGTCTCCGGCTCGGCGGCTGAATGCGACGTGGTATCACACGTGTTGTGTACGCGGTCGCGCACAGCCGCCGTCCCCTTATTTGCCTGACCGCGGTACCCAACGGTGATGGCTGACGACCCGCTCTTCGACGAGTTCGAACTGAACGGACACACCCTCGACGGCCGCGTCGGCCTCGCGCCGATGACGCGGACGAGCGCGACGGGCGACGGCCGTCCCACCGACCGGATGGCCCGCTACTACGCCTCCTTCGCCCGCGGGGGTTTCTCCTTCCTCGTCACCGAGGGCGTTCACCCGGACGCGACCCACAGCCAAGGCTACCGCAACCAGCCCGGGCTCGCGATCGACGAGCAGGCGACGGCGTGGGAGCCGGTCGTCGACGCCGTCCACGAGGCGGGCAGTCCGATCTTCGCGCAGCTGATGCACGCCGGGGCGCAGTCGCAGGGCAACCGCTACGGGTTCGGTCCCGTCGCCCCCTCCTCGTACCGCCCGCCGGGCGAGATGGCGGAGCTGTACGGCGGCTCGGGCGAGTTCCCCGAGGCGGACGGGCTCGACGACGAGGGGCTCGACGACGTGAAAGCGGGCTTCGTCGCCGCGGCGGAGCGCGCGCACGACGCCGGCTTCGACGGGATCGAGGTCCACGCCGCCAACGGCTACCTCCTCCACGAGTTCGTCGACCCGCTGGTCAACGACCGCGACGACGAGTACGGCGGCTCGCCGGCGAACCGGGCGCGGTTCCCCGCCGAAGTGACCGCGGCCATCGACGAGGCCACGCCCGACGCGTTCGTGGTCGGGATCCGCGCCTCGCAGGCGGCGGTGACCGACGAGGAGCGGGTCTGGCCCGACGGCGAGGCGACCGCCGCCGCGCTGTTCGGCGCGCTCTCCGAGGCCGGCGCCGACTACGTCCACGTCACCGGCGGCGACGCGACCGCTCCCGAAGTGCCCGACACCGACCGAACGCTCGCGGAACTCGCGGTCGAGCACGTCGACGACGGCGTCGCCGTGATCGCTAACGGGAGTCTCGGCGATCCCGACAGGGCCCGGGCGGCGATAGCGGACGGCGCCGACCTGATCACGCTCGGGACCGGCGCCCTCGCCAACCACGACTGGCCCAATCGGGTCCAGGCGGGCGAACCGCTCGACGACCTCGACCCGGGCGTCGTCTTCCAGCCCGACGCGTCGCTCAGCGACGCCGAGGTTCCGGGCGACGACTGACGGCGCGACTGCCAGAATCCGCACGGGCGAAAAGAGGGGGCCCGAACGAAACGGTCCGCCTCCGCTCAGTCCGCGGCGTCGGGCGTCGGCGCCTCGCCGCCCAGCCGGTCGCGGTCGTGGCCCGCCTCGAAGTCGAGGTCGGGGCCGCGCGCGATGATTCCGGTCGGCGTCACGTCCGGGTGCGTGGTGTAGTAGTGCTCCTTGATGTGGGACATGTCCACCGTCTCGGCGACGCCCGCCGTCTGGTAGAGGTCGCGCAGGTACGGCCAGAGGTTGTCGTACTGGTGGATGAACTGCCGGTTACACATGAAGTGCGTATGGTACACCTGATCGAAGCGGATCAGGGTGGTGAACAGACAGATGTCCGCCTCGGTCAGCGAGTCGCCGACGAGGTAGCGCTGGTCCGCGAGGTGGTCGTCGTAGCGGTCGAGCGCGTCGAACAGCTCGTCCATCGCCTCGTCGTACGCCTCTTGGGAAGTGGCGAAGCCGGCGCGGTAGACGCCGTTGTTGATCGGCTCGTAGATGTCGGTGACGACCTCGTCGACGTCTTCGACGGTCGCGTCGTCGTCGTCGGCCGGGAGGAGCGAGGCGCCGTTACCGATGTCCGCGAACGCGGTCGAGAGCATCCGCAGGATCTCGCGGGACTCGTTGTTGACGATCGTCTCCTCCTCGGTGTCCCACAGCACGGGCACGGTCACCCGGCAGGTGGCGTCGGGGTCGGCCTCGACGTACAGCTCGCGGAGGTAGTCGCTGTCGTGGAGGTGGTCGCGCGTACAGCCCGCCTTCTCCGGGCTGAACTGCCAGCCGTCCTCGCCGCGCCACGGGTCGACGACGGAGACGCTGATCGCGTCTTCGAGGCCCAGGAGGGAGCGCGCGAGGAGCGTGCGGTGCGCCCACGGGCAGGCGTAGGAGACGTACAGGTGGTACCGGCCGGCCTCCGGCTGGAAGCGCTCGTCCGGCTCCGCGTCGACGTGGTCCGGCACGTCGCTGCCCGCGACCCAGTTCCGGAAGGTGGTCTCGCCGCGCTGGAACGCGCCCTCCTCGTCCGTCGCCTCGTAGGTGTCTGTGCGCCACTCGCCGTTCACGAGTTGGTTCATGTCTGTTACATAGGGTTCGAGGGGTATAACGTGGGCGGGGACACGCGTGTCACCCGTCGAACGCGGAGTACGGTATTGTGACTCGATCCGCTCCGTTATGGTTCATTTATAAGGGATCGATGACGGATATCGCCAGCGCCTCGGCTGCTCGATTATAAATGGTAGCTGGTAGATCGGCGGTGAACACC
>JAQCMY010000289.1 GCA_028274865.1 Haloferacaceae archaeon | reverse complement strand
GCCGGGTTCGGCTCGTGGTCGGCGAGGTGGACGACCCGGTGGTCCGGAACCGTCGCCAGCAGCGCCGCGATCCGCTCGCGGTACCGTGTCACGCCGTCGACGGTCGGCTCGCCGTCGCCCCAGACGTCGTCGATGACGGTCCGCGAGTCGCTCCGGACCTCGACCGCCGACGGCGTACAGCACGCGAGCAGCCGGTCGAGTCCGAGGTGGAGCGCGGCGTACTCGGCGACGTTCGCGTCGGTGCGCGAGCCGACCGGGCGCCCGACACGAACGGCCGTGTCGCCCGCGGCAGTCGCGACGACCGCGCCGGCGCCCGCGGGTCCGGGGTTCCCCCGCGAGCCGCCGTCGGTGTAGCAGACAGCCGTCGCGCCGTCGAGCGCCGGGGCGGGCGACGGCACCGGAGACGGCGCCGTGTCGCCGAGCCGTTCGGCTGCGGCCCGGAGCTCGGCGGCGGTGGTCGCGGGGTCGAACAGCCCGCCGTCGCCCGGAACCGCGTCGTCGAACGCGTCGGTCGTCGCCGCGATGTCGTAGCCGTGCCGGGCCAGAACACGGTCGACCGACGCCGCGAGCGGCGAGAGCCACGCCGTCGGGAGCCGAGGGGGCTGGTCGGTCACGGCCCGGCTACGGCCCGGCGGGCAAAGTCCCTCGTGTCGAGACGGGGACGGCGGCCACCGGGTGGGGCTACTCGCCGTCGAGCGCCGCCTCGAACCGCTCGGCAGACGCCGCGAGGTAGTCCGGCTGCTCGGTGAACACCTCGACCGTCGCGGTCGTCGGAGCCGCGTCGGCGATCGCCGGTCCGAGCGCCTCGTACTCGACGTCGCCGCTCCCGACCGGGATGTGGGTGTCGCCACGGTGACGCGCGCCGTGGACGTGGAGGTGGTCGACGAGGTCGCCGTACGACCCGAGGAACGCGTTCGTGCCGTCGGTCCCGGCCTCGAGGTACGCGTAGCCGACGTCGAGACAGACCGCGGCGTCAGCGTCGGCGGCCAGCTCGCCGACGCGGTCGAGCGACACGCCGCCGGCGTACCCGACCGTCTCGAAACAGACGGCGACGCCGTGGGCCGCGCCGCGCTCGCGCAGCGCGGCCATCCGGTCGGCGAGGTGGTCCCGTCCGGCCCCGCGGAACCGGGGATGGGCGACAGCCGTCGTCGCGCCGAGCGCAGCCGCCGCGGCGAGCACGTCGTCGAGGTACGCAAGCGTCGCGCTGTCGACGCGCGCGACCGGCGTCGCCAGCGGCTGTCTGTACGGCAGGTGGACCGTCGAGCCGAATCCGTGTGTCGAGAGCTCGTCGGCGAGGGCGTCCGTGTCGAGCGCACTCAGCGGCCGTTCGCCCTCGCCGATCGCGACCTCGACGTGCTCGAACGACGGCGGGAGCGTCTCGATCCGGTCGACGTACGGGCCGACGGAGACGCCGACGTCCATCGTCGCCCGGGCTACTCCAGCTGGTGGTAGTCGAGCTCGTGGCCCTCGTCGAGCGCCGCCTGCACGGTCTCGTCGGGGCTGCCGACGGGGCTGACGTCGGTCCGCATACCGCCGAGGTCGGCCTGCTCGTACAGGATGTTCTGCTGCCAGGCCTCGTCGACGTCTGGGTAGTCGGTCCGGTAGTGTGCGCCCCGGGACTCGGTCCGCTCGCGTGCGCCCCGGAGGACGGTTTCGGCGGCTGTCAGCATGAACCCGATGTCGACCGCGTACTCGAACGACCGGCTCGTGACCGGCCCGACGTCCAGGTCGCCGGCCTTCTCGCGGACGCGGTCGAGCGCGTCGAGCCCGGTCGACAGCGACGCCTCGTCGCGGAGGAGTCCGGCGTGCTCCCACATGAGGTCCTGTAGCTCCACGAAGACGGCGTCGACGTCGTAGGTGCCGTCGCGTCCGGCGGTCTCGGCGAGGCCGGCGATCTGTGGCTCGACGACGCTCTCGACCAGGTCGTCCGGGACGGAGCCGGGGCCGTCGACCCGGTCGGCGATTCGGTCGCCGGCCACGGTGCCGAAGGCGACGGTCTCGGCGAGCGAGTTGCCGCCGAGCCGGTTCGCGCCGTGGACGCCGGCCATCGTCTCGCCGACCGCGAACAGCCCGTCGACGTCGGTCTCGCCGCTGTCGTCGACGACGACGCCGCCCATCCCGTAGTGGCTGGTCGGCGCGACCTCGACCGGCTCCTCGGCCATGTCGACGCCAAGCTCCGCGAAGCGCTCGTACATCCGGGGCAGGCGGTCCTCGATGAACCCGGCGTCGCGGTGCGAGATGTCGAGGTACACGCCGCCGTTGTCGGTCCCGCGGCCCTCGGCGACCTCCTGTGCGATTGCGCGGGCGACGACGTCGCGGGCGTCGAGCTCCATCTGGTCTGGCGAGTACCGCTCCATGAACCGCTCGCCGTCGGTGTTGTACAGCCGTCCGCCCTCGCCACGGACGGCCTCGGTCACGAGCCGTCCGCTCCAGGGCTCCCATTCGGGGTCGGACTCGTCGACGGCCATCCCGGTCGGGTGGAACTGGACGAACTCCATGTCCATCAGCGACGCGCCGGCGTCGTAGGCGAGCGCCGGGCCGTCGCCGTTGTTCTCGTCGTCACGCGACGTGTGCCTGTTGTAGACGGCGGCGTACCCGCCTGCCGCGAGCACGACCGTTCCGGCGTTGAACAGGACGAACTCGCCGCTGTCCATGTCGAAGCCGACGGCCCCGTACACCGCGTCGTCGTCCGAGACCAGCTTCGTGATCATCACGTCCTCGCGGTACGGGATCGACAGCTCCTGGGCACGGTCGACCAGCGTGTTCAGTAAGGACTCGCCGGTGTGGTCGCCGGCAAAGGCGGTGCGGCGGAACGACTGTGCGCCGAAGAAGCGCTGGTCGATCTCGCCGTCGTCGGTCCGGGAGTAGTCCATCCCCCACTCGTCGAGCTCGCGCAGCCGGTCTGGCATCTGCTTTGCCACCGTCTCGACCTTCGCGGGGTCGTTGAGGAAGTGGCCCTCGTTGAGCGTGTCCGCGGCGTGGATCGCCCAGCTGTCCTCCGGGTCGTGGGTGCCGAGCGCGCCGTTGATCCCGCCGCGGGCCCAGGTGGTGTGGGCGTCGCCGTGGCTTCGCTTGCCGAGCACGAGGACGTCGTCGACGCCCTGGTCGGCGAGTTCGATCGCGGCTCTGGCGCCGGCTGCTCCGGCGCCGACCACGAGTACGGAGACGTCGACCTCGTCGTACCCGGGGAGAGACGTGGCGGTCGGGCTGCGGTCGTGCTTGCTCATACGAGCTATACACGTCGTGGCCACTTGAACCCCGCGTGTGCGTGCGCGCGCCGCGCGACGAGCGGCAGCCTCAGCACGGAAACGGCAGCCTCCGCGCGGGACGAACGGACGCCGGGACGCGTCTCGCACAGCCCCCACACGCCCGGCGCGACAGCCGCGGTGCCCGGGCGGCGGGGCTCGCGTCTCGGGGAGCGTCGTCGTCCGGAGGCGCGCGCCACAGCACCGTCCGGGCGGTCGGGGCAGTCCGTGTCACCGACCCACACGTTCAAGCGACGGTTTGAGTCTCCGGTGCCGACTTTCCCCATCCTCTCGTAGCCGCCGGTGCCGGTTCCTCCGCCGGCTGATCCCCCGATGCCCCAGGATGCCACAGCCGAGCCCCGAGATATCGCCGACCGAATCCGCGCACAGCGCGTCCGGAAGCGCAAGCGCGCTGACGAAGCGTCGACAGACGAGTAGCCACAGCCTCGACCGACAGCACGCCCCAGCCTGTCCTCCCTCCCGGTAGCACGCGCCCGCCGTCGCGGGCCGTTCGCCACGAACGACGACCCCGCGGTCAGCGGCTGTCCGCCACGTCGGTCGTCAGCTGCTGGCGGGTCTCGACGCCGGCGCCGTAGCGCTCGACGACCGCGTCGCGGTGTTCGGGGCACGCGACGACGGCGACGGCGCCGCCGTCGATCGGGACGACGGCCCGCGTCGGCTCGTGCGGGGCGAGCCGGCACGACGGGCAGGGAATCCCGCCCGCGGGCGGGTGTGACAGCAGTTCGGCGTCCGCGACCGTCGTCAGCTCACACGTCGACGCGAACTGGTCGAGGTGGTCCTCGCAGCCGACGACCGGGATGCGCAGGCGGTCGAGGAGCAGGAACGACACAGACGTGCGACCGCCGGCCCGGAGCGCCGTACGGCACGCTGTACAGCGGACAGGGTCGTCGACCGGTGGCACGGAACGAGACACATAGGAGGGAGGGGCTGTTGACGGGTAACGGTTGCGTCGGGCGACAGCCACTCGGCGCTCCGGGACGAAGCGGGCGCGTGACCGAAGACGACGACGCGGCTGCGATCCGCCTCCGGCTGGCCGCGGCACTCGACGTCCCGGCGGACCGGGTCGTCGACGAGCCCGCCGACCGGCTCCGGGTCCGGCTCCCGGACCGGACGCTCCTCGTCGAGCGCCACGGCGCCGACGGACCGCGGTGGAGCCTGACGCTCCGCGCCGACGGCGAGACGGTGAGCAAGTTCGGCCTGTTCGAGACGCCGGCGGCGCTCTGTGAACGCGCCGCCGCGCTCCGGGACGCCGACGTCGGGTACACGGTCTGCTGTGACGGCTGACGGGCCGGCTCGGCGCCGCGGCGACGGGCTGTCGTCACGCCGGCCAGCACTTATCCCGCCGGGGGCGTTCGGACGGTCGTGAACTGGCTCGGTCGGCGGGCGGTGACGCCCGCGTGAGCGACGACGGCGGCCTCGAGGGCGTCCGCGAGACGGTCGACGGTCACCCGATGGTGAACCTCCTCGGCTACGCCCGGGGGTACTGGCCGCGGCTCTCTGTCGGGGTCCTCGCCGCGGTCGGGACGCGCGCCACCCGGCTGGTCCCGCCCGTCGTCGTCGCGACGGCGATCGACCGGGTGGTACTCGGGTCCGCAGAGCCGGGGCTACTCGCGGACCTGGGCCTCGTCCCGGCGGCGCCGGTCGCCGGCGAGGCGGCGCGGCTCGCGCTCCTGCGCCGGCTCGTCGTCGTCGCCGCGCTCGCGTACCTGCTCCGGTCGGCGACACGGTTCGGCTCGCGGTACCTCCTCCAGTCGTCGGCACAGAAGATCCAGCGCGACCTCCGAAACGACACGTACGACCACATCCAGCACCTCTCGATGGGCTTCTTTGCCGACCACCAGACCGGCGAGCTGATGTCGGTGCTGAACAGCGACGTCAACCGGCTGGAGGGCTTTCTCAACACGGAGTTCCGGCAGTTCGTCCGGGTCGTCGCCACCGTCGGCGGTATCGCGGCCGTGTTGTGGTACTACTCGCCGACGCTCGCGCTGGTGGCGCTGGCGCCGGTGCCGCTCGTCGGCCTCGCGAGCGCCCTCTTCCTGCGGTGGATCGAGCCGCGGTACCGGTCGATCCGCGAGACCGTGGCGCGGCTGAACGGTCGGCTGGAGAACAACCTCGGCGGCGTCGCGGTCGTCAAGGCGTTCGACCGGTACGACTTCGAGCGCGACCGGGTCGCCGCACAGAGCGGCGAGTACCACGACCAGAAGGTGGGGGCGCTCCGCATCCGCCGGGGCTTTTTCGCCGCGCTCCGCCTGCTCACCGGCGTCGTGTTCGTCGTCGTCCTGTTCGTCGGCGGGCGCTCGATCATCACGACGCCGCCCGGCGAGGCGGCGCTCATCACCACCGGTGCGTTCGCGGCCTTCTTCCTCTACCTCCGGCGGCTCTACTCGCCGATGCGCCGGATCGGCCGCTCGGCGAACAAGTACCAGCTCGCCAAGTCGAGCGCAGAACGGGTGTTCGGCCTGCTGGGGCGCGAGCCGTCGCTCACGAGCCCCGCCGACCCGTACGTTCCCGACGGGGTCGAGGGCCGGGTGACGTTCGACGACGTCTCGTTCGCGTACGACAGCCGCGAGACGGTCGTCGACGGCGTCTCGCTCGACGTGGCGCCGGGCGACACCGTCGGCCTCGCCGGCGCGACCGGCGCGGGCAAGTCGACGCTCGTGAGCCTCGTCCCGCGGCTGTACGACGTCGGCGGAAGCGAAGCTCCCGTCGGCAAATCAGGGTCGTCCGGCGACGCTGACGACGTCGACGGCGGGCGGGTGCTGGTCGACGGTCGGGACGTGCGCGAGTACGACCTCACGGCGCTCCGCGACGAGGTGGCGGTCGTCGAGCAGTCGCCGTACCTGTTCTCCGGGACGGTCGCAGAGAACGTCGCGTACGGCGACGAGGCGGCGCTCGAGGCCGAGCGGCGCGGCGACCGGAGCCACCGCAGCCGGGTCGAGGCCGCCGCCGACGCCGCCGCCGCGGACGAGTTCGTCCGCGACCTGCCCGAGGGCTACGACACCCAGATCGGCGAACGCGGGGTGAAGCTCTCGGGGGGCCAGCGCCAGCGGATCGCCATCGCCCGCGCGCTCCTGAACGACCCGGCGATCATCGTCTTCGACGAGGCGACCAGCGACGTCGACACGGAGACCGAAGAGCGGATCGAGGCCGGGATCGACCGTCTCGTCGCCGACCGGACGGCGTTCGTCGTCGCCCACCGGCTCTCGACGATCCGTGACGCCGACCAGATCGTCGTGATGGACGACGGGCAGGTAGTCGAGTCGGGAACCCACGACGAACTGCTCGCCGCCGGCGGCGAGTACGCCGGGCTGTGGCGGGCCCAGGCCGACGAGGCGCCGGTCACCGACGTACCGGGCGAGAGGTGACATCCTCCTCGTCCTAAACGACGAGGCTTCCCGTACCGCAGCGTTGGGATATTTGCTGGTCTACGGTACTACCTGTTCTTGTGGGGCTATTTCACCCGTTGATCTATCGAACAAGTAGACCGAAGGCTGTGCCAGACAGCCGTTACTCCTATCCACAGAGGGATTCGGAGTTGTCTTTTGTCTAATGTTCTCTGCGCCATTGCAGTCGGCGTTGGCTACCAGCCCGCAGGAGTCACACACGTACAGGCCACGTTCAACACGGTTACTATCGGCTGTGTCACCGCACTCACAACAAGTCTTTGAGGTGTTCCACTCGTTTTCTTTCAGTACCTCAATACCGTGTTCCTTGCCCTTGTATCTGAGATACTGATACAGCCGGTCGAACGCCCACGTATGCAACCACTTGTTCGCTGTCTTCCCGAGGTCTTCTGACCGGGCATCTTCGGGCCAGCCAACGACGAGTGTCCCGACGCCACGCTCCACGCACTCCTCGATAATCGTCTTCGTGAGTGTGTGGTAGAAGTGTGTCTCACGGCGTCTCCGTTTCTGTCGCAAGCGTTGTGCCTGCTGTGACGGGCCGTTCTCGCCTTCGGTGTCGTACTCTCGCTGTTGGAAGTAGTGGTTGTCCTGCTTGATCGTGTTGCCGGGATACAGCACATACTCGTCGGGAAAGGCGACAGTAGCAATGTTCGACACACCAAGATCGACACCGGCAACGCCGTCACCGGGT
>JAQCMY010000038.1 GCA_028274865.1 Haloferacaceae archaeon | reverse complement strand
GAGTCACTCGCAGCCGACCATCTGGGAGACGAGACCGGCGTGGCAGCCGTCGCGGGCGTCGAGACGCTCGGTGTCGCGGACGACGGGACCGTCGAGTGGACGCCGGTGACGGCGGTGATGCGCCACGAGCACGACGGCCCGCTCTACCGTGTCAGGGCCCGCAACGGTCGTGAGGTCACCGTGACGGCAGACCACTCGCTTGTCGTCTTCGACGGGAGCGAGACGGCACTGACGAGCAAGCTCCCCGGTGAACTGGGCGATGACGACTACCTCCTCCAGCCGAAGACGGTTCCCGACCCGGGACGCGATGCGGCGACGGTCGACGTGATGGGGCGGGTTGAGGAGGGAGACGTGCTGGTCGACGAGAACGCTCCTGAGTCGGTCTTCGACCCGCTGTACGAACAGGAGATCGCCGACAACAAGAGCCGGTACAACTGGAAGACGAGACGGAACCTCCCGCTGTCGGTCGCCAAGGAGATCGGTCTCGACCGCGAGCACGTTACTGGCGTCTCCGTCCACGGTCGACACTCGTACGTCCCACCGGAACTCCCGATCGAGGACTTCGCGCGCCTGGCCGGACTGTTCGTCGCGGACGGCGCATTCGACGAACACCGGGTCGAGTTCTACGCGACGGACGGCGAGGAACAGTCCGAGGTCGGTGCGTTCCTCGATGTCGTCCGTGCCGTCTGTCCCGAGGCGGACATATCCATTCAGCGGACGGGGAACTGCGCGACGATCCGTGTTTCGGGCGTGCTCAAGCGACTGCTGGAGTCGTTCGGGATGTCGAACGGCGCGCGGACAAAGCGGGTTCCGCCAGCCCTCCTCTCGACCCCACGTGCCCACGCTCCGTTCCTGCAGGGCGTCGTCCTCGGCGACGGCCACAGGGCCGAGTGCGAACGCGGACGCGAGATGGTAACGATATCGACGTCAAGCGACGAACTCGCACAGGGACTGAACCTGATCCTCGCCTCACTGGGGCACGTCGGCGGGGTCTACCGCCGGGACTGCGACATCGGCGTCCGCGAGGGGTCACACGACACGACGACGAACAACCTCGTCCGGTTCAACCCCGCGAACCGTCGGGACGGCGGTCGGCTCTCGCTCACGCCGTTCACCGACGACCTGCGCGC
Organism: Haloferacaceae archaeon; assembly: GCA_028274865.1. Classification (GTDB taxonomy): domain Archaea; phylum Halobacteriota; class Halobacteria; order Halobacteriales; family Haloferacaceae; genus A07HB70. The sequence continues at coordinate 1,645 of JAQCMY010000038.1, read as the reverse complement.
GGCCTACGAGGCCGTCGACCGCTACGAGGCGACCGACGGCGGAACGCTTGACTCAGGGCTCGGGGCCCGTGCGCGACTGAACAACGACGAACTCTCGACGCTGGTCGAGCGAGGATCGGTCGACGCCGAGTGGCTGCTCGACCGAGACGTCGCGCTCCTTGCGGTCGACGCCATCACCGAGGTCGACGGCTCCGAGTACGTCTACGACGTGTCGACCGGTCACGAAAACTTCCTCGGTGACCACCTGTTCTGTCACAACTCCGCGAGTCCGGTCCGCGAGGACGACAAGGAGACGGAGATCTTCACGCTGGTCGGCCCCCCGATCGGGACGGACTGGGACGCGCTGTTCGACGCCGGCCACGTCGCCGAGCCCACGGTCGAGCTCCGGTTCGTCTCGTGGGAGGACGACGACGAGCGAAACGCGTGGGCGTCGGCATCGGGCCACGAGCGCCGGCTGCTCGCCGCGACGAACCCCGCGAAGGTCGACGAGGTGCGGCGGCTGCTCGCCGCACACGAGGACGAACAGACGCTCGTCTTCGTCGACTACCTCGACCAGGGCGAGGCGATCGCCGCGGCGCTCGACGTCCCCTTTCTCTCCGGCGAGACGCCACACTACGAGCGCGAGCGGCTGCTCGGTGCGTTCCGCGACGGACGGCTCGAGACGCTCGCCGTCTCCCGCGTCGGCGACGAGGGAATCGACCTGCCGAACGCCGAGGTGGCCGTCGTGGCGAGCGGTCTCGGCGGGTCGCGCCGACAGGGCGCACAGCGCGCGGGCCGAACGATGCGCCCCGGCGGCGAGGCGATGGTGTACGTCCTCGCGACGCAGGGCACCGACGAGGAGGAGTTCGCGCGCAACCGCACCCGTCACCTCGCCGGCAAGGGCGTGCGGGTGCGGGAGACACGGCTCTGAGCGGCAGGCATACGTCGCGGGCGCCCGACGAGGTCGGCGTGGCACCGACCACCGCCGACCCCGACGTCGTCGTCGTCGGCTGTGGCGCCGCCGGCGCCGCCACGACGCACCGCCTCGCTCGCGACGGCCACGAGGTGCTGGCGCTGGACCGCCACGGGGTGCCGAACGCCGTCGGGTCCTCGCACGGGCGGCGCCGCATCCTCCGGCTCGCCTACCACGAGGGGGAGACGTACCTCCCGCTGCTCCGCCGGTCGCTCGCCGCGTGGCGGGCGCTCGACAGCCGGCGAGCGGCGCCCGGCGCGCTCGTTCGCCACACGGGTTCGCTGACGGTCGGACCGCCGGGGAGCGACCTGGTTGCCGGCGCGCGCGAGACGTGCGCGAGCGGCGGGGTCGACCACGAGGTGCTCTCCGGCGACGGCGTCGACGACCGCTTCCCGGCGTGGACGCTCGGCGACGGCTACCGGGCGCTCTACCAGCCCGACGGGGGACTGCTCGACCCGGAGCGGTGTCTGTCGGCGCTCGTCCGGGAGGCCCGGGCTGCCGGCGCGCGGGTCCGGGCGAACGTTCGCGTCGACGCGGTCCGGGCGACGGGCGACGGCGTGCGCGTCGTCTCGTCTGCGGGGACCTACGAGGCCGACGCCGCCGTCGTCGCCGCGGGGCCGTGGACCGGCGCGCTGGTCCCCGAACTGTCGGACCTGTTGAGCGTGAAACGACACGTCTACGCCCGTGTCGGAG
>JAQCMY010000282.1 GCA_028274865.1 Haloferacaceae archaeon | reverse complement strand
CGGCGGCCGAGGAGCACGACCCCTCCGTGGCCGGCGGCGCTGCGGGCGAGGCGCCCGCGGACGACTAGCGCGGGGCGCCGAGGGACGAGGCGGCCCGGGATGCGGAGCGGCGAACGGAGTGAGCCGCGGAGCGCGGGGCGGACGCGGCGCGCGAGTGAAACGAGGCGGCCCGCGATGCGGAGCTGCCGTGCGGCGACTGCCGAACGGGAGCAGGGAACGGTAGTGACTGAGTTGGGAGCGAATCGACGCCGCGAGCGAGTGGTCACGAGACATCACAGACACAGAGTCAGCTACATTGGGACGGTCACGCCCGCCGCCTCCGCGACGAGGACGACGCCGACGGCGACGCTCGCGGCGCCCGCGAGGACGCGGAGCCGCGCGGCGTGGCCGACGGCCCGGCCCCACGCCCACGCCGCGACGGCCATCGCGACGACGCTGGCGGCGCTGAACCCGGCGAGAAAGCCCGCGCCGTCGACCGGCCCGCCAGCCGTCGCCGCGAGCGCCACGACCACGCCGGCGCTCCCGGCGACCCCGTGGACGACGCCGACGGCGAACGACTCGCCGGCTGCGTGGCTGTGTGTCAGGCCGACGGTCCGGCCCGCAACCCTGACGTGGCGGTGACCGTCGCCCGTTCCGTGGACGTGACGGACCAGCGCGACGCCGAGCGGCGCCCGTCCCGAGACGGCGCGGACGCCGAGGACGACGAGGACGACGCCGACGACGGCCTCGAGACCGCTCGCGACGGCGGGCGACGGCCGCACGCCCAGGGCGACGAAGACGGCGCCGAGCGCGAGTATCGGGAGCGAGTGGCCGACGCCCCAGGCCGCGCCCGTCGACAGCGACGACCGGCCGTCCTCGACGAGCGTCGCCACCGCGGCGACGTGGTCTGACTCGACGGCGTGGCGCGCACCGAACGCCAGTCCGGCGGCGAGCGCTGTCGCGAACACGTCTCTTCGAGGGCGCGTCCGGGACAAATAGCTGTGGTTCTCCGAACACACGTCCGGGGCTCGACGGTGTTCCACGACGGCTGTTCGGTGAATCCCCCGGGCGGTCCGTACGCGGGCGTCTCGACCCGGTCGACGGCTGCCGGGCGACTGTGCGTGTCCGGCGCCGCCGACACCGGTCGGCCAGAGTCACTCCGCCAGGCGACGGACCGTACGACGCTTCGCCTCGCGACCCCGGAGCCGGGCCGCGCTCGCCCCGCGGGACGGGAGTCGACGCCCGGCTGCCGACGGTCGCCTCTCGGCTGTCGAAGCGGACGCTTTAGTCCGCTCCCGGCGAGGAGTCGCGCGTGACCGACCGACGGGACCTCCCGCTCTCGGACCTGCGTGTCGTCGAACTCGGCAACATCGTCGCCGGTCCGTTCGCCGGGTCGATGCTCGCCGACCTCGGCGCGGACGTCGTGAAGGTCGAGCGACCGGGGACGGGCGACATCATCCGGACGCAGGGCGAGACGGGCGAGGCGATGTTCGCGGCGCTGAACCGAAACAAGCGCTCGGTGACGCTCGACCTGAAGTGCGAGGCCGGGCTGACGGCGTTCCACGAGCTCGTCGACGACGCGGACGTGTTCGTCGAGAACATGGGCCGGGGCGCCGCCGAGCGGCTGGGTGTCGGCGCCGAGACGCTCCGCGAGCGCAACCCCGGGCTCGTCTACCTCGCGATAAAGGGGTTCGCCGCCGGGCCGTACGGCGACCGGGCGGGGATGGACGTCGTCGCGGAGGCGATGTCCGGGCTGATGAGCGTCACCGGCGAGCCGGGGCGCCAGCCCGTACGCGTCGGCACCTCCATCGCGGACATGGGCGCGGCGCTGTACGGCGTGATGGGCGTCCTCGTGGCCCTGCGCGAGCGCGAACACACCGGCGAGGGACAGCGCGTCGACGGGACGCTGTTCGAGGCCGCCGCCCACTGGATGGGCTACTGGACCACCTACGCGGACCTCCTGGGTGAGAACCCCGACCCGCTCGGCGCCTCCCACCCGTCGTGGGGGCTGTACGACGTGTTCCCGACGGAGGGTGGGTGGCTGTTCGTCGGCGTCACGACGAAGCGCCACTGGCCGGCGTTCTGCCGCGCCGTCGGCGCGGAGGGACTGCTGGCAGACGAGCGGTTCGACACGGTCGAGAAGCGCCGCGCGAACAAGGCCGACCTGACCGAGACGGTCCGCGAGCACCTCGCCGGACGGGACCGCGAGGCCGTGCTGGCGGCGCTGTACGAGGAGGACGTCCCCGCTGCGCCGGTGAACGAGCCCTCCGACCTGCTCGACGACCCCGGACTCGAGGCCGCGGGCGTCGTCGCCCGGTTCGCCGTCGACGACGGACGAACCTCACAGACGGCGATGACGCCGGTCTTCGGCGAGCGGTTCGGCCCCGGCCAGTACCGCGACCCGCCCGCGCTGAACGACCACGCCGCCGAGGTGCTGGCCGAGGCCGGCGTCGACGACAGCCGGATCGCCGACCTGCGCGAGCGGGGCGCGTTCGGCGA
>JAQCMY010000036.1 GCA_028274865.1 Haloferacaceae archaeon | reverse complement strand
ACGAGCGTGCGCTCGCTCATCTCGAACTCGCCCGTGAGCGCGGCGTCGTACCCGCCGTCCCGCAGGTCGGCTGCGGATTCAGCGGTGTACAGCGAGGCGAGAGGCTCGCCCTCCACGTCGTCCCGGTCGCGCCCCAGCCGGTCCAGGAGCCGGCTGTTACACGACGCTACGACCGCCTCGCCGTCGACCTGACGGGTCTCGACGAACAGCAGCGGCCCCTGGTTCAGGAACCGCTGGAGCCACCGGCTTCGCTCGCGACGCTCGGTGACGTCCTGCTGGATGGCGATGTAGTTCCGCACGGCCTCGCCCGCGTCCGTGACCGGCGTGAGAGAGAGCCGCGTCCAGTACGGCGTTCCGTCCCTCCGGCTGTCCTGGCGCTCGAGCGACACCGGCTCCTCGGCAGCGATCGCCTCGCGGAGCCGCGCCGTCTGCGCCGGGTCGGTGCCGTCGTCCCGGAGGAACCGTGGCTCGCGGCCGAGCACCTCGTCGGCGTCGTAGCCGGTCAGCCGCTCGAACCCGCTGTTGACGTAGACCGGCGGAGTGCCCTCCTGGCTCGCGTCGAGGACCTGGATGCCGACGGTCGCCTCGTCCATCGCCAGCTCTTTCAGCTCGAGTTCGCGCTCGCGCGCCTGTCGCTCGGTCTCGTCGCGAACCGTACAGACGAGCCGCTCGTCCCCGACGACCGTCAGCGAGAGCTCGGCGGGGAACGTCGAGCCGTCCGGTCGGCTGCCGGTCACCATCCCGCGCCAGTGGCCGTCGGCCTCGAGCGCCGGGAACGCCTCCGCCTCCAGCCGTTCGACCTCCGCCTCGTCGTACAGCCGCCGCCAGCTGTTCCCCAGCAGCTGTGCCTTCTCCTCGAAGCCGTACATCTCGACGTGCGTCCGGTCGACGTAGGTGTACGCGCCGTCGTCGAGAACCGCCACGCCGTCCGCGGCCTCCTCTATCGCCCGCTGGAACGACTCGAGCTGGCGCTCGCGCTCCGCCCGCTCGGTGACGTCACGGAGCACACCGACCGTGCCGTGGCGCTCGTCGCCGACGGTCGTGAGCCGGTTCTCGACGACCCGCCGTCCGTCTGCGGTCTCGAGGCCGAACGTCGCGGTCGTCGACCGCTCGTCGGCGGCGAGCAGCGCCGCGGCCTGCTCCCGGATCTGCTCGACGCCGGTGCCGTCCTGCCAGGTCGACGGACGGTCGCCGGCAGCCGCCCGTCCGTCTCCGAACTCGCGTCGTGCGGCGTCGTTGAGGTAGCCGAACCGACCGTCGGCGTCCAGCGCGTACACCGGGTCGTCGACGGACTCGAGGATCGTCTCGTACCGCTCCAGCTCCGCGAAGCGGCGGCGACGCCCGATCTCGGCGCCGAGCCACCCCGCGAGGAGCGTGACGAACGCCGTCTCCGCCGGGCGGAACGCGTCCGTCCGTGGTCGCCGCCGCGAGAAGTTCACCGTCCCGTGTGGCTCGCCGTCGACGACGACCGGCGCAGCGATGTACGCGCCCACGCTCTCGGCTGCCGGGTGGTCTCGGTGGTCGGTGTCCTCGACGTCGGCGAACGCCAGCGTCTCGGTTGCCTCGCCGTCGAGTGTCACCCCACACATCGTCTGCTCGAGGTCGTACACCGCGCCCGTCTCGTGGGTGTCGGTGGCGTCGACCACGGCCTCGACCTCGTAGTCGTCGCCGTCGATACGCGAGAGGATCCCCGTCTCGAGACCGAAGTGGTCACAGCCGAGCGACAGCAGCCGCTCGACCGTCTCCTCGAACGCGCCGGGCGCGACCGTGAGTTCGTTCAGGCGGCGCATCGCGGCCACGTCGTCCTCGACCGACCCCGGTCGGTCCGCCGCCCCACCGGGTCGCTCCGTGGGGGTCCGTGCGGTCGTACAGACGTACGTCGAGCCGTCGGCGTCGACCCGGCGGCTCTCGAACTCGACTGTCACGGCCGTGCCGTCGGCACGCCGGAGCGTCGTCGTGAGCGGCGCCGCCGCCCCGGACGCGGCGCGCTCGAGGTGGTCCGCGACGGGAGCGGCCTCGCCGCCGATATCGGGGAGTGTCGTCGTCAGGAGCGCCGACCGGTCGCGGCCCGTCAGCCCGGCCGCCGCGCCGTTGACGGCCACCAGTCCGCCGTCGGCGTCGCTGACGAACGTCGCCTCGTCTGCCCCGTCGAACAGAGCACGGGCCACCCCGCAGTCCACGCTCGCCGACCGTCGGCGGTCGATCCGGGCCAGCGCGGTCTCGAGGTTCGCCGCGAGCGCCTCGACCACGGACACCGCCGAATCGTCGAGGCCCTCCGGGTCCGTCACGCCGAGACGCAGCACCCAGGAGTGACTGACTGGAACGACGGCCTCGGCGTGGAGTGACCCCCGAGGGGCGGTGTCGACCGTCGCGTCGGGAGAGTCACCGCCCGGCTGGTCGCCCTCGTGGTCACGGAGTCGGCGAGCAACCGGGTCCGGCACCCGGTCCGGAGCGGCGACAGCCGGGCCCGACGGGGGCGCGGTCGACCCGAGCGTCGTCGTCGTCCCGGCCACCGGGTCGTACTCGCAGACGCTCGCAACCGGGCGGTCGAACGCCGTCTCCGCCAGCGCCATCGCCCGCTCAGCCGCGGTCTCGACCGTCTCGGCGCGGTCGAGCGCCGCCGTCAGGGCGAGCAGGCCTCCCGAGGACTCGCCAGACGGACGATTATTAGCCATGATAGCAACCCGTATTACGGGTAAATGAACGGTTCGGTTGTCCAGCGGGCTCGACGTGTCCCGCCGGTCCGGACACGCCTGGTCCCGCCTACGACGCCAGCGGGGGGCCGACACGCCGGCACGGCGGCGCGCGCCCGACTGGACGCCGGTGGTCCGGTACGACCACGGCGGCGTCGTCGGGGTCGGTCGCGACCGTCCTCGCCGGCACACGTCGTCGAGGGCAGCCGGCTCCGTCGTGTCGCCGTGGCCACGCTCCGGACCGGTTCGGTCCGGAACGCCGGCCCGCGCGTGAGACGGGCGTGTCGCTATCACCGTCAGCCGGGAGGAACGCGCTCCCCGGCGGAGACCGATCACAGCCCGTCTCGCCGCCACAGAGGGATGTCTGCGGCGGTCGTAGCCGGCTACGGCTGTCCCGTCACCGTCGGCGTCACGTCCGAGCCGCAGTCCGTACAGTACACGCGCCCGTTTCGCTTGTCGACGCCCCAGTCCTCGCCACACTCGGGGCAGTCGTGTCGGTTCGCCCAGTCGTCGACGTCGAGAATCAGCCCATCGGGTGTCATACGCGTCCGTTAGGGTCGACGGTAGTTGAGTCTTCCACGTCTGTCGCCCGGACCGTCCGTGGCGTGGACGGGCGC
>JAQCMY010000242.1 GCA_028274865.1 Haloferacaceae archaeon | reverse complement strand
CCGCACGTCCGGCTGGCCCGACAGCTCCGCGAACAGCTTCGAGACCGCGGTCGTCTTGCCCGTCCCCGGCGGCCCCCGGACGACGGTGTTGAGCGGGCGCGACCCGCGAACCGCGGGGCGGAGCGCGTACTTCAGGCTCTCCAGCTGTGTCTCGCGGTGGTCGAACGTCTCGGGCACGTAGTCCACCTCGAAGACGTGCTCGTCGCGGAACACCGACTCGTCCCACGAGAGCATCTCGTCCCCGTCGTCGCCGGCGGGGTCGCGCATACTACTTTCACGTCGCTCGGGCGGGAACTTCAACGTTCGCCAGCGTCAGACGCGGCACCGACCGGAGAGGGCCCGAGGCACGTAGCGTGGCGCGGCCGAAGGGCCGGGCCACAGGGCGGCGTCCCCGCGAGGCTACGCCGAGCGGCGGGAGACGAGCCGCGACCGACCCTGCGGGTCGCCCCGCGCTCAGAACTTCTCCAGTAGCCGCTCGTAGAGCCCGTCGTCGCCCTCCTCGGCCAGCTTCTCGACGATGAGCTCCGGCGTCGAGCGCGCGAGGTGGTTCTTGACCGGCGAGCGGTCGACGACGAGTTCGCCGTCGGCCAGCCCCCTGGCCTCGATACCGTCGACGGCGACGGGCGACGCCGCGGCGGCGCGAATCTCGTCGGCGAGGTGCGAGACGAAGACGGCGGTGGCGTCCTGTTCGGAGAGCGCCTCGAGGATGCCGGCGACGATGCGGGCGCTCGCGCCCGGTTCGGTTATCGACTCGAGCTCGTCGACGAGGACGAGCCGGTCGCTCGCGCCGTCGGTCAGCGCGCCGAACTCCCGGAGCGTCGACTCGAACGCGCCGGCGTCGAGGGTCCCCTGCGTCTTCGCCTGGTAGTGGAGTGCGGAGACGCGCTCCAGCCGCGCGGACTCGCAGGGAACGGGCAGGCCGGACTGCCCGAGGACGTGGACGAGCGCGACGAGGTCGAGCGTCGACGTCTTCCCGCCGCTGTTGACCCCGGAGAGGAGCGTCACGCCGTCGACGGCGTAGTCTACCGGCGCCACCTCGTCGAACGGGACGTCCAGCAGCGGGAGTCGACCGCCGTCGAGCGCGAACCCCTCGCCGCCGAACGTCGGCAGGCAACAGTCGAAGTCGCGGGCGAACCGCGCGACGGCGAGTTCGACGTCGAGGTCGAGCGCCACACGCACGAGCGCCGCCGCCGGCCCGCGAAGGTCGGCCAGCTCCGCCGCGAGGTCGCGCTTCAGCCGCCCGGCGCGCCGGTCTCGCGCCGCCGTGAGCTCCGTGCGGAGCCGCGAGACGGCACTCTCGTCGTGCTCGACCGGAAACGTCGGCTCGCCGCCGAAGGCGCGCTCGCCGAGGGCCGACAGGTCAGACAGACCGAGGGCGTCGACGAGATGCTCGCGGGCCCTCGTCACGGCGGCGTCGAACTCGTCGGCCAGCTCCTGCGAGAGCAGGGAGTCGACGCGGGCGCCGCGCTCGACGAGCGTGAGGAAGTCCCGGCCCTCGATCGTCACCTCGCGCTCGCGGAGGGCGTCGCGAAGGTGGTCGTTCGCGACCGACTCGGCGGTGGCGACCGCGGCGTCGACGTCGTCGACCGCGTCGGTCAGCCGGTCGAGTTCGTCGTCGCCGGCGATCGACCCGTCGGCGTCGACGCGGGTGAGCGCGTCGCGCAGGCGGTCGAGGTCGCAGGGCGGGTCGAGGGCGGCGGCCTCGTGGACCCGAGCGGCGGCGAGCAGCGTCTCGCGGTTCGCCGCGAAGAAGGCGAGCGGCCGCTCGGGTACGACCTCCGCGGGCGCCGAGAGCGCGTCGGGGCGCACCCGCACGTCGCCCTCGACGTCCAGCCCCGCGAACGACTCGTCGAGGGCGTAGACGGTCGCGTACGACCGCGCGAGTTCGGAGAGCCCGCGGGCGTCCTCTACGACCTCGACGGGGAGTTCGGGGATGGCGTCGGTTGCCTCGGCGTACCGCTCGGCGTCGCTCGTCGCGAGACACCGCTCGCGCACCCGGACCTCGGGCGCGGGGTCGAGCGGCGCGACGTCGGCGAGGTGCTCGCGGGCCTCCGGCGCAGGGTCGCGCGCCGTCGCCTCGCGGACGAACGCCCGGACCTCCTCGATACGAGAGGCGGCGGCGGTCGGGAAGAACGTCTCGACGCGCCGGGCGGCGTCGTCGGTGACCGTCCGCTCTTTGAGGAGCGCGAGCGCGTCGCGGTGGATCTCCCGGGCACGGTCCGTCGCGAGGAACCGCTCGTCGCCGACGCCGTGGCGGGTCCGGATCGCCGCGCGAGCGAGGCGTGCGGCCCGGCCCGGCGAGAGGCCCGGCGCGTCCGCGAGCGTCACCACGTCGCCCTCCCGGAGCGCCCGCTCGGGGTCGTCGAGCTCGCGGAGCGCCGCCGCGGTCTTCTCGCCGACCCCGGGCACCGCCGTCAGCTCCATCGGACCCCGCTACCGGAGCGCGCGAGAAATCGTTGTCGGCTGTGCGGGGCGACCCGGAGGGTCGGCCCGCGGGGCAGAGCGGGGAGGCCGGAGGCCGACCCGCGGAGTGTGCGCGCTCGCCACGCTCCGCGGCTCCCCGTGGTCGCCGCGTCACCTCGCGGACCGCCGCACGCTGTTCGGCGCCCCGCGCTCGCCACGCTCCGCGGCTCCCCGTGGTCGCCGCGTCACCTCGCGGACCGCCTCCTCCGTCACCGGCGCCCCGCGCCGGTTGCCCGTGGGCGCGTCGCTCCCACGTCGTTCGGCGCCCCGCGCCCGACGCGCTTTTGCCCGCCCGTCGACCACGCTCTTGGCGTGACCGACGAGCTCGACGCGAAACTCACCGCCGCCCGCGCCGACCTCGCATCCTGCGACGGGGTGCTCGTCGCCTTCTCCGGCGGGGTCGACTCGAGCGTCGTCGCCGCCCTCGCCCACGACGCCCTCGGCGACGACGCCGTCGCCTGTACCGCCCGCAGCGAGACGCTCCCGGAGGCAGAGCTGGACGACGCCCGTCGCGTCGCCGACGAGATCGGTATCGACCACGCGGAGGTGACGTTCTCGGAGCTCTCGGACCCGGAGTTCGTCGCGAACGACGACGACCGCTGCTACCACTGCCGGACGATGCGCCTCGGCGAGATGTACGAGGCCGCGAAGGCGCGGGGGATCCCGGTCGTCTGTGACGGGACAAACGCCTCGGACCCCGGCGAGGGCCACCGACCGGGGCTGCGCGCCGTCGAGGAGCTCGACGTGCGCTCGCCGCTACACGACCACGGCATCGACAAGGCCGGCGTGCGCGAGGCCGCCGGGCGCTACGGGCTCAGCGTCGCCGACAAGCCCTCGATGGCGTGTCTCTCCTCGCGTATCCCGACGGGACTCGAGGTGACCGAGGAGCGACTCAGCCGGATCGAGCGCGCCGAGCGCCTCCTGCGGACGTGGGGGTTCGAGCAGTTCCGGGTGCGCGACCACGACGGACTGGCGCGAATCGAGGTCGGCGCCGACGAACTCGACCGGGCGCTCGACGCCGACTTCGCGGCTGCGGCGCGCGAGCACCTCGCCGACCTCGGCTTCGACCACGTCACCCTCGACCTGTCCGGCTACGAGACGGGGAGCGTCAGTCCCGAGTGAGCCGGGCGTCGAGGTGCGCGGTCGCCCCCTCGCGAACCAGTGTCGTCCCGGGATCCCGGACCGTCACCTCCATCAGCGCGCAGTTCTGTGGGCCGTCGCCCCGGAACACCTCGGGCACCGACCGGTCGTCGACGAGCGCCGTGACGACCGAGAGCACGCCGCCGTGGGTGACGACGACGGCCGTCTCGCCGGCAGGGAGGTCGTCCCGGAGGTCGGTCCAGCCGCGCTCGACCCGCGAGACGAACTCCTGGACGCTCTCGCCGCTCGCCGGCTGCTCGTCGAGCGTCTCGCCGCCGCCAGCCAGCCGCGGGAACCGCTCGAACGCCTCGGCAGCCGGCAGTCCCTGGAGGAACCCGGCGTCGCGCTCGCGCCACGCCCGGGCGGGAACGGGGTCGAGCCCCGTCGACTCCGCGACGGCCTCTGCCGTCGCCGTCGCGCGCTCGAGGTCCGAGCAGACCAGCCGGTCGGGGTCGCGGTCTGCCAGCGCGCCGGCCAGCGCCGCCGCCTGCTCGCGCCCCCTGTCGGTCAGCCGGATCGGCGCCCAGCCCTGGAGCAGGCCGCGCCGGTTCCACCCCGTCTCCCCGTGTCTGGCGAGCAGGACTGTCGTCATACCGGAGGAAGCGCCCGGACGCACCTAAATCCGTCCGGGGCTACAGGTGGTCCGTCTCGTCCGCGGCGACGACCGACCGCGTCCCGTCCTCGACGACGACGGCGGTCAGGGACGCGGGCGGGACCGACCGCTCGACGGTCGGCGTCACGTCCTCGTCGCGGACCTCCCCCCGGACCGTCCGGACCACGCCGCCGTAGGTGACGACCACGACCGTCTCGGCTGCGCCCAGTTCGGCGACGAGGCCGTCGACGGCCTCCAGCACCCGGTCTGACGCCGCGCGGCTGCTCTCGCCGCCGTCGGGGCGCTCCGTCAGCGCCGCCGCGCCGCGCCGGGCGACGGAGAACCGGGGGAACTGCTCGAGCGCCGCCTCTGCGGGCAGCCCCTGGAGTCGACCGAGGTCCTGTGCGCGCCACGCGCGGTCCGGCACCGGGTCGAGACCGGTCGCCTCGGCGACTGGCCGCGCGGTCCGGAGCGCCGGGTGGAGGTCCGCGACGACCAGCCGGTCGGGGTCACGGTCTGCCAGCGCGCCGGCCAGCGCCGCCGCCTGCTCGCGCCCCCTGTCGGTCAGCCGGATCGGCGCCCAGCCCTGGAGTCGCCCCTCGCTGCCCCACGTCGTCTCGGCGTGCCGGGCGAACAGGATCCGACCCACGGCTGACGGTCGACCGGCGGCGACATAGCCCTACCGCCTACTGCCCGGTCCAGCGCAGGAGCGCGAGCGTCCCCTCGAACAGCGTGATCATCGTCGCCGCGATGATGATCGGTGCCATCCCGGTCGGGTCCGGCGAGACGAGAAAGGAGAGGCCGGCGAACCCGCCCCAGAACAGCAGGCGGCGGTCCTCCAGCCAGCGCCGCGACACCAGCCCCATCATGATGCCGAGCTGGATCAGCAGCGGAATCTGGAAGACGACGGCCATGTAGCCCATCAGGAGGAGGATGAGGTTGAACGTCTCCTTGAGTCCGAACGCGACGAGTGCCGTGCCGGTCGTGTACGAGGTGAAGTACGCGAAGATAGCAGGCAGGACGACGAAGTGGGCGAACGACACCCCGACACCGGCCAAGACGAGGCTGGTCGGCACCGCCGCGAGGTAGTAGCGCCGCTCGCGGGGGTAGAGCCCCGGACGCATGAACCGGTAGCTCTGGTAGACCAGGACGGGGACGCCGACGAGCAGCCCCGCCAGCGACGCGACCTTGATCTCCGTCAGCGGCAGTTCGAGCGGGCCGTACAGCCGCGGTCGGCGGTCGGCGACCGTCGCCGCGCCGGGGATGTGGGTGTTCCAGAGGTAGTTGACGAGCTGGTCGGCGACCGGAAACACCGCCAGCGCGACGACGCCGCCGACGAGGAGCACCACGGCGAGGCGGTTGATCATCTCCTCGATGTGGTCCGTGAGCGGCATCTCCACGTCCTCCTCCGGGGCGCCGCCCGGGCTGTCGAACAGTCCGTCCGACGGCGCCGGCGCTGCGTCGCCAGCCGTCGCGGGGCGCGCGACGCCGCCGTCTGCCGTCTCCGTGCCGACCATCTCGTCGCCGGTCACGGGCGACGCCGGCTCCGCCTCGTCCGGCGAGCGCCCGTCTCCCGTCGCGCCGTCGGTCGGCTCGGCGACGACGGACCGGCCCTCGTCCGCCGCCGTGGCCGCGTCGGTGTCGTCCGCCGACGGCTCGTCGGCTGCCGCGACCGGCTCCGTGCCGTCGTCGGACTCGTCGACCGTCGAGGAGTCCGTCTCTGGCTGGTCACGGTCGTCGCCCATCTGCCGGCACTTCCGGGCGGGCGGTAAAAGACCTTGTTCCATCGGGCGGCGCGCGTGCCGAAAGGATTGAACCGCGCGAGGGCGTCCGGGCCAGTATGGCGAGTGCCCTCGACGAGGACACCCAGGCGTCGCTCGCTGCCGGCCGGGAGACAGCCGGGGCGATGCTGCGCGCCGCCCAGAAGGACCTGCAGAAGGTGTTCGTGCTCTTTCTCGTCGGCTTCATCGGGACGTTCTACCTCCTCCGGCTCTACGTCTGGGACTTCCTGAAGTCGGTGACGGAGGCGCAGATGAGCGCCGCGACCCAGCAGGGCTACGAGATAATCGCACAGACGCCGTTCGACGTGATCCTGCTCCAGGCGAAGATCGGGATGGCTGCGGGGCTCATCCTCGCCCTGCCGCTTTTCGTCTACTTCAGCCGCGACGCGCTCCGCGAGCGCGGCGCGTGGCCGGCGTCACCGGTGTCGCGCCCGAAGGTCGCCGGCGTCGCCCTCGTCTCGGGCGTCCTGTTCTTCGGGGGGCTGGTGTACGGCTACCTCGTCTTCTTTCCGTTCATGTTCGCCTTCCTCGCCGGGAACGCCATCTCTGTCGGCTTCCAGCCGACCTACTCGATCGTGCTCTGGGCCGAGTTCATGTTCCTCCTCACCCTCTCGTTCGGCTTCGCGGCCCAGCTCCCGCTCGGGGTGACGGCGCTGTCGTACACCGAGGTCGTTCCCTACGAGACGTTCCGCGACAAGTGGCGCCACGCGGTCGTCGGGATCGTCGCCTTCGGCGCGCTGTTCACCCCGCCGGACCCGTTCACACAGATCATGTGGGCGACGCCGATGCTCGTGCTGTACGGCGTCTCGCTCTACTGCGCGAAGGTGGCCGTGACGGCGAAGCGAGGGCGGGGGGCGTTCGACACCCGGACGCTCGTTCGGGACCACTGGAACACCCTCGCCGGCGGCTCGTTCGTCGGCTTCCTCGCGGTCTACGGCTTCTACACCCGTGACGGCGTGGCGGCGACGAACAGCCTCCTCGCGGGCGTCGGCTCCGGCTACGTCCTCTACCCCGCGGGAACGACACTCGGCCTCGATCCCGCGACCGCCGCCGCCGTCTACGGCGTCGGCGGCGCGGTCGTCGGCCTCGCAGTCGCGGCGGGCTACCACGCCTACCGCGACCTCGCGTCGGCGGTCGGACCGCCCCAGCAGCCGGGCGACCCGGCAGAGATCGACGTCGGCGAACTCGACGCCGACGGGGTCCGCGCCGCGCCGCCGGAGACCTTCGCCGCGATGGACGAGGACGAGGCGGTCGCACTCGCCGGCGCGGCGGTCGACGCGGGCAACCGGACGAAGGCGCGGGCGATCCTCGACCGGTTCGACGAGACAGAGGCGGCAGTCGACGCGAGCGACGACGACGCTGCCGACGGAGCCGTCGCCGCGGTCGAGGACCGCACCCGCCGCGCCGCCGGCACCTTCGCCGACGAGTACGGCGACGAGGGCGACCGCGAGGAGTTCCAGGGACTCCTCGAGGACGCGTCGTTCGTCCTCGACTCGGTCACCTCGAAGTCCTTTCGTATCGTCGTCGTCTTCGCCGCCGTCCTGTCGGTGACGTTCGGCTGGCTCTACACCGGCGGCATCGGCGACGTGTTCGAGCGCTTTCAGCGGCGTCTGCCGGCCGAGGTGACGATCGAGTCGCTGAACGTCGTCGCCCTCCACCCGATGGAGGCACTCATCTTCCAGGTGAAGTTCTCGATGCTCGTCGCGGTCGTCGCGGTGCTCCCGATGCTCGCGTGGTACGCGTGGCCAGCGCTCCGCGAGAGAGACGTCGTCAGGGGACGGCGGCGGATCATCTTCGGCTGGGTCGGCGCACTCCTGGTCGGCCTGTTTGCCGGATTCGGCGTCGGCTCGCTCTACGTCTCACCGGCCATCATCGGGTGGCTGGTCACCGACGCGGTCCGGGCGAACATGGTGATCGCCTACCGGATCAGCGACTTCTTCTGGCTCATCGTCCTCACCACCATCGGCATCGGCGTCCTCCTCGACGTGCCGGTGCTGATGGTACTCCTGAACACCGTCGGGGTATCATACCAGCGGATGCGGCGGCGCTGGCGCGAGGTGACGGTCGGACTGATGACCGCCGCCGCGCTGTTCACCCCGGCAGACGCCCTGACGATGATCCTCGTCACGGTTCCGCTGATGGCCGTCTACGGCGCCGGTCTGCTCGCGCTGTTCGTCCTCACGCTCGGCGGCCGGCGCAACCTCTCGCCGCCGCGGGCCGAGTGGGACGACGAGTCAGACACAGAGACCGGGACGGGCGCCTGAGCCGGATCGGTGTCTACATACGGGCTGGGCCGCCCCGACAGAACGTGACGCCCTCGAGAGCGCGGGCGGCGGCTCCCTGCGCCACGGTCGACCCGCCCGGAGACCAGCCGTGAGCGAGGACGTCGGGCGGGTGACGCTCGCGGCGCTGTTCGTCACCGCGCTCGTCGTCGCCCAGCTGACGGCGGTGAAGCTCGTCGCCCTGCCGCTCCCGCGGCCGCTCCCCGTCGTCGGCGGCGCGCTCGTCGTTCCCGGCGCGGCGTTCGCGTACGCGGTCACGTTCTTCGCCTCGGACTGCTACGCCGAACTGTACGGCAAGACCGCAACGCAGGTGGTGGTCAACGTCGGCTTCGCGATGAACCTCGTCCTCCTCGGACTCGTCTGGGCGACGATTCTCGCGCCCGTCGCGCAGACCTCCGCCGTCGGCGCCGCGGCGTTCCGTACCGTCCTCGGCGCGGGGACGAACGTCGTCGCCGGGAGCCTCCTCGCGTACGTCCTCAGCCAGAACTGGGACGTGCTCGTCTTCCACCGGCTGCGGACGCTGACCGGCGGCGACCACCTCTGGCTGCGCAACCTCGCGTCGACCGGGACGAGTCAGGCCCTCGACACCGTCGTCTTCGTCGGCGTCGCCTTCGGCGCCGCGCCCGCGCTCCTCGGCGTCGGCGCGGCGCTCCAGCCGGCGGTCCTCGTCCAGCTGGCCGTCGGCCAGTACCTCCTGAAGCTCGCTATCGCCGTCCTCGACACCCCGCTCGTCTACGGGACGGTCCGGCTCCTGCGGGACGGCGGGACCGCGACGTACGCGCCGGCGTAGGCGGTCGGACGTACCGACCGCAGAGTCGACGGGCCGCTACTCCTCGGCCCCGTCGACCCGTTCCGTGAACGCGTAGTTCGGCTTCACGTCGGTTACCCGCGCCCGGACCGTCTCGCCCTCCGCGGCGTCGACGAAGACGGTGTAGCCGTCGACGCGGGCGATACCGTCGCCCTCGGCGCCGGTGTCGACCACGTCGAACGCCCGGACCTCGCCCTCCGCGACCGGGGCGGTCACGCGGCCCTTGCCGACGAGGTACAGCTCCGAGGACGACTCCCGCGAGGCGTCGGGGCGCACGTCCCGGACGTACTCGAACTCGGCGTCGACGTCGTCGCGCAGGCGGTCGAGGTCCGGGCCGTCGAAGACCTTCGCGACGAAGTCGCCGCCCGGCCGGAGACAGGCGAGGGCGACGTCGAGTGCGACGCCGGCGAGGTGGACCGAGCGCGCGTGGTCGACGGTGTACTCGCCGGTCATGTTCGGCGCGACGTCGCTCACCACGGCGTCGGCGCCGTCGCCGACCGCGTCGAGCAGGCGGTCGCGGGTCGTCTCCTCGGTGACGTCGCCCCGGACCGTCTCGACGTGCGCGCGGTCGTCCGTCTTCTCGACGTCCTCGACCCGCTGCCGGTCGACGCCGACAACCCGCCCGCGGGGACCGACCCGCTCCGCGGCGACCTGGAGCCACCCGCCCGGCGCTGCGCCGACGTCGACGGCGACCCCGCCCCGCGGGAGAACGTCTGCGGTGTCGTCTAGCTGCCGGAGCTTGTACGCCGAACGGCTGCGGTAGCCCTCCTGCTTGGCGCGGTTGTAGTACCTGTCTTTACCCGGCACGCGTACCG
>JAQCMY010000256.1 GCA_028274865.1 Haloferacaceae archaeon | reverse complement strand
GCTCTCGCGTCCGCTCGGCGCGCTCCAGCACCATCTTACAGAGCTGTTCGAACTGGTCGTCGTCGAGGTCGAGTGCCCGGTCGAGCACCGCCTCGTGCGCCGCCCGCGGTCGCATCGACCGCCGTTAGACCGACCGGGTCATAACGTCGTGTCCGGAGCCTCGCCTCGACACCCATTTTGCTCCTCGCGTCCAACCCTTGGCCATGAGCGACGGCGTCGACCTTCCGACCCCGGTTCTCGACGACCACCTCCACCTCGACCCGGACGCCGGGCGCGGTCTCGACGCCGTCGCCGACTTCCGGCGGCTGGGCGGCACGCACCTCCTCGTCGTCAACAAGCCCTCGTGGCAGCTCGGCGTCGAGGCCGACGAGGCCGCGGACTTCGACGCCGTCTTCGAGCGGACCCTCGCCGTCGTCGCGCGCGCCGACGAGATGCTCCCCGGCCGCGCGTGGCCGGTACTCGGCGTCCACCCCGGTCTCGTCTCGCGACTCGTCGACGACCGGGGGATCGCGCCAGACGAGGCGGCGACGCTCATGTGCGCGGGGCTCGAGCGCGCCGCGACGTACGTCGCCGACGGGCGGGCGCTCGCGCTCAAGTCCGGACGGCCACACTACGACACGACCGACGACGTCTGGGCGGCGTCGAACCGTGTCCTGCGCCACGCGCTCTCGCTCGGCGCGCGCGAGGACTGTCCCGTCCAGCTCCACACCGAGGAGAGCGAGGACCTGTCCGAGGTGGCCGACTGGGCCGCCGAGCGGGGGCTGTCGCCCGAGCGCGTCGTCAAGCACTACGCCGGGCCGTGCCTCGACGGCCCGACGCCGAGTGTGATGGCCCGAACGGAGTGGCTGCGTGCCCACGCCGAGCGGGGTGAGCCCTTCCTGATGGAGACGGACTTCGTCGACGACCCCGACCGTCCCGGCGCGGTGATGGGGCCGAAGACGGTGCCACGGCGGACACGCCTGTTGCTGGACGAGGGGTACGAGGCGGCGGTCCGGCGCGCGCACGTCGAGACGCCACGGACCGTCTACGGCGTCGACACCCTGGCGACGCTGGAGCGCTGAGTCCTGCCGATCCCGGCATAGGAAAGGCATTTCACCCGGGCAGAGAGACGAGAGGTCATGACAGACGAGGGAGTCGACGGCGCACCGGGCGACGGCGAAGAGGAGCAGTTCTACGCCGAGGACCGGTGGCAGAACTGGCTCGACCGCGTCGCCGACGAGGATCTCGACCCGGAGGAGGAGGAGTCGGCACGCCTGCTGATCAACCTCCAGGACGACACCGCAATCGCCGTCGCGAAGGTGCTGTCGGCCCACGACGACGGCGTCATCGACGCCGAGGCCGCCGCCGAGGAGCTGACGCGCATCCGCGAGATCGTGCTGTCGGAGGTGGACCTCGCCGACGAGGACAGCCTGATGCTCATCGACGGCGTCCAGACCAGCCTCGTCCCCGTCTTCTACGCCGCAGAGGAGTACGTGGCCGCCGGCCCGTCGACGGACGCCGAGGTCGCCGAGTACGTCCGCGCCGCCGCCGACGCCGAGACAGAGGACGACGTCGACGCCGCCCTCGGCTACGTCGTCCAGGCCGGCACGCGGGTCATCGACGACGACGACCTCGACATGGAGGTCGTCGACGAGATCGAGTACGGCCTCGTCTCGGAGTGGGTGAACGGCCTCGACAGCCTCCAGTCGGCGCTCGCGAACCCGGAAGTCGTCGAAGACGACTGAGTTAACCCACTCCGGACACAACGGCCGTGGAATGCAACGCCTCTGGGAGGACAGGCGCGGCGTCACGGTCCAGGTCGGCGCTATCCTCCTGTTCGGTATCCTGGTTGTCGCGCTCTCGACGTACCAGGCCGTCGCGGTCCCCGCGGAGAACGAGCAGGTCGAGTTCAACCACAACCAGGCAGTTCAGCAGGATATGCTGGAACTCCGGAGCGCGCTGCTCCAGACCGGTGCCGGCAGCCGCGGACAGTCCGTCTCGGTATCACTCGGAACCGCCTACCCCTCTCGCGTCCTGCTCGTCAACCCGCCGCCGGCGTCGGGGTCGATCCGGACCGGCCCGTCGCAGCCTGTCGCCCTGTCGAACGTCACCGCCGCCGACGACGAGGCCGACGACTTCCTGAACGCCAGCGCGAACGGCCCGTACACCCTCGCGACACGGCCCGTCACCTACCAGCCGGGCTACAACGTCTACGACAGCGCACCGACGACGACAGAACGGCTCGGCACGACGGTCAACCAGAACCCCGACGGCAACGACACGGCGGTCAGCGGGCAGACGCTCGTCGAGGGCAACGAGATAACGCTCGTCGCCGTCGAGGGGAACCTCTCGCGCGCCACCTCCGGCGCGGTCACGGTCGACCCGCGGGCCCGAAGCGCCTCGACCCGGACGGTTCCGGTCAGTGACGGACCGGGCGGGAACCTGACGCTCACGGTGCCGACGACGCTCGCTGCCGACCGCTGGGAGACGCTCCTCGGCGACGAGTACGACCCCTCCTCCAGCGGCGACGGCCACGTCTACGAGGTCACCGAGGAGCCGGGCCGGGACGCCGTGACCCTCGCGTTCGACCCCGGCGTCACCTACCGGCTCCGGGCGGCGCTCGTCGGCGTGGGGAGCCTCGGCGCGCCGCCCGGACCGGCGTACGTCACCGCGGAGACGGGCGACGACGGCGTCACCGTGGAGGTCCGCGACCGGTACAACAACCCCGTGCCGAACTCGCGGGTGCCCGAGAACCTGACCGTGACGAGCAACGACACCGCCGTCCTCTCGCCGACGAACGCCACCGTCGGCGAGGACGGACGGGCGGCGTTCGACTACGCCGGCACCGGGACGGCGAACCTCACGCTCGTCGACGGGTCGGGGACGCCGCTACGCGACGCGGCGAACGGGAGCGCGGTGGCGACGGTCACGGCTGCCGACGTCGGAGACGGTACCGGGGACGACGGTGGGAACGGTACGGAGATCAACCCGCCGGACGGCGTCGTGCTGACTGACGCTACCATCGTCGGTCAAGAGAGCGGGAAAGGAAAAGGAAAAGGACAACTCAGCCCGGAAGTCGAGCTGACGTTCGAGAACCGCGCGTCCAGCACGAGCAATATCACAGAGGCGCGACTCAACTTCTACCAGGTCGGCGATCCGGACACTGGTCCCGGGAGAGACACGCCACCGAAGTCGGTTCTGTTCGAGACCAAGAGCAGTTCGTCTCGGCTGGTCGTCGCGAGCGAGGGAGGTGGCTTCGAGACAGTTGGTCCCATAGACATCGGCGGGGGAGCGAGTGAGGTGGTAACTCTCAAGTTTGACAACTCTGACGACGGTGGTGACGAGTTCGACGTCGACCCCGGTGACTTCTTTGTGATCACGGTCAAGTTCGAGAACGGCGAGACCAACACGTACTTTACTGCGCCTGTCGCATGATTGTGTATCGACATCTGTCGAACTCAGCATCGACACGCTTTCCTGACCCACGCCTGACTCCCTGCGCATGACCGACCCAGCCGTCGGTATCGACGCGATCGAGATCTGGACCGGCAAGTGTAAACTCGACCTCGCCGAGACGTTCGCGCCCGAGAAGGGCGACGACCCGGCGAAGTACACGAAGGGCCTCGGCCTCCGGGCGTCGTCGTTCCCGGACACCTACGAGGACATCGTGACGATGGCGGCCAACGCCG
>JAQCMY010000251.1 GCA_028274865.1 Haloferacaceae archaeon | reverse complement strand
GCGCCGTCTGCCGCCTGCACCTCGAACACCTCGCGGTCACACACACCAGCCGCTCGTGGAGCGGCGAGGTAAGCGCCGCGGTCGGTCGGGCCCCGCGGGTTATCGGGAGTGATAAACGCGCGCGAGGATATATACGGCCGAGCGTCAGTATCCGTGTAATGTCAGAGAGAACGCCGCTCCGCGCCGACGCCGGCACGCCCGTCGCGCGCTACCCCGTCTCTCCGGACGAGTCCGTCTGTGAGGCGGTGCTGTCTGCCTTCGAGATGGTCGACGACCGACCCCACGAGTCGAGCGACACGGTGCTGTACGACCACGTCGACCCCGACGCTCTGAGCCGGCTGCTCGACGACGCGACGGAGACACGGGTCGAGACCCGGCTCTGGGGGCACCCGGTCGCGGTGACGCCGTCGCTCGTGACGGTGTACGAGCGGGCCTGAGTCAGGCCCACGCGAGGAGCGCCGGGCTCCCGGCGGCGTCGGGCCCGAACCGGAGCGCGAGGTAGAGCAGGGTAAACAGCGTCGCGTTGTACGCGCCGTGGACCATCGCCGGCACGACGAGGTTCTCCGTCAGTTCGTAGACGGTTCCGAAGACGAGCGCCGGTCCGACGAGCACGCCGACCGTGACCAGCCGCGCGCTCGGCGACCCCGAGAGCGCGACGTAGTGGATCGCCGCGAAGACGACGCTCGCGAGCACCACTGCGACGGGGGCACCGAACGCCTCGCGCAGGCGGCCCTGGACGATACCGCGGAACAGCAGCTCCTCGCCCGGTCCGATGAGCAGGAACGACGCGGGGATCAGGAGGAGGAGGACGCTCGGGTCCCGTGCGGCCAGGTCTGCCGCCTGGTTCGACCCCGCCTCGAGGCCGACCGTCGACACCAGCACCGCGCCGCCGATTCCGAGTCCGAGCGCGCCGACGTAGCCGAGGCCGACGGCGGCGGCGTCGCGCAGGCCGGGGCGCCGGACGCCGAGCCACCCGACGCCGTGCCGACTGTCGTCGAGCCGAACCCCGAGCGCCCGCTCGACCGGCCCCCGGACGAGGTCGCGAGCCCGGTCGCGCAGGGTGACGTAGCCGAGCGCCACGCCGCCGAAGGCGACACCCTGGACCAGGACGAGCGAGACGACGAGGATCACGAGCGGCGTCGCCCCGACGCCCGCGGCGGTCAGCCCGCCGATGCCGGCGACGGCGAGGACGGCGCCGACCGCGAGGCCGACGAGGCCGACGGCGACCGACGAGACGAGCGCCCACGCGCCGAGCAGCACCGCTCCGGGCGCCGAGTCGTCCGGGTCCGACGCCGTCCCGCCGTTGCCCTCCGCTCCGAGGTCCGCCGTCTCGAAGCCCCCGTCCGCGTCTGCCGGGCCGCGGTTCTCGTCGCTCATCGCGCTGTCAGCTCGTGGCGGAGGAGCGCGAGCACCGCTCGCCCGTCCCGCAGGTCGCCGTCGACCGCGGCGGCGAGGAGGTCGTCGTACGACCGGCGTTCGACCCGGATCGACTCGTTCTCGTCGAGTTCCTGTTCGGCGGTCGGGGTACAGCCCCGCGCGACGACGTGGTGGTGGACCGCGTCGCTGAGGCCGTTCGTCGGCTCGACGCTCCCGACGACGGCCACCTCGTCGGCCTCGTAGCCGGTCTCCTCGCGGAGCTCGCGCCGCGCCGCGGCGGCGACGCTCTCGTCGCCGGGCTCGACCGACCCGGCGGGGAGGCCGTTGTTCACCCGGTCGACGGCCTGTCGCCACTCCGCGACCGTCACCACCTCGTCGTCGGGGGTGAACGGGAGGACGACCACCGCCGGCGACTCGACGACGGTGTGGTACGTCGTCTCGGTGCCGTCGGGGAGACGAACGTCGTCCTCGCGGACGGCGAAGCCGGGACAGTCGAAGACGACCGTCTCGGACAGGTGCTCCCACTGGAGGGCGGACTCAGTCACGTTCGTTACAGGGCCGCGAGGGTCAAGAGTCGCCCGGTCGGGTCAGCCGCGGACACGGGCGACGAGCGCCGCTCCGCCGGCGACGAGCGCCAGTATCGCCGCGAACAGGTGCCCCTCGGCCACCCAGCGCGGCAGGCGCACGGCGGCAGAGAGCAGCCGGAGCGCCGGGGTCAACACCGGCACGGGCCGCGGCTCCCGGACGGGCGTCGCGGCCCCGGACCCGCCCGGCGCCGTGGCCGACCCGCCCGGCGTCGCGTTCGACGGGACGCCGTAGCGCGGCCCGCCGACCGGCTCGCCGCCGGCCACGTCCGCCTCGTAGGGAAGCGTCCGGTAGTCGAAGCGGTGGCGGGCGAGCAGCCGACCGTCCTCGTCGACGACCACGACCCGCGCGTTCCGGGTGTCGGTCACCAGCGTCGTCCCGTCCGCGAGGCGGTCGGCGTCCCGCGGCCAGTCGAAGGCGGTCCCCCCCGCGCCGGTCAGCGTCCACGCCGGCTCCCACGACCCGTTCTCGGTCCGGTGGAGTTCGACCACGCGGTGGTTCTCCGAGTCGGCGACCAGCACCGCGCCGTCGCCGAGCCACTGCGGGTTGTGCTGGTGGTTCAACACGTCGGGGTCGCCCCGGATCCGGTCGTCGCCGCCGGGGTCGCGGTTGATCACCTCGACGACGCCCTCGCCGCGCTGGAGCACCAGTATCTGGTTCGCGTTCCGCACCGAGACGAGATACCGGCCCTCGGCGATCCGGTCGACGTCGTTTACGTGGAGCCAGTCGGTCCGGGTCGGGTCCGCCGGCGGGTCGTAGCGCGTCGAGGCGTTCCACGACCACGTGACCGAGCCGTTCTCGACGACCAGTACCCGCTCGCGGTCCATGTCCGCGACGAGGACGCCGCCGCCAGGGAGCTGCTCGACGTCGTGGACCTCGCTGTTCGTGTGGCTGCGGACCGGGAACGTCCACTCGGAGACGACCCGCGGTCCGTCCGGGTCGACCACCCGGTAGCCGGTGCGCGCACACGGCGGGTCGTACGAGCCGCAGTCCTCGGCGTCGTTTCGAGTCACGGCGACGAGCACTGTCCCGTCGGACCGGGGGGTCACGTCGAAGTAGGTGTCGGCGTCCGACTCGCGCCAGGCCACCTCGTCGTCGGCGACCCCGCCTACGTAGCCGCCGGTCGAGTAGCTCCCGACGCCCTGGACGCCGACGGCGACCGGGTCGCCGGCGAGCGGCCGTGGCTCGTTCGACTGCCCGGCGGCGAGCGCGGGGCCGAGCGCCGCGCCGACGAACAGGAAGACGAGCGCGAGGGCGAGGGCGAGCGCAGCCGCGTGACCGCGCGACCGGTACATCGACAGACTACAGCCGCGTCGCGCCGATAAGCGTTCCCGTCCTGCGGTCGTCGCGGCGCAGCCGTCCAAACTGTCTTCAGTAGCAGCCCCTACTGTAGGACTAATGCGGGTACTCGTCGCCGGCGCGACCGGCTTCGTCGGGGAGCGACTCGTCCGGGCGCTGGTCGACCGCGGCGACGAGGTGGTCGCGTTCTCCCGGAGCGCGTCGACGGCAGACTTCCCCGAGGAGGCGGTGCCGTTCGAGGGCGACCTCGGCGACCCCGAGTCGCTCGACGGCCTGTGCGAGGGCGTCGACGTCGCCTACTACCTGATCCACTCGCTGACGTCGGAGAACTTCGCGGAGCGCGACCGACGCTACGCGAAGCGGTTCCGCGAGCGCGCCGCCGCGGCGGGCGTCGACCGCGTCGTCTACCTGAGCGGCATCAGCGGCGACGAGGGGGACCTGTCGCCACACCTCGCCTCCCGGCGCGAGGTGGAGTCGGTGCTGGCGGAGGGCGACTACGACCTGACCGTCCTGCGCGCCGCGGTCATCGTCGGTCCCGGGAGCGCCAGCTTCCGGATCATCGACGACCTGACCGACCGCCTGCCGGTGATGGCGGTGCCGAAGTGGGTGCGCACCCCCTGCCAGCCGATCGACGTGCGCGACGTCGTCGCGTATCTCGTCGGACTCCTCGGCGCCCCCGAGACGCGCGGTGTCACCTACGACATCGGCTCGCCGGAGACGTGGACCTACGAGTCGCTCCTGCGCCTGACCGCCGACATGAAAGACAGGCGTATCCGGATCATCCCCGTCCCGGTGATGACGCCCTCGCTCTCGGCGTACTGGCTCCGGTTCACGACCGACGTCCAGTACGAGATCGCCCGCCCGCTCGCGCTCTCGATGCGCCACCCGGTCACCGTCCGGACCGACCACGACCTCCAGGCCGCCGTCCCCGTCGAGCGGACGCCGATCGCCGAGTCGGTTCAGTGGGCGCTCTCCGCTACCTGAGCGGAACCGACACGCCGTCGCGCAGGCGGTCGGCGGGGTCGCGCGCCGCGTCACGCAGCGGCTGAGTCCCGTCGAGGTCCGCCGGCTCCTGTCCGTGGACGAGTCGACCGACCGGCCCCGAGAGCGGCCCGTACGCCCGCCGTGCGAGCGCCGACACCGGGCCACCGAGGCCGCGCCGCTCCAGGACCCGTTCGACCGTCGCGCCGCCGGCGTGGACCGACTCGCCCTCGATGAGGACGAACGCGAAGGGTCTGCTGTCGAACTGCGCGTCGAGGAACTGCCCGGCGGCGGCAGTCGAGAGCGGCACGGCCCGCAGGTCTGTACAGCGTGTCGCGGCGTCGGCGACGGCGCGGAACGCGGGCCTGCTGCCGTCGTAGAGGAGCACTGCGGGCGTCACGGGCGCTGGACGAGCGCGAGGCTCATGAGGGTTCTGGGCTCGTCCGGGACGCTCGCGACACAGCCGCCCGGCGCCACAGTCGTCCCGTCGACCGGGGACGGCGGGTCAGATCGCTTCTCTCAGCGTCTTCACGACCGCCTCCTTGTCTCTCGGCCTGGCACCGCTGCTCGTGCTTATGCGGTCCAGCTGGTAGATGGCGTCGATGTCGCCGCGTTCTGCCCGAAGCGCAAGCTCTTGCCGCGCTTCCTTGCTTATCTTGCCACCCTAGTCGGGATTACAGACGACACGAGCCAGCTTTCTTGCCGATTCTGTCGACATACGTCAGGAAGCAGGTCCCGGGTTGATAACTCTTGCGTCGCGTTGACACGTAAAGCGCTCGCGCCGGCGTAACCGACGTGTCTCCCGGCTGTTCCGGTACGCGTCTCCCACCCGCCGCTCACCGCTCGGCCCCGTCGGGCACGTCGTCGACTTCGACACGCCGGACACGCGCTCCGTGCTTCCGTTCGACGACCACCGTGTCGTCGTCGCTCGGGACGACCGACCCCGGCCCGTGTACCTGCCACGTCGTACAGAATCGCCCGGCCGACCGCACGTAGACGCCCGCCACGGCGTAGTTGTTATCTCAGTGCATATCTTATTTCACCGATAACTAACGCGCATAGAATCACTCAGCCCGACTGTCGCCACGTGGCCGAAGACACGGAGTCACACCCCGACCAGCCCGCCGTCGAACTTCCAGAGGACGAGGCCGAACTCGTCGAGACGCCGGGCGGCGACGAACTGACCGAACGAGCGGCGACCCTCGCCACCGCACGGACGAAGCTGACCGGCGACCTGTCGCCCGGCGGGGCCGTCTGCGCGTTCCCCGCCAGCCGTGTGGCGTGCGATCGTCGCGTTCTGCGGGCGAGCGAGGCGGGTGCCCCGGGTCGTGTCCCGAGAGCGACCCCGGCCACCTCGCGACAGTTCGTCGCGAACGTCGGTCAGCACACGCTGGGACAGACGGACTACCCTGACGCCGGCCGAGACCCGCAGCCCGGGGACGCGACGCCGCGCACCACGCTTCGACCGGGTCCTCCGGACACGGTTCCGTCGGATGGCCCGACCCGGACACGACTGCGTCAGCCCCGTCCGCCGCTCGCCACCAGTCGTCGTACCGGTGTGCGTACCGCCGGAGAGCGGTCGTCCCGGCTATCGGCCCGCGAGCGGCGTGCGCCACAGCCGGTACGGGCGGCCCAACCACGGACAGGACTCGTCGACGGCTCCGCGTACGAGCCTCGTGCGCCCGGCGAACCCACCAGCACGGCGTCGGACCTGTGGCCCGGCGTGTTGACACGAGACGCCGGGCGCGCCCGACGGCACCGTCCGGAGCGACGGCACGTGACGGTCAGTGGTCGTGACCGTGATGGTGTGTACCGTCCGCGTGACCCTCGGGGAGCTGGCCGGCGTGGGCGTGGGGGTCGCCCTCGACGAACTCGTGGGCGTCCCGGTCGCCGTCGGCGAACGCGGCTGTGCGGGCAGAGAGCGCCGCCTCGTCGACGAGGTCGTGCTCGGTCAGGAAGCGCTCCAGCGCCGCGAGCCACGCCTCGTAGTAGTCGGCGTCGCTCCCGTCCTCGGCGCCCGGGTTCGCTGCCAGCTCCGCGACGAGTTCGCGCTGGAAGTCCCCCCACGCGCGCCCGGCCTCGTCCTCGTCGGTGAGTGCGACCGCGAGCGCGAACAGCCGCGCCATCCACGGCTCGGCGAACGTCGGACCGTCGTCGTTCACCCGCGGCACCGGCCTGTCCGCGGTGTCGACTCCGTCGGTGGCGCTCGTGTCCATCCCGGTGCCAGCGCCCGCCGCCGTCCCCACGCCGTCGCCACTCGCCCGTGTCCCGCCGTCGGAGGCGATAGCACCGCCGTCGCCGAGGCGTTCGACGCCGATCATCGCGTTGCGGGAGACGAGTTCGGCCAGCTCCGCCTCGCTCAGGTCCTCTGTCCCCTCGGGTCGCTGCGGGAGGACCATGTACCGCACCTCGGAGTTGGAGTCCCACACCTCGACGTCCACGCCGTCCGCGAGGTCGGTGTCGAACGCCTCGCGCAGTAGCGCTCGCGGCTCGTCCACGACGCGTGATCGGTAGGCCGGCGACTTGTACCACGTCGGCGGCAGTCCCAGCACGGCCCACGGGTAACACGAGCAGAGCGTACAGACGACGACGTTGTGCGTCTCCGGCGTGTTCTCGATCACCCGAAGCTCCATCACCTCGTCGTTCACCGAGACGTCGAGGTCGGCGACGGCCTCGATGCCGTCCGCCAGCAGCCACTCGCGGTACTCGGGGTCGGTCCACGCCCGTGCGACGACCCGGGCGCCGTTCATCGGCCCCACGTCGCCCTCGTAGGTCGCGATCACCTCGTCGACGGCGTCGGTGCTGAGTATCCCCCGCTCGGTCAGCAGCGACTGGAGGGCGCGCGCCCTCGCCTGCGGGTCGACCTCGTCGCGGAGCTCCGGGTCCGGGTGAGACGGCGGGGACTCGTCGTGAGTGTCGTCGTCGGTCATACAACGTGGTGACCCGTGTGGGGCTTAGGCGTTCGCCCGCGCGGGTCGCGTCGAGGCCGGTCGGCTACTCCTCCGGGCCGACCAGATACGGCTCCCACAGCTCGATGTGCAGGCCGTTCGCGTCGGTACAGCCCGCTCCCCACAGCTCCTCGGCGTCGAAGCGGACGTTGTACAGCTGCTCGGCGCGCTCGTCGCCCCCCTCGCGGGCGTTCGTGTCGGGGTAGACGTGCGCGCCGCGGTCGGCGACGACCTCGCCCGTGGCGCCGCGGACGTACCGCGGACACCGCGTGTGCCCCGTCGGGTGGCGCTTTACCACCCGGACCCCGTCGCCGACGGCGAACGCCGGGTCGCCGTCGCCGTGGCGGCTCAGGTACGTCTCGCGGGTTCCCTCCAGCAGCGCGGGGAGCCGCTCGGGGTCCTCCACGTCCGGAACCTCGGCCTCACCCGCGGCGATCGCCTCGGCGCGCTCGCGGAGCTCTCCGGCCTCGACCACGCCCGCCTCGACGAACAGCGTCTCGATGGCGCCCAGCCAGCGCTCGTAGTACGGGGTCGTCAGGTAGCGCTCGGGGTCGTCACCCTCGAGCGTGTACCGGTGCCGGTCGAGTTCGAAGGCCCCGGAGCCGAGGCCGGCGATGTACAGCGACTGTACGACGCCCTCCCACTCGTGGTGGAACGGACTGGCGTCGTCGGGCTCGTCCGGCGGGAGGTCCCCGAAGGAGTCCATCCCGCCGAGGTCGTGAATCCCGTCCATACACGATCGGATCCGGCGCGGGTGATAAATCTCGCCACGCCGTGAGGCGGAGC
>JAQCMY010000248.1 GCA_028274865.1 Haloferacaceae archaeon | reverse complement strand
GCCGACGGCGGTGGCGGCCCGGAGCGTCGCCAGCGAGCGGACGGCGAAGGTGCGCGCCCCGGAGAGCCCCCCGACGCCGAGGCGGAGCGAGCGGGGTGGCGGTGTCGCCGGACCTGGTCCCGGCTCACCTGACACCGAACTGCGTCGCGCCGTCCTCGGGCACCTCGACCCGCTCGCGCTCGTACTGTCGGCGGGTGACGAGGAGCACCGCAGCGGCGGCGAGGTGGAGCGCGACCGTTCCGACGACGGTGGGGTCGGGCGTGGCGAGCGAGAGGCCGAGCGCCTCGACCGCGGCGAGGGCGGCGAACGCGACGACGGAGAACGCCCGGACCAGCGGGGCCGTCGTGAACAGCAACACCGCGAGGACGAGGATGACGGCGCCGAACACGCCCGCCTGGAACGCGAGCAAGTACTGCGGCACGCCCCCACCGCCGGCGAGCGCGTCTATTGCCCCCATGACGCCGTTCGCCCCCCACACCACCGCCCACAGGATCACCAAGAGGAGTCGGAACGGGACATCCTCCGGCGACGCGAACTTCATGTAACTGCCCTGCACAGTGTTGCAGATAACTACTTCCACCCGACCGACTCTGATAACTGGCGTTGATAAATCAGTCGTCGGTCGCGAGGATCGCCCGGGTCAGCAGCTCGACGGCGACCGGCAGGCTGTCCTCGTCGACGTCGAACCGCGGCGTGTGGTGGCCGCCGGGGTGGTCGGTGCCGACGCCGACGTACGTCGCCAGGCCGCCGCGCTCCTGGACGCGGCGCATCAGGTAGGTGGCGTCCTCGCTCCCGCCCAGGTCGTCGGCGTCGAGGACGCTCGTCACGCTGGGGGTCTCGCGGGCGGCGTCCGCGACGAGGCCCGCGAGTTCGGGGTCGCTCTCGGCGCTCGGCGCGTGTGACCCGCGGGTCACCTCGACGGTGCAGTCGTGCAGCGCCGCCGCCGCGTCGAGCACCCGCTCGGCGTGGGCGTCGACGTACTCCATCAGGGCCGTCGTCTCGCCGCGAACCTCGCCGACGATCCGCGCGTACTCGGGAATCACGTTGTTCGCGGTCCCGCCCTCGACCCGCCCGGCGTTCACCCGTGTCGCCCCGTCGGCGTGGCGCGGGATCGCGTGGAGGTGGCCGACGGCGGTCGCCATCGCTCCGACGGCGTGGCGCCCCCGCTCCGGGTGCCCGCCGGCGTGGGCCGACTCGCCGTGGAACTCCGCCTCGAAGTCCTGCACCGCGAGGAAGCCGCCGACGCCCGCGACCACCTCGCCGGTCGGGTGGTCGAGGCCGACGTGAACCGCGAACAGCGCGTCGACGTCGTCGAGGTGGCCGCTCTCCGCGACCGGACCGCCGCCGCCCGCGACCTCCTCGGCGGGCTGGAACACCACCTTCAGCGTGCCCGCGAAGTCGCTCTCGACGACGGCGTCGACGACACCGACGCCGATCGTCGCGTGCGCGTCGTGCCCGCAGGCGTGCATGTACCCCGCTGTCGCCGAGCGGAACCCCTCGTCGGCGGGCCGGTGGTCGTCGTCGCTCGCCTCCGTGATCGGGAGCGCGTCGATGTCGACGCGGAGACCGACGACCGGCCCGTCGCCGCGCTCGACGACGGCGACCAGTCCGGTCCGACCGCCGTCGAGACGGTCGAGCACGGCCTCGTCGGCGCCGGCCTCGCGCGCGCGGTCGCGCCACGCGGCCAGCTCCTCGTCGCTCGGGACGCCCGAGCGGTCGCCGGCCAGCACCTCCCCTCCCACGTGGAGTGCGTCTATCGGTCTGGACTCCAGCTCGGCGACGAGGCGTGCCGTCGTGTAGAACTCCCGCCACGCCGGCTCCGGGTGGCGGTGGAGGTCGCGGCGCAGCGCGACGAGCGCGTCGCGGTCGACGGTAGCGTCCATACCTGGCGCTCGGCGGGCGGACACAAAGCGGCGTCGGCGACTCAGGAGCCGACGGAGCCGCGCCGTTCGACCGCTATCTCGACCCTGACGGACTCGGGAAACGACATGTGTCCGACCTGGCGGGCGATACGGTCGCTCCCGTGGATCTCCATCCGCCGGGAGTAGACGGTGTAGCGCCAGTCGTCGAGCTGCGCCCCGGCGCCGCTCAGGTCGCGGTAGAGGGGGACCGAGAGGCTGCGCGGCGGGTCCGAGTGTGGACCCTTGCAGTCCGCGCCCTTTCGCTCCAGCATCCGTTTCAGGTCGTCGACGACCTCGTCGAGCGCCGGACGGTTCCCGCTCTGGAACCGAAGCTTCGTGACGAAGGTCACACGTGTGGCCGGAGCCGACGGGGCAAAAACCCCGCAGATCCGCGGCGGACGGCGCCACGGGGGTCGACATTCTGATAACCCGGGCCGTCGTACTGTACTCGTATGAGTGTCGAGGCGACGAGTGCAGGGGCGATCCTCTTCCGGGATACTCGTGATCGCCGCGAGTACCTCCTGCTGAAGAGTCGCCCGGGAGACTGGGAGTTCCCGAAGGGCGGCGTCGAGGGCAACGAGGAGCTCCAGCAGACGGCGATTCGCGAGGTAGAGGAGGAGGCCGGCATCGAGAACTTCCGACTGATCGACGGCTTCCGCGAGGAGTACGACTACGTGTTCGAGGCCGGCGGCAAGACGATACACAAGACCGTCCACCTGTTCATCGCGCGGTCGTTCGAGGCGAGCGCGGAGCTCTCCTCCGAGCACCGCGACATGCAGTGGCGCGACTACGAGCAGGCGCTGAACACCATCACGCAGGACGGACCGCGAGAGATATTCCGGGAGGCACACGCCCACCTCGACGAGCTCGTGGTCGAGCCCGAGGACGGCGAGGAGCGGCGCTACACCTAGCCGTCGGCGCGTCGGCGGCGTCAGCTCTGGCGACACGTCGGCGTCACGAGAGCCGGCAGCCGAGCGGCGCGTGGCCGGTCGTCGGTGTCGTCACGCGCGAGTCCGTGGCGACGGTCGACGGCTCACACGCCGTCCCGCCTGCGTCGTCTCCCCGTCACGTGCCACGACAGTCGGGCCGCCGCCACGCGAGCCGGCGGGAGCTCACGCCCCGAACTGCTTATGAGCCGCCCCGGCCGGAGTGGAAGCGTGACGCTCGACCTGCGGTCGGTCCCGGAGTTCGTCTTCGAACTCCTCGTCTGTCGCTGGGCCGAGCGGTCGTGGCCGGCGGGCGACGCGGTTGCGGTCGTCGGGCGACAGGTCGGGACAGCAGACCGGCGGTGGGACACGGTGATCGTCGAGGCCGACCCGGAGGGGCTGGCCGCGCGAGCACGCTTCGGCGCCGACGAACTCGACGCCGACCTGTTGCGGGTCGTCCGCCACGCGCCCGCAGCGTGGGCGTGGTACCGCGACGCGGTTCCGGACCCGGGGTTCCCGTGGCGCTACGTCCGCGAGGCGATAGACCGCGCCGCCGCCCGTGGCGTCGTCGAGCGCCGCAAGCGGGGCAACCGGGTCGAGATCCGGCGGATCGCGCCGTACCCGGACTGGGTCGAGCGGGTCGTCGCCGTCGAGAACAAGCCCGACCTCGACCGGAGCGCCGCGCGCCGGCTCGGCGACCAGCTCGGCCACGACGTCGAGCGCGCCCTCGCGGACGAGGCGTGGCTCGCGACGGCTGCGACGGGCGAGCGGGTCGAGCCGGCGCTCCTCCGGGACCTCCCCGTCGAGGCCGGCGTCCTCGCCGTCTCCGTCGGCGACGACGGGCGCGCGAGCGCCGAGGCCGAGTGGCACGCCGGGGCGCTCGGTCCGGCGTCGACAGACCGCGAGCGGCGGCTCGTGCTCGCAGAGCGGGTCTACGGTCGGGGGTTCCGCGACCACGTCGAGACGACCCGGCCGGACTGTCGGCACTACGAACTCCGGCGCCGTGGCGACGCGCTCGTGCCGTACTGCGCGGCGAAGGAGCGCCACCAGACGCAGGCAGAGTGTGCGGGGTCGTGCGAGGCGTTCGAGCCCGAGCCGCCGGCGTGGCGCACGCGGGGCTGGCCGGTCGAGGGAGGGCCGGGCGTGGCGTACCGCCGGCTGCTGGCGCGGCGGCGGGACCGCACCCGGGGGCGGTGAGCGGCTCAGGGCCTCTCGAACTCGCTCTCGACCGTGTCGAGAATCGCAGCCGAGTCGTCGGACTCCTCGGCGGCGTCGTCCGTGCCGGCGCGCTCCTCGACGGTCACGTCGGTCGCGTCCGTGGCCAGCCGGAAGGTCGGGACGGTGCGGCGCTCGACTTCGACGAGTCCGAACCGCTTGAGCGACTGGAGCGCGCTCCGGACCGCCTCTGCCGTCGGGTCGACGTCGAACCGCCCGCGAAGCTTGTGAAGCACGCTCACGACGCTCTCGCTCCGCTCGTCGTGCCGGGCGATCACGTCGAGGACCCGCGCCGCGAGAGGGTCGACCCGGACCACGCTCGCGCCGTCCTCGCCGTCGACGACGCCGGGGTCGACGTCGACGAGGTCGGCAGCCGCCGGCGTCGCGCGGATGTAGCTGTCCTCGTCGCGGTAGTAGCGATCGGCGAGGTGGTCCTCGAGGTAGCGGTGGACCTCGCTCCCGCTCTCCAGCCCCCAGCACTCGCCGAGGTCGGCGTTCCGTGTCGGCTGGAGGCGGACGACGTCGGCGAGGCGGTCGCGCTCCTCCTCGGAGAGGTCGGTCACGCCCAGCGGTTGGCGCGGCTGGCTCTTTCGGGTTGCGGTTCGGCGTGGGGGAAGGCTTAGGCCGGCCCGACGCCACCCGAGAGGCGATGGACCTCACCCTCGACGCGGAGACGGTGGCGGTCGAGTCGTCGGGCGACGTCGCGCGGGTCGTCGTCGACCGGCCCGACCGGCTGAACGCGCTGAACGTCGAGACGCTCGGTGCGCTCTCGGACGCGTTCGACGCCGCGGAGGCGGCTGGCGCGCGCGCCGTCGTCGTCACCGGCGCGGGCGACACGGCCTTCGTCGCCGGCGCCGACATCGAGCACATGTCCGAGATGGACCCGCCGGAGGCGCTGGCGTACGCCGAGGCCGGCCACGACCTCTGCCGGCAGGTCGAACGGTTCCCCGCGCCGGTGATCGCCGCGGTGAACGGCTACGCGTTCGGCGGCGGCTGCGAGCTCGCGCTCGCCTGTGACCTCAGGGTCGCGAGCGAGCGGGCGGTGCTCGGACAGACCGAGGTCGACCTCGGCATCGTCCCGGGCTGGGGCGGCACACAGCGGCTCCCGCGGCTGGTCGGCGACGAGGTTGCCAGGCGGCTGATCTTCTTCGGCGAGCGCGTCGACGCGACCGACGCCGGCGAACACGGCCTCGTCGGCGAGGTGGTGGCCCACGACGAGCTCGACGACCGGGTCGACGACCTGGCCGCCGACCTGGCCGCCAGGCCCCGGCACGCGATCCGGGCCGCGAAGGACGCGATAAACGCCAGCCACGAGTCCGACCTCGACTCGGGGCTGGCGTACGAGCGCCGGACGTTCGCGGGGCTGTTCGGCACCCACGACCAGCGCGAGGGGATGGCGGCGTTCCAGGAGGACCGCGACCCGGCGTTCGAGTGATCAGTCGGCGGGGCTGAGCGTCAGGCCGGCGTCGACCGTGTCCGACACCTGCGTGTACACCAGCACCAGCGCGCCGACGCCGAGCGCCGCCGAGAAGACGAACGGGACGGCGAGGCCGTAGCGGACGAGAAAGCCCGCCGCGGTCGGACCGGCGGCGACGCCGAGGCCGAACGCCATCGTCAGCACCGAGAGCTTCGTCCCCGAGTCGCCCTTCCGCGCCAGGTCACCGGCCAGCGCGAGCGACGGCGCGAACACCATCGCGACGGCGACGCCCTGGACGAGCCGCCCGGCGACCATCAGGAGCGGCGACGAGACCGCGCCGGGCGTCACGAGGTACGCCTGGAACAGGAGCGACGGAACGAGCAGCACGAACCCGCCGACGATGAACGGGCGCCGACCGTAGGTGTCGCTCGCGCTCCCGATCGGCACCTGGAAGAGGACGTTCGCGACGACGACGGCGGCGAACTGCACCGAGAAGAGCACGGAGCCCTGCCCGAGCGCGGTGTTGATCTCCGCCTGGAGTGTCGCGAACACGGCGATACCCGTCGCCATGAGGAACGTCCCCAGCCCGAGGACGAACACCGGGTCGAGGTACGACTCGCCCGACCGGTCGCGGACGGCGATCGAGAGGTCGGTCCCCGCCTCGGCGCCCGAGTCCTCTGGGTCGTCGACGAAGACCGAGACCAGCGCGAGGCTCACCGCCGCCCCGAGGACGGCGACGCCGAACGCCGCCGTGTAGCCCGACACCGTCCCGCCGCCGAGTACGGCCGGTAGCGCGTACTGCGCGACGGCACCGCCGCCCTCGGCGGCGACGGCGCCGACGCCGCCGGTCACGAGGAAGCCGGCGACGATCGGACCGAAGCCGAACCCCGCCAGCCGGAAGGTGTTGAACACGCCGAAGTTGCCGCCGCGCTCGGAGTTCGCGGTCGAGTACTCGTTTACCAGCGCGATAGTGCTCGGAATCGTAAACGCCGCGCCGACCCCCTGTGCCGCCCGGATCGCGACGACGGCGCCGTAGGACTCGACGAACGGGTAGAGGGCGCTGGAGACGCCGAAGGCAGCGAGGCCGACGAGGATGAACAGCTTGCGCCGACCGGTCCGGTCGGAGAGCCGACCGGTGAACGGCTGGCCGACGCTGTTCAGCAGGCCGAACAGCGAGAGCACCACGCCGATGAGCAGCGGGACGGTGATCTCGCCGACGACCGGCAGGCGCGTCCCCACCAGCGCGCCGACGTCGACCCGCCCGCTCGCGACGTAGCCCGGCAGGACGATGATGAGAAACGAGTTCCCGATCGCGTCGGCCATCCGCGCCATGGCGAGCGCGAGCACCCGACGGTCGGTGTCTCGAACGCCCATTCAGTTCGAAGCGCGGGCTGGCGTACGGTTCACGGTTGTGATACACGTCCGGGCCCCGGCGGAGATAAGTGTCCGGCGTGTGAACTGTCGTCGTGGACCGAGACACGCCGGAGTGGGTCGACAGTCGGCTCGACGGCCTGAGCTACCCGGTGACGCGGGCGGACGCGGCGACGGCGCTCGCGGACACGGACGTCGTCGTCGACGGCGACGAACAGAACCTCGGTCGGGTCGTGTCGCGGACGGACGCCGACGCGTTTCGCGGCCCCGAGGCGGTGGTCGACGCCGTCGAACGGGCGCTCGACGGGTCCGCGTCGGACGGCCACCCGGACTGAGTTCGACCCCCGAACTTATCCATCCGTCCGCCCCGATTGCCACAGCATGGAGTTCTGTGACGAGTGCGGCGCGATGATGAAGGCCGACGGGGAGGTCTGGCGCTGTCCGGAGGGACACGAGCAGGCCCGCGTCGGCGACGAGACGGCGATGACGACGACACAGGGTCAGGTCGAGGACGGACCGGTCGACATGTCCGACGTCGACGAGGAGGACGTGGG
Source organism: Haloferacaceae archaeon (assembly GCA_028274865.1). GTDB lineage: Archaea > Halobacteriota > Halobacteria > Halobacteriales > Haloferacaceae > A07HB70. The sequence goes on along the minus strand of JAQCMY010000248.1, from coordinate 4,319 downwards.
CCCGACGACGCGCGCGCAGTGTCCGAACCCCGACTGTGACTCCGAGCGGGCGCGCTACGAGATGAAGCAGATTCGCGCCGCCGACGAGTCCGAGACGAGGTTTTTCACCTGTGTCGAGTGCGACAAGAAGTGGCGCGAGGACGACCATTAGCGCCGCCGGCCGCGTCGGCACGGCGCGGTCCGGGCGGGTCGACCCGACCCAGGGCGCACGGGTGGTGGGGTGACCGACCCGCCGGCTGTCGACCCGCCCGGCCCGGGGTGGCGGGAGACGGAGTCCTCGCGCGCGACGGCGCTCGACGTCGGGCCCGTCGAAGTGACTGTCGCGACGGTCGTGTTCGAGGACGCCGACCTGCGCGACCGGGTCGCAGCGGCGACGGGACTTGACTACCCGTGGCGGTTCGCGTTCGCGGGCCGCGTCGACGTCCCGGGGTCGGCGTCGTCGCGCGCGCTCGGACACCTCGTGACCGACCGGGCGCGGAGCGGGTTCGCCGACCGCCTGCGCGAACGCGGGTTCGCAGCCGTCGAACGGGCCGGGACCCGGACGCTCGACGGGACGGAGGCGACGCGGTACGTCGCCCGCGTCGCCGTCGAGACGGTGACCGTCGGCGCCGAGGGGTGGCTCGCCGTCCGGTCGGAGGCGGCCCGCGAGCGGTCGTTCCGACTCGCCGGCGGCGCGTACCCTCGCAGCGTCGAGAGCGCGCCGGACGAGGAGGCCGGGACGGCCCTCGCGGACCTGTTCGACCCGGGCACGTTCAGGGCGGACACGGTCGCGTTCCTCGGGCGCTAGCGGACCGCCCGGAGGACGCCGACGACCGAGACGCGGGCGGGCGCCGCCCCGACCAGCCGCGAGAGCGGGCCAGCCTCGACGCCGGGGCCCATGCGCGCGACACTCGCCCCGCGGACGCGCACGTCCACGTCGACACCGGCCTCGGCGGCGGCGTCGAGCGAGTCGAACGGGACCGGGAGCGACTCGAGCGTCGTCAGACCGTCACGCGCCGTCCGTGCCGCCGCGAACGTCGGGAACGAGACGACCACGCGGTCGCCGTAGCCGTCTACCGACACCGCCTGCCCGTCGACAGTCGCCGTGAGGTCCGCCTCCACCGACAGGAGCCCGTCCATCAGTCGTCCGGTTCGCGGGTCCGGATACGGAGGGTGCCGTCGAGGCGCCAGCGGGCGTGTTCTGCGTCGCCACCGACCTTCGAGGGGACGTCGACTTCCATCTCCTCGAACTCGTAGCTGATCTCTGCGCCCCGGCCGGTCAGGCGCTCGTACAGTCCGATAGCCAGTTCGGGCCACGTCCGCGTCTCGTCGACAGCCGTCTCGACCCCACCGTCGGCCTCCGGTCGCTGGTGCTCGTCCATACGCGCGGAGTTACCCCCCACATCTCATAAAGCCTCAGGAACGGCGGGCGAACGTGAGGTAGCCGGTGTGGCCGACCCCAGCCGTCGTCGGACGGGTACCGCGGTCGTCGAACGTCATCCGGCGCTGGATCGTCTCGTACGTCTCGACGGCGGTGAGGCCGGCGTCCGCTGCGGCCAGGTGTGTCTCGCGCGCGGACTCGACGAACGGCGCGTAGACGGCGACTGTCGCGCCCGGCGCGAGGAGGTCGGGCGCCCGCTCGACGACCCGGGGCGCGTCGCCGGTGTCGAGCGTCACGAGGTCCCACGACTCGTCTGTCAGGCCGTCGAGCGCCGCGGTGACGTCGCCGGTTCGGACCTCGACGCGGTCCGCGGCGCCCGCGACCCGCAGGTTCTCGCGCGCGACGGCCGCGAACTCGGGGTCTCGCTCGTAGGTCGTCACCGCGAGGCCGAGTCTGCCGAGGTAGGCCGCGAGGATGCCGGTGCCGGTCCCGGCGTCGAGGACGTGGTCGCCCGCCGCCGGGCCGACGTGACCGAGGACGAGGCCGACGTCGCGCGGCATCATCGGCGCGCCGGTGCGGTCGAGGTGGTCGAACAGGTCCGGGCCGCGCGGCGCGCGCACGTCGAACGGCTCGTCGAGGTGGGTGTAGAGCACGTCGCCGTGGGCGGCGTCCTCGGGAACGGTCAGGACGCCGACGTCGGTCTCCAGGTCGTCCCCCGGGGCGCGGAGGTACTCGCGGTCGCTCGTCTGGTGTCGGAGCAGGTACACCGAGCGCTACTCGAGGCGAGAGACGGCGGCGGCGAGGTCGCCGTCCTCGGCGGCCAGCGCCTCGTGGGCGGCCTCCTCGCTCGCGCCCGTGCGGGCGACCACGAGCTCGACGTCCTCGTCCGGGACGTCGTCGTCGCCGTCGTCTGCGTCGGCATCGTCGGCATCGTCGCCGGCGTCGTCACGCCCGCGGGTCTCCGGCTCGCCGGCGATCTGGTACGTTTCGGTGCCCTGTGCGTCCATCCGGGTGACGTCGGCGTCGGTGAACACCAGCTCCTCGTCAGGGGTGCGGATCACGACCTCCTCGGCGTCGAGCTCCGTCATGTCGATCCCCATCTGCTCCATCATCTGCTGCATCTTCCGGGGGTTCATCCCGCCTCCGAACATGCTCGTCCGGTCGGCTCGCGCCGAGAAAAGGGTGGCGAAGGGTCAGTCGCGCCGCGTGTCGTCGGACCCGGCCTCGTCGTCGGGCGCGAACCGGTCCGGCGTGTCGCTCGCCTCGCCCGGCTCGTCGACGTCGGTGCCCGGACCGCTCAGCGGGTCCGGGTCTGCCGCCGGTGCCGGCGACCCGAGGTCGCTCGCGTCCGCGCCCGCCGGCGCGACGTCGAGGCCGAGCGCGTCGGCGTAGCCCCGGGCGAAGATGCGAAAGGAGAGCACCTGGACGACGAACACGAGCGGGAAGCCGATCAGCAGAAAGACGAGCAGCTGTGCGGCGCCCCCGCCGACGACGAGTATCGCGCCGCCGGCGAGCCACGCGACGGCGTACTCACGGCTGGTCCCGACCTCGCGGAGACGGTCGGGGTCGAACGCGCCACCGAGGGCGTCGTCGTGGACCATCCCGCACAGCCCGATCGGCGCGACGTAGAGCGCCGCGAGCGAGAGCACGACCGCGAGGAGGCCGAACAGCAGCCCGACAGCCGCGCCGACGCCCGCGAGCGCGCCTCCGGGCTCGCCGGCGGCGCCGGCGGTCGCCGACAGTCCGGCGAGGACGACCGAGGCGACGACGCCCAGGACGACGACCGGCACGAAGTAGGCGAGTACCACGGCGATCAGCTTCAGTCCGTCGACGAAGATGTCGGTCCAGTCCTCCCAGACCGGCGGCTCGGCCTCGCCGTCGAGGGTGCTGTCGAGGACGCGCACGAGATAGCCCTGTGTCAGGAGCTGTGGCACGAACGCGAACGGGAGGATGAGGAGACCGATGAGGACGATCGAGAGCAGTGTCCCGACGATGTTGATCAACACCGCGGCGAACAGGAGGCCGCCGCCGATGAGGGCGATCTTCAGCGCGTCGGGACCACGGAGGGGGTAGTCGAACTCGTCTGCGAGGCCCATACTCCTCGTCCGACGGCGAGTGGACAAAAACCACCCGACGCGGGGGATTAACACGCGTCCCGTCCTCCGCCCGGTATGTACGTTGCAGACCGGCGCTGGCCGGACCTCGCGGACTACGTCGCGGCGGAGTCGCTCGCGGTCGTGCCGCTCGGGTCGACGGAGCAACACGGCCCGCACCTCCCGCTCTCGACCGACCACCGCATCGCCGAGTCGCTGGCCCGCGCCGCGACGGCCGAGACAGGGCACCTCTGTACCCCGACGGTGAACGTCGGCGTCTCGCCGCACCACCGACAGTTCCACGGCACCATGTGGGTCGACGCGCCCGTCTTCCGGGACTACGTGGAGTCGCTCACCCGCAACCTCGCGTACCACGGTATCGACCGCGTCGTCTACGTCAACGCCCACGGCGGTAACGTCGAACACCTCCGCGAGGTCGGTCGTCGGCTCCGCGACGACGGCACCCTGTACGCCGTCGAGTGGATGTGGGACGAGTCGATCCCCGACCTGATCCGGGAGTCGTTCGACAGCCCCGGCCCACACGGCGGGCCGAAGGAGACGTCGATGATGCTCCACCTCGACCGCGAACACGTCGCCGAGGACCGGATCGAGGCGGCTCGCGACGGTGGCGTCCCGGACGTCGACGAGCTCGACAGCCGCCGTCACGGGGCCCGGACGTTCTACGACGCCGCCGACAACACCGGCAACGGCGTCCTCGGCGACCAGACGGAGGCGAGCGCCGAGATCGGCGCGGAGCTGTTCGACGCCGCCCGCGACCAGCTGGTCACGCTCGTGGAGTGGCTCGACGACCAGCCGCGCGACGCGCTGTTTCCGGAGCCACACGTCGACCCGCAGCCGGGGAGCCG
>JAQCMY010000247.1 GCA_028274865.1 Haloferacaceae archaeon | reverse complement strand
TCGTCTCCTCGGGGTCGGCGTCGACGACCCACTCGTCCCAGGGGGTCCCAGACCGCATCTCACTCAGCTGCTCTCTGTACCGCTCGACGTCGTCCTCATCCAGATCCCAGACGTGAACGCCGTGGAAGTAACCTCCGTGGTTCGGGTTGTTCTCGCCCGCGAACCGACCGTCGGAGAGTGTCGAGACGATCTTTTCGCGCCGCTCGTCCGACCACTCGGTGCCGTACATCGGATTCCCCTCGCCCTGCATCTCGCGGCTGTGTCCCTCGTTCTTACACTCGAGCGAGCAGAACCGGCCGGCGGTCCAGTCGCCACAGACGCCACACCGCGACACGTCAACCTCGTCGCCGAAGTCGGCGATCTCGTCGCCCGGTTCTAGGTCTCGGAGCTCTCGCTCGACCAGCCGGCCGTCGTCACCGACGACGAAGAACGGGTGCGTGAGACTCGCGGTCACCTGCCGACCGTCGGCCAGTTCCACGTCGAAGAAGTCGGCGACGCCCGAGTCGACGAGTCGGCCCGTGTCGGGCTGGATCTCGTTCGTCTCGAAGTCGACGGACGGCATCGGCTCACCGTCGTCGGCCACCGCTTCGATGGGCTTGGCCTCTGGCGCTGAGGGGTAGCCGGTGACGACCTCCGTTCCGGGCGGCAGACACAGCGAGTCTGCCTCGTCGAGGAACACGATCCGGTGGTCGTAGCCGCCGAAGGAGGTCCGCGCGAAGTTCTTGATCCGGTCGCGCACGACGTCGATGCCGCGCTCGTCGGAGGCGTTCAGCTCGAGGAAGTTGCCGCGCCAGTCCTCGCCGTACACCTCGCGGGCGATGGCCGTTGCACTGGTGGTTTTGCCGCTACCCGCCGGGCCCGCGAACAGCAGGTGGGGCAGGTCGTCCCGGTCGACGTAGCTCCGCAGCCGCTCGACCGTGTCGGTCTGCCCGTGGATCTCCGAGAGCCGCTGGGGCCGGTACTTCTCGATCCATATCTCCCGGCCAGCCGCCGCCTCGTCGTCCCCTGACTCGGCCTCGCTCATGGAGCGCCGTCGGTCCCGCCGGCGTATAAACCGCCCGAGACGGAAGGCACAAGCCCGTCCGATTGTGTACGGCGACTGTGAGCGACACCGCCACCGTCGGCGGCGACGCGGGCGAGGCGCCCGGCGACGACGCGGCGTACGCCGACCTGCTCCGTGCGGTCCGGCGAGCCCCCCACGACGCGGCGCTCGTCGGCACCGGCGCCGACGAGTGGGTGTTCGGGCCGGTGGTCGGCGGATGAGCGGTCGTCCCGCCGTCCCCGTCGCGCCCGAGGTGGCCCTGCCGAACGTCGGCGCCGGCTCGGACCCGTACGTCCTGCGCGAGACGGACGCCGACGTCGTCGTCTTCCTGTTCCAGCGCGACTACCACTGCACGAACTGCCGCGCACAGGTCGACGACGTCGCCGCACGCGCCGACGAGTTCCGCGAGCGCGGCGCGGCGGTCGTCTCGGTCCTGCCCGAGCCGGTCGAGCGGGCGCGGGGCTGGGTCGACGACCCGCCGTTCCCGGTGCTCGCCGACCCGGAGGGGAGCGTCGGCGAGTCGTACGGCCAGCGCGTGCGGTTCGGGCCGGTCGGGCGGCTCCACGACCTGATCGGTCGGATGCCGGTCGCCGCCGTCGTCGACGCCCGGCCGGACGAGCCACGGCTGTTCGAGAGCACCCGCGGGACGAACCCGTGGGACCGCCCGAGCGTCGACGACCTGCTCGCGTCGGTCGACACGGTGCTGGCAGAAAACGGCGAGGGCGAAGCCGAGGCCGAGCACGACCCGTGACCGTCCGTCGCGCCGCGCCAGACGACCTGCCGGCGCTGATGCGGGTGCTCGACGGCGCGATGCTCGACGTCGACGCCGAGGCGGTCGCCCGGAGCGCCGACGCGGGCGAGAGCCTGCGGACCGACGACGACGGGACGGCGATCGGCGTCCTCGTCCGCGACGGGGAGTTCGTCCGCGCGCTCGCCGTCCGACAGTCCCGGCGCGGCGAGGGGGTCGGACGCGCGCTCGTCGAACGGGCAGCGGCGGAGACCGAGCGTCTCGTCGCGGACTGTCGGCCCGGAGTCGCGGCGTTCTACGAGTCCTGCGGGTTCCGGGTCGTCGAGCGCGGCGGGCGGGCCTACGGCGTCCGGCGGACGGGCGGCGACGGCCGAGGCGCTACGGCGTGAACCGCTCGACGAGTTCGCGTCCCGCCGCGACGACCGCCGCGACCGCCTCGTCGTCGGTGCCCTCCGCGTAGACCCGCATCTTCGGCTCGGTTCCCGACGGTCGGACGAGGAGCCACGCGCCGTCGTCCAAGAGGAGCTTGAACCCGTCGAGCGTCACCACGTCCGCGACCGCCCGTCCGGCGACCGTCTCGGGGATGGCGTCGCCGAGCGCGTCGATCACGGCTGGCTTGGCCTCGTCCGGACAGTCGACACTCACGCGGTCCGCGGCGACGGTGCCGTGTTCGGCGGCGATGCGGTCGAGACGGCTGTCGACCGACTCCGTCGTCGCCGCCGCCGCGAGCACCGCCGCGAGCAGGACGCCGTCCTTCTCGCGGATGTGACCCCGGAGCGTGTGGCCGCCGGACTCCTCGCCGCCGGCCAGCGCGTCGTGGTCGGCCATCGCGTCCGCGACCCACTTGAATCCGACCGGGGTCTCGACCGCGCGCTCGCCGTGTGCCTCGGCGATACGGTCGAGCAGGAACGTCGTCGAGACGCTCCGCACGACCGGCCCGGACTCGTCGCGGTCCTCGAGCAGGTGGTCGTAGAGCACCGCGAGTACCCGGTTGCCGCCGAGGTGGCCGTGCTCGGGGGTGACCAGGGCGACCCGGTCGGCGTCGCCGTCGTTCGCGACGCCGAGGTCGGCGTCGCCGTTCCGGACCACGTCGACCAGCTCCGCGACGTTGTCGGCGGACGGCTCCGGGTGTGTCCCGCCGAACGTCGGGTCGGTCGCACAGCGGATACGACGGACGTCGGCGCCGAGCGACGCCAGCAGGGCGTCGGTGGCGCCCCGCCCGCTCCCGTGGATGGCGTCGTACGCGACGGTCAGCCCCGAGAGGTCGGCGTCGACGACGTCGCGGGCGTGAGCCGCGTACGGCGAGAAGAGGTCGGCGCGGACGGCGGTGCCGGGGGCGTCGGGCGCGGGCGGCGACTCGCCCAGCCGCGCCTCCACGTCGTCGGTGACGGCGGGGAGCGCGGGCGCGCCGTCGTCCGGGATGAACTTCACCCCGTTGTACTCCGGCGGGTTGTGCGAGGCGGTGAGCATCAGTGCGCCGCGGGCGCCCCTGTCGACGACCGACCACGCGGTTACTGGCGTCGGGCGGTCGCGCTCCGGCAGAACGACGTCGAACCCGGCGGCGGTCAGTTCGTCCGCGAGCGACTCGGCGAACCCCTCGCTCGTCTCGCGGGCGTCGTAGCCGACGACCACCTCGCCGCGTTCGCCGTCGCCGGTCGCGACGAGGTGGGCCGCGACTGCCCGGCCGACGACCCGCAGACGGTCGTCGGTGAACGCCCCGAGGCGGGCGCGCCAGCCGTCGGTCCCGAAGGCGATCGCATCGGTGTCCATACGGCCAGTGACCCGCGCCGTGCTCAAAAAGCCGCCCGCCTGGACCGCCCCGGGGTCGAGCCCCGCCCACGTGTAGAAAGGGCTAATCCGCTTAGAGACGAACTGCCGGTGATGCAGCTCCTGGGACAGGTCGGGCCGGTACCTTCGGACGTCGCCACACCCGTGGCCGCGAACGTCGAGCTGGTGCTGCTCTTTCCCGTCGCCTGCGCCGGTCTGCTCTGGCTCCTGCGCTACGAGACGGGTGTGCCGCTGAAGATTGGGGCGATGTTCGTCCCGCCGGTAACCGCCGTCGGGTTCGGCGCCGCGTTCTGGATCCACCTCGACGTCGGCGTGACGATGCTCCAGGCGCTCGGCATCCTCTGTGCCGCGCTGGTCCCGATTCTCGTCGTCTTCGACCTCGTGTTCACCCGTCGGTCGCCAGTCCGACAAGGGCCGCCTTCTCGCCGCGACTGAGCGCCTTCACCGCGGCCTCGCGCGACATCGCCGCCGACCGGCTGTCGTACTGCTCGACGTGGCGGAGTTCGACCGGCGTCCGCCCGCGGGTGTACGCCGCGCCCTCGCCGGCGTCGTGTTCCGCGACACGACGCTCGACGTCGGTCGTGTAGCCGGTGTAGAGCGTGTCGTCGGCGCACCGGAGAACGTAGACGTAGTGGTCCGACACGGCCGGAGGACGGTCGGGAGCGTCCTGAACCCGTCGGTCAGTCGCCGGTACGCTTGCGCGCGGACTCGGCGATACCTGCGTTTGCCGAGCAGTCGGGGCAGGCGAGTACGCGGTCGTGTTCGTCCGCGAAGACGCGGGCGAACCGGTCGGAGACGTGTGAGTTACAGTGGTGACAGCGAGCCATGGTCGACACCGATCGAAGGGGACGGGTGAATAAATGCCTTCGCGCGCACGCGCGCGACCCTGACACGCGTCCACCGTGGCGGGAGAAAGCGGGAGGTCGGTCACTCCTGTGGCGGATCGTCCCGGGGCTCCGGCGCGAGGCCGGGGGTTGGGGTTGGCGGGGGGGCCAGTCGCGTCACCGCCGGGCCCGTCCTCCCCGCTCGGCCCCGACGGCTGTGGTCGGGTCGTCTGCGACGTCGGGCCCGTCGTCCGGTCGGGACCGGCGAGGACCGTGCGCCGCCCTCGCACTCCCGCGCCGCGTCGCAGAACGGTTCGGGGCGGAGTGCCGCCGTGCCGGCGGCTGGCTTCGAGCAGCCGTTCGGCGAAGAGAGACGCGCTGTGCCCGTGTGACCGCGTCTCGGCGAAGTCGCGGACCCCGGACCACGGCGGCGGGAGTCCCGGTATATAAATACAGATCCCGTATCGCCCGGTTTCGGGGGGTGAGACGCCGTGGACGGTGGAATTGAGAAATCTTATTAATATGCCCTCGGTACGGCTGCCCGTATGGCAGACCTGATTGTCAAGGCCGCGGTGAAGGAAGCGCTCGAGGAGAAGAACGTCGCCTCTGATTTCTACGCTGCGCTCGACGACGAGGTGGCCGAACTGCTCGACGACGCCGCCCGTCGGGCCGAAGAAAACGAACGAAAGACCGTCCAGCCCCGCGACCTGTAGGGGCTGGCCCGGCTGGCCCGGTCGACCCTCCTGTTCTTTCCTCGCCGTCTACCGGCCGGTCACCCGGACGCCGTCCGGCCCGCCGACGTGTACCGCGTCCGTCAGGCCGACGAACAGGCCGTGTTCGACGACGCCCGGCACGGCCGAGAGCGCCGTCGCGAGTCGCTCCGGGTCGTCGACGGCTCCGAAGTCACAGTCGAAGACGAGGCTCCCGTTGTCGGTCACCACCGGGCCGTCCTTCCGTACCGCCTCGCGGAGCGTCGCCTCGCCGCCGAGCGACGCGACGCGGGCGGCGACTGCCGACCGCGCGGGCGGCAGGGCCGCGACCGGGACGGGGTGTGAGAGCGTCTCGGCGACTTTCCGCTCGTCGACGACGACGAGGAGGCGGTCGGCGGCGGCGTCGACCACCTTCTCGCGGGCGTGGGCCGCGCCGCCGCCCTTGATCAGCGCCCGCCCGTCCGGGAGCGTCTCGTCCGCGCCGTCGACCGCCACGTCCACCCGCGAGACAGCCGCGAGCGGCCGCAGCGGGACGCCGGCCTCGCGCGCCACCGCCCGGGACTGGTGGGAGGTGGCGACGCCGACGACGTCCCGACCGGCGTCGACGGCTGCGCCGAGCGCGCGGATCGCGTGTGCGGCGGTGCTCCCCGTCCCCAGTCCGACGACGTCGCCGTCGTCCACCGCCGCTGCTGCCGACTCGCCCGCTCGGCGCTTCGCCCGCTCGACCTGCGCGTCGTCCATACCGGCGCCTCGGCACGGTTGGCGATAAGCCCCGGGAACGCTCGCCCCGTCCGCTGGCGGCTCCCGCCCGCTCTGCCGGTGCCGGCGGACGGGCGCGACGGGCCGGACGCCACCAAACAAAACTGTTAATTCGCCTATCGTGTACGTTGGACCGATGCGGACGGGCTCCGAGTTCGTCGTCGCCGTCAGGACCGACCTCCTCCGGCTGCTGACCGTCTGGCGCGGGCTCCTGTTCTCCGTCGAGTCCACCAACCACCCCGCTCAGGCCCGGTGGCGCCCGCAGACGGGACGAGACCGGCTCGCGTTCTGGGCGTGGAGCGCGCTCGGGTCGGTGCTGATCGGCGTCACGTATCCGTTCGCAGTCGCCGGGTTCTGGGTCAGGTACACGACCCGACGGCTCGGTCGCGTCGCAGCCGGGTTGGGACTCCTCACGGTCGTCGCCGTCGTGGCCGTCGCGTGGAGCGCGCTGACTGCCCTCGCGTGGGGGCGCCTCCCGACAGCCGGGTTCGAGGCCGTGCTCGCGGCGAGCGTGGCCGCGACGACGTCGACCGGACTCGCGTGGGGAACGGCCCGCACCGGCGGGCGGCGCCTGACGCTTCTCGCGGCCTACCCGTTCGCCGTCGCGGCGATCTTCCTGCCGCCCGTGACGGCCGCGCTCGTGTCGCCGACACTGGGCGAGGTCGTCCTCCCGCGGAGCACGTCGCTGGCCGCGTGGCTGCTCGACAACGTCCTGATAGTCGGCGACCTCAGTGCGGTTATCAGGCGGCGGTTCGACCTGTCCGGGCTCGCGTTCGTCGGCATGTGGGCCGCGCTCGCCGTCCCGGTCGGGTGGGGGCTGGGACTCCTCGTCGTGGTCGCGGACGCGGTTCGCCCCCGTGGCGACGGCTGACGACGCCGCCGGGGGGCGAGAACGGCTCAGTCCGGTTCGTCGACGGCCCGCAGCGTCTCGTCGGTTCGCTCGTGGTCGACGGCCTGGCGCTGCATCGAGTCGATCCGGGGGACTGCGGTGACGTTAGAGAGCAACACGGTCGCCGCGACGGTCGACGAGCCGGGTCGCGGGTCGTCGCCGGCGAGCACCTCCACCGTGTCGGTCTCGTCCTCGAGCCACCGGCGAGCGCTCTCGAAGCCCCGCCGGGAGAGCTCGTCCGGGGGACCGGACAGCACCACCAGCGCCCGCTCGACGCTCGACACCTCGCAGGGCAGCGTCAGCCGCGAGTTCGTCGCCCGACCGACGAGGCGCTGTATCTTCCCCGCGTCCGTCCGCTCGTCCGAGTCGTCCCCGCCGTGGCTGCCGGGCAGGAGGGAGCGAAGCAGCGACAGGAGCCCTCCGCCGGTGTCGAGCTCCGTCGTCGCGCGTCCGACCGACGCCACCCCGCCCGGCGAGAGCGTGCGGACGATGTCGCTCGAGTCTATCGTGTTCGCGCCGATCGACCGCGGGCCGGGGTCACTCCGGGCGAACAGCGCGACGGTCCGGGCGGCCAGTTCGCGGTTCGCCCGCGCGTACCGCTCGTCCGTGTCGGCGTCCGGGCCGACCCACAGGTCGTTGTCGAACAGGAGGGTGCTGTCGGCAGCCGGCACGACCGACCTGAGCGACCGGGCGGCGTTCAGCGCCGCGTGACCCCCCTCGTCGGCTGCGGGGAGGACGCCGAGGACGTACACCGGGTCGTCGTACAGCTGCTGGAGCCGCTCGACGAGCACCGCGCCGGCGCCGCCGCCGGTGCCACCGCCCAGCCCTGCCACGACCAGCACGCCGTTCAGGTCGCGCATGGTGATCGAGTCGAGCGCGCGGCGTATCTCCGGAGCGTCGGCGCGGACGACGTCGACCGCGAGGTCCTGGTCGCCGGCGGCGCCGTCCTCGACGCCCCGGCGTGTGTCGCCGACCGTCACCTGCCGCTCCCGCGGGACGTGGTCGTGCTCGTCGCTGCCGGTGCGCGAGATGTCGACCGTCAGCACGTTCCCGTCGCACAGCTGCCGGCACTCCGGCGCTTCGACGGCGCGGATCGCGTCGACGACCCGGCCCCCGGCACCGCCGACACCGATCAGCGCGAGCCTCATCGCACCCCTCGCCGCGGAGCCGTCTGGCGGGCGGTTTCGAACACCGTTCAGACGACCGGGTCGATGTCGTCGTTCTCGTCGGTGATCAGGTTCTCGATCTTCGCCTCGCGGGCGGCCTCCTGCTCGGCGATCTGTTCCTGTGCGTCGACGGCCTGGTTCTGTAGCGTCTCTATCCGCTGGGCACCAGAGACGTTCGAGAGCAACACAGCCGCGGCGAGCCTGGAGGAGCCCTCTCGCGGGTCGTCGCCGACGAGGACCTCCACCGTGTCGGTCTCGTCCTCGAGCCACTGGCGGGCGCTCTCGATCCCCTTCCGGGAGAACTCGCCGGGAGGGCCGGACAGCACCACCAGCACCCGCTCGGCGGTCGACACCCCACAGGGCAGCGTCAGCCGCGAGTTCGTCGCTCGGCGGACGAGCGACTTGATCTTCGTCGCCTGGCTGGCGTCGTCGAGCGAGTCGTCGTCGGTGCCGCCGCCCCAGCGGTCGAGCAGCCCCTCCGGCTGTGTGTCGACAGCCGTGGCGGCGTAGCCCATCGAGGAGACCCCCTCGGCGGCGAGCGTTCGGATGATGTCGCTCGAGTCCATCGCGTTCTCCGCGACGTCCGTCTCGTCGGTCTCGCCCGCCGCCAGGAGCGTCACGATCCGTGACGCCAGCTCGCGGTTCATCTCCTCGTACCCCTCCTCGATCGTCTGTTCTCGGGCGCGCCACGCGTCGTTGTCGAAGGCGATGAAGTTGTCCACCTTGTTGACGAACGACTGGAGCGACCGGGCGCCGTTCAGCGCCGGGCGCCCACCCTCGTACTCGCCGGGGAGCACACCGAGGGCGTACACCGGCTCGTCGTACATGTCCTGGAGGGCGTCGATCACGACCGGGCCGCCGCCGCTGCCGGTGCCGCCGCCGAGGCCCGCGGCGACGAGGATCGCGTCGACGTTGTGAATCTCGATGTCGTCGAACGCCCGGCGTATCTCGTCGATATCCGCAGACATCACCTCGGCGCCGACCTCCACGTCGCCGCCGACGCCGTGGCCCTTCGACTTCTGGTTCGTGTCGCCGACCAAGACGCGCTGCTCCTCGGGGATGTACTCCGGCTTCGCGAGGTCCGTCCGGGCCGTGTTGATCGCGTGGACGTGTCGGCAGAGGTTTCGGTTCGTTTCGGACTCGAACTCGACCATCCGGTCGACAATCTTGCTTCCGGCGTTGCCGACGCCGATCGTAGCGAGTTTCATCGTATCCGTGATCAGCGTGTGTGGAGGGGCATAAGTAGATTTGTCCGAAGCCGGCAGCGCAGACGGACCGTTTCGGGGTGTCCACACCTCGTCCCCGGGGTTCAAGCCCGGTGTTACCGAGTAACGTCTCGTGAACCGCGACGAGTGGACGTTCGCCGTGACGATGAGCGGGGTCCACGGGCTCGACCACCTCGCGAAGCGGCTGTTCCCGCCGCTCGTTCCCGTCTGGGCCGCCGTCTTCGGCTTCCCGCTCTGGCAACTCGGCGTCGTCCTCGGCGCCCACACGTTCGGCTCGGCGGTCGGACAGGCGCCGATCGGCCACGTCGCGGACCGGGCCGACCGGCGCCGCCTCCTCGTCGCCGGCGTCGCCCTGATCGGCGTCGGCACGGCGGCTGTCGGCGCGGCGCCGCTCCTCCGCGGCGCGACGGTGTTCGGAGTCGACCCCGCGTTCCTCGCGCTGGCCGGCGCGACCCTCGCCGCCGGCATCGGGTCGTCGGCGATCCACCCGACCGGCTACCCGCTCATCTCCGCGAACGTCCCCGAGAGCACGCGCGGGACGGTGCTCGGGATGTGGGGGAGCGCCGCCCGGTTCGGCGACGGACTGGCGCCGGCGCTGGTCGGCGCGCTCCTCCTCGTCGTCGCGTGGCCGGCTATCCTCGCCGGCGTCGGCGTCGGCGTCGTCGTCGCCGCGGTGGTCGTCCTCGTCGTCCTGCGGGGGTTCGACACCGCGCCGACGGCGACCGAGGAGCGGGCCGGCCGCGAGTCGGTGACCCGCGACCGCCGGACGTTCGTCTACCCGTTCGCCGCCGTGACGCTCTACTTCGCGGTCCAGATCGCCGCCACGAACGCCGTCACGGTCTTTCTGCCGCAGTTCCTGACGGCGAGCTACGACCTCGGCGGGACGCTCGGCGGTGTCGCCCTGACCGCCGAGTCGTCGGCGTCGTTCTACTACGCCGGCCTGCTCCTGTTCGCCGGGGGGTTCCAGCTCGCGACCGGCGAACTCGTCGACCGACACGACCCACGGCACGTGCTGCTGTGGTTCCTCGCCGTCGGCGCGGCGGCGCTGGGCGCGCTGGCGACGGTCTCGCTCTCGCGTGTCGGGCTGCTCGCGGTCCTGCTGGTCCTCGGCGCGAGCCTCTGGGGACTCAACCCGGCGCGGGACCGCCTCGTCGACGCGATCGCGCCGAAAGGCGGCGAGGGCAAGACGTTCGGCTACCTCTGGACCGGCACCCTGCTCGTCTCTGCCGCCGCGCCGCCGGCTGTCGGCTACGTCGGCGACCGGACGGGGCTGCGCGCCGGGTTCGCGCTCCTCGCCGTCGTCGTCCTGCTCTCGGCGCTGCCGGTGATCGCGCTCCTGAGCGAGCGGGTCTACCGGCCCGCAGCCGAGACCGAAACCGGGCCTGCCGACTAGAGCCGGTCGCGCACCGCCCCGGTGTCGTGTGCGAGGTCGATCCGGCGCGAACGACCGCGCCCCTCGACGTCCGCGTACTCGGTGTCGAGCAGGCCCGCGCGGTCGAGCTTGTTCAACAGCTCCGAGTAGCGGGTGTAGCCGAGCCCCGTGCGCTCGTGGAAGGCGTCGTAGACGGCGCCGGCCTGCTCGCCCTCGTGGTCGGCGACGACGGCGACGAGCGCGCGCTCGGACTCGGAGAGCTCCTGGAGACGCCGCGAGAGGTGGACGTACTTCGACTTCTCGTAGGCCTCGTCGACGTCGGCGCGCGAGACGGTCCGGCTCCCGCGCAGCTCGGCGTTCAGCCCCGCGCGGTGGAGCAGGTCGATCCCCACCCGCAGGTCGCCGCTCTCGGCGGCGAGGTCGGCGACGTGGGCGAGGGTGTCGGAGCCGACGACGTCGTCCTCGAACCCGCGCCGGACCCGTTCGCCGAGGATGTCGTACGTCTCCTCGGGGTCGTACTTCGGGAAGAACACCTCCTCCGGGCGGAACACCGACCGGACGCGCCCGTCGAGCTCCTCCATCATGTCGAGGGCCAGGTCCGAGGAGACGACGATGACCCCGACCCGGGCGCCGTCGTGGACCTCGTGGGCACGCAGGAGCGAGTACAGCGCGTCCGAGGCCTCGTTCTCGTAGAACAGGTAGTTCACGTCGTCGAGCGCGACCACGAGCGTCTCGTCGTCCTCGGCGAGGTGGTCGGCGATCTGTCCGAACAGCTTCTTGAACGAGATGCCCGAAGAGGGCGGCTCGTAGTCGAACACGTCCTCGAACACCCGCGAGAACACCGCGTACCGCGTCGAGTCCAGCTGGCAGTTGACGTGGACCGTCCGCACGTCCGGCTGGCCCGACAGCTCCGCGAACAGCTTCGAGACCGCGGTCGTCTTGCCCGTCCCCGGCGGCCCCCGGACGACGGTGTTGAGCGGGCGCGACCCGCGAACCGCGGGGCGGAGCGCGTACTTCAGGCTCTCCAGCTGTG
>JAQCMY010000244.1 GCA_028274865.1 Haloferacaceae archaeon | reverse complement strand
GTCCACAACTGCGGCGAGCAGCCGTTAGAGGAGTACGAGGCGTGCAACCTCGGGCACATCAACCTCTCGACGCTCGCCGCCGAGGACAGCCCGGACTGGCGGGTGTGGTCCGAGCGCCACGCCGACGAGTACGACACGCAGGCGGCGGCGGTCGAGGCGTTCCTCGACGAGGCCGTCGACTGGGAGGCGTTCGACCACCGCGTCGAGTGGGGCACGCGCTTCCTCGAGAACGTCGTGACGATGTCGGACTTCCCGGTGCCGGAGATAGAGGAGACGGTCCGACAGATGCGGAAGATCGGACTCGGGATCATGGGTCTCGCACAGCTGTACGTCCAGCTCGGTATCCAGTACGGCACCGGGCCGGGCAACGAGGTGGCCGAGCAGCTGATGCGACAGATCAACCACGGCTCGAAGCACACTTCTCACCGGCTCGCCGAGGAGCGCGGCGTCTTCGCCGACTGGGCGGCGTCGAAGTACGCCGACCCGGTCCGCTACCGCGAGTGGTTCGAACACCACACGGGCGAGTCCGCGGACGACTGGGCCGACGGCTACCCGATCCGGAACCACAACACGACGACGATCGCCCCGACCGGGACGACGTCGATGATCGGCAACACCACCGGCGGCTGCGAGCCGATCTACAACGTCGCGTACTACAAGAACGTCTCCGACGACGTGCAGGGCGACGAGATGCTCGTCGAGTTCGACGACTACTTCCTCCGGACGCTGACGGCAAACGGGCTGGACGTCGACGCGGTCAAGGAGGAAGCCCAGGAGCAGATGGCCGCAAACGAGTTCGACGGCGTGAGCGGGCTGACGACGGTGCCCGACCCGATCGCCGAGCTGTTCGTCGTCACGGGCGACCTCTCGGGGAAGCAACACGCCGCGGTCCAGTGCGCGTGTCAGGAGGGCGTCGACTCCGCCATCTCGAAGACGTGTAACTTCCCGAACGACGCGACGCCGGCGGACATGGACGAGGTGTACCGGTACATCTACGAGCACGGCGGCAAGGGCGTCACCGTCTACCGCGACGGCACGCGCTCGAAGCAGGTGCTCACCACCCGCGCGGAGAACACCGAGTTCGCCGACGAGGGCGAGGCCGCCGAGGCGCTGGTCGCCCAGATCGAGGAGGTGTTCGGCGGGATCGAGGGGTTCCTCGAACACGAGGGCGTGCGCGAGAGCGTCGACGCCGAGGTCGAGCGGCTACTGGCCGCCGCGGACGGCGAGACACCCGTTGGCAAGAAGCGCCCGCGACCGGACGTCCTCCGTGGAGTCACCCAGCGCATCGACACCGGCTACGGAAAGCTCTACGTCAACATAAACGAGGACCCGGAGGGCGGTCGACCGTTCGAGCTGTTCGCCAACATCGGCAACTCCGGCGGCTTCACCGCCTCGTTCACCGAGGCGCTCGCGAAGACTATCTCGACGGCGCTGCGCTCTGGCGTCGACCCGCGCGAGATCGCCGACGAGCTCCAGGGGATCCGCTCGCCGAAGGTGGCGTGGGACAAGGGCGAGCAGATCAACTCCATCCCCGACGCCATCGGTACGGCCCTGCGGCGCTACCTCGACGGTGACGTGGACAAGGCCTACCCGCAACAGCAGACGATCGACGAGGTCGGCGACGAGGAGCGGCGGGCGCCCGCCGACACGCCCGAACCGGACGGCGGTGCAGCCGTCACAGCGGGCGGCCCAGACGCGGAGACCGAGACCGGGGCGGACGTCCTCGACGCCGGCGAGAACCCCGAGTGCCCCGACTGTGGGTCGCTCGCGCTGTACTACTCGGAGGGGTGCAAGACCTGCGAGTCCTGTGGCTGGAGCGAGTGCTGAGCGCGTGAGCGACGCGGCGGCGGGCCGTCCGTGCCCGCTCTGTGGCGAGTCGATGGACCGCCGCCACTGCAAGTACGTCTGCCCGCGCCACGGCGTCGTCTACGACTGTAGCGACACCTTCTGGTAGGACAGATCCGCACGGCTGCGGCCCGAAGTCACGAACTGTTATAATCGTGGCGCCCTTCGTTTCGGTACTGATGCCACGGGGGTACCACGGGTGTGGCTGCCGGTGTCACCGCCAGAGGAGCCCACGATGGTGAGTGACGACCGGATCGCCCAGAGTAAGGCGATCCAGCAGAAGACCGGTCGCACCTTCCACCTCGCGACCCGCGTCCTCCCCGAACGAGTCCGGCACGCGACGTACGTCCTCTACGGGTTCTTCCGCGTCGCCGACGAGGTGGTCGACGACGTCGACCCGGCAGCGGCCGACCCGGAGGCCCAGCGCGCGACACTCGAGCGCTTCCGCGACGCCGCCCTCGGCCGGCGCGACGCCGAGAACGAGGTGATCGCGGCGTTCAGCCAGGTGCGCGAGCGCGAGGGGATCGCAGACGAGGACGTCGACGCGTTCGTCGACGCGATGCTCGCCGACGTCGACACGGACCGCTACGAGACGTACGAACAGCTGGCGGCGTACATGGACGGCTCCGCCGCCGCCGTCGGTCGGATGATGACCGCCGTGATGAGCCCCGAGGACGAGGCTGCGGCGCTCCCGCACGCGACGGCACTCGGCGAGGCGTTCCAGATGTCGAACTTCATCCGGGACGTCCGCGAGGACGTCGTCGAGCGAGACAGGATCTACCTCCCTGTCGAGACGCTCGAGGCGTACGGCGCCTCGACGGAGCAGGTGCTCGATCTCGAGTTCTCGGAGTCGTTCGCCGACGCGGTGCGCCACGAGATGCGCCGGACAGAGCAGCTCTACCAGGAGGGTGTCGCCGGTATCGCGGCGCTGCCGGACGACTGCCAGTTCGCCGTCACCCTCGCCGCCGTCCTGTACGCCGACCACCACCGACTCGTCCGCGGACTCGACTACGACGTGCTGTCGACGACGCCGGAGCTCTCCCGGCGCCGGAAGCTCTCGCTGTTCGCCCGCACCGCGCTCAACTGGGCCGTGCTGCGCGACCCCGAGGCCGTCTTCTACCGCGTCAGCGCCGTCCCCGCGGGCGCGGAGAGCGAACCCGGGCCGACGGAGGCGGGCCGGAGCCTGCTCGACTGGCTCCCGACCCGTTAGGGCCGGAGCGCGCCGGCGTCGAAGCGGTCTGCTCGAACCAGTCCGAGGCCGAAGAGTCCCGCGAACAGGGCCGGGAGCGCGTTCCCGAACCACGCGTTGACGCCCGCCCAGAGCAGGACGAACGAGACGAGGTCGTCGAGCGCGAACTCACAGCCCGCGAGACGGTCGAGCAGGGCCGTCCGGGCGAACGCGCGGTCCAGGGCGCCGACGGCGACGGCTGCCGACAGCACCCACCCGAGGTAGTTCTGTGCCGGCACACCGTAGTACGGCCCGCCGGCGACGTACGACCAGAAGCCGAGCGACACCGCGCCGGGGTCCAGGACGAGGTCCATCGCGACGACGGCGGCGACGGTGACGGGGAGACGCACCGCAGCCGACCGCGCCCGGTCGCCGAGGAGGAGCAGACAGAGCAGGTAGCCGTTCGCGACGAGCGGGACGAAGAAGACGGGGAGCCCGACGGGGACGCCCTCGACGGTCGGTCCGAGGCCTGCGCCGTAAGCGAACTCGCCGTAGGGCAGTCCCGTGTGGACGCCGACGTACTCGATCGCGTACGCGTAGCCGACGAGCGCGCCGACCCACCCGGCGGCGCGCCGGTCGACCAGCGGGGCGAGGCCGACGACGAGCGGCGCACGCATCACCGCGACGCCGGCCAGGACGAGCCACGGGTTGAACGCGAGGACGCGGCCAGCCGCGCGGCCGGTCGCGGCGTGGCCGAGGGGCGCGAGCGCCGCCGCGAGCGCCGCCTCCGGCAGTCCCTCGGCGCTGGCGACGAGGAGGACGGCGCCGGTAGCGGGGAAGACAACGGCGATCGTAAAGCGGTTCGCGCGCACGACGTCGTCGAGGCGCGCCTCGACGGCCCGGCGGTCGCCTATCGCGAGCGCGCGCGCGAGGCCGGCGACCCGGTCAGGCATAGACAACGAGCCACAGTCCGCCGAGCGTCATGAGCGTCCCGACGACGGTGTTGAGCGCCGGATACCACCAGTACGCCCTGTCGACGTCGACGCCGGAGGTGTAGACACCGAGCAGGACGACCGGGTACGAGAGCAGGAGGACGCCGAGTCGGGTGTCGAGCGCCGCGAACAGCCCTGCCGACGCGAGCCAGAGCGCGCCGCAGTAGACGAACGACCAGTCGCGGCCGAAGACGGTGGCCGTCGTCTCGATGCCCGCGCGTCGGTCCGGTTCGATGTCGGGAATCGCCGAGAACGTGTGCATCGCCATCGTCCACGCCCACCCCCCGACGAGGGCGAGTAGCGGCGGCGGCGACCCGGCGACCGCGGCGTACGTCGCCGCGCCGGGCAGCACGTACAGTCCGTTCGAGATCGAGTCGAGGAGCGGCGTGGTCTTGAACCGGAACGGCGGGGCGCTGTACTGGACGCCGAGGAGAAAGAAGCCGGCGAGATACCCCCAGGCGACCGGCGGGACGACGGCGAACAGCGCCAGCCCAGCCAGCCCGCAGCCGACGACGCTGACGACGACGAACCGGTCGCCCCGGAACCGGACCTCCTTCTCCGCTTTCTTTGGGTTCTCGGTGTCGACGTCGGCGTCGAACACGTCGTTGACGCCGTACAGAAGAACGTTCGCGGGCAAGACGAAGTAGACGAACAGGCCGAGCGAGAGCGGCGTGAACAGGTCGCCGACCGTCTCGGCGGCGAAGGCGACGGCGACGACCACGGGGCCGGCGAGGTAGAGCCAGAACCGGGGCCGGGAGAGCTTCAGGAGGTAGCGCGCCCGGTCGAGGGCGTCCTGCCGGGTCGGGGCCCCGGCGGCCTCCGCGCTCGCGCCCGCCGTGTGGCCGTCCGCGTCGCCCATCTCAGTCGGAGCGTGCCGCGACCGTCGGGAGCGGGTCGGCGGCGAGGTCCCGCGCCATCCGTTCGGCGGTCAGCTGACCGCTGATGAGACACATCGGTACGCCGATCCCCGGTGTGGTGAACGCCCCGGTGAAGTA
This sequence comes from Haloferacaceae archaeon, assembly GCA_028274865.1. Taxonomy (GTDB): domain Archaea; phylum Halobacteriota; class Halobacteria; order Halobacteriales; family Haloferacaceae; genus A07HB70. The sequence continues at coordinate 11,012 of JAQCMY010000244.1, read as the reverse complement.
GAGTCCGTCGACGGCCTCGGAGGCGTGTGGCGGACGGAACAGGGCGGTCTGTCGCAGCGTGTGCGCGAGGCCGAGCGCCGTTCCCTGGGTCGCGTTGTAGCGCTCGGCGAAGTCCGAGACGCAGAAGCTCTCCTCGACGACGATGCGGTCGCGCAGGTCGACGCCCGTGTTGTCGGCGATGTCGTCGAGGACGAGGTCGCGGTAGGACTGTCGAAGCTCGGGGCCGTCGTCCAGGCCGGACGCGACGGGGACGAGGGCGAACAGGTTCGAGTGGCCCTCCGGCGCGACGCTCGGGTCCGTCTCGCTCGGCACACAGAGGTAGTAGGCGGGGTCGTCGGGCCACGCCGGGTCGTCGAAGATGGCCTCGAAGTGGTCGTCCCAGTCTGTCGGGAAGACGAGCGTGTGGTGTTCGAGCTCGTCGACGTCTCCCTCGACGCCGAGGTAGAGCAGGAACGCAGAGGGGGCGTAGGTCCGTGACTCCCAGTATTCGGCGTCGTACTGCCGCTTCTCCGGCGGGAGCAGGTCCTGTTCGGTGTGGGCGTAGTCGGCGTTCGACACCACGAGGTCGGGGAAGTAGTCGTCCTCGCTCGTCGCCACCCGGAACCCGCCTCTCCGGCCACGGATCGCGTCGACGGGCTCGCCGGTGCGGTAGGTGACGCCGAGTTCCCTGCCGAGGTCGGCCACGCCGTCGACGACCGCCGCCAGCCCGCCGTCGGGGTAGTAGACGCCGAGGTTGAAGTCGACGTGGCTCATCAGGTTGTACAGCGCCGGGGTGTTGTGCGGCGACCCGCCGAGGAAGACCAGCGAGTACTGGACGATCTGCTGGAGCTTCGGGCTGTCGAAGTAGTCCTCGACGTGGTCCTGCATCGACCCGACGAGCGAGAGCCCGCGGGCGTTTCGTGCCACGTCGGCGTCGGCGTAGTCCCGCAGGCTGGCGCGGTCCTCGTAGACGAAGTGTTCCATCCCGATCCGGTAGTTCTCCTCGGACTTGCTGAGATACTCGCGCAGGGCCTCGCCCGCGCCGGGCTCGTAGGACTCGAACGTCTCGACGTTCCGCTCGAAGTCGGCGTGGAGGTCGACCTGGTCGCCGTCCTTGAAGAAGATGCGGTAGTGGGGGTCGAGGCGGTCGAGCGTGTAGTAGTCCTCGACGTCCCGGCCGAAGTGGTCGAAGAAGTCCTCGAACACGTCCGGCATCAGGTACCACGAGGGGCCCATGTCGAAGCGGAAGCCGTCGCGCTCCAGGGTGCTCGCGCGCCCGCCGAGCTGGTCGTTTCGCTCCACGAGCGTCACGTCGGCGCCGGCGTCGGCGAGGTAGCAGGCGGTCGAGAGGCCGCCGAATCCCCCGCCGACGACCACCACCCGGCTCCCGGCGACGGCAGCGAGTTCGTCGACTGTGTTCAGTCCGTCGTCGGCAACTGACATAGGTACTGTTAGGGCGGTTCCGGGATAAACGTCCTGAAGAGCGCGGGGCGAACCGCCCGAGGCGTTTAGTGTCCCGCCGCCCCCCGACCGTCCGTGGACGGACTGACGGCTGTCGTCACCGGCGCGAGTCGGGGTATCGGCGCGAGCGTCGCGCGCCTGTTCGGAGCGGAGGGGGCTCGTGTCGTCGTCTGTGCGCGGACCCGCGACGACGTCGAGGACGTCGCGGGCGAGGTGCGCGAGACGGGCGGCGAGGCGACGGCGCTCCGGGCGGACGTGCGCGACGAACGCGACGTCGAGCGTGTCGCGGCGGCGGCGGCCCGCGACGGTCCCGTCGACGTCGTCGTCGCGAACGCCGCCGTCGCCGGCGGGACGCCCGGCGAGACGCCGCTCCACGAGGAGTCGTACGCGCGGTTCGACGACACGGTGCGGACGAACGTCCGCGGCGCCTTCGCGACGGTGGTCGAACACGCGCCCCACCTCGCAGACGACGCGCGGGTGCTGGTGCCGACGGGGTCGGTCGCGCGCGAGGGAAAGCCGGGGACGGGCGCCTACGCCGTCTCGAAGGCCGCGGCGGAGGGGCTGGTTCGCGGGTTCGCCGCCGACCTGTCGGCCACGGTCACGGGCGTGGACCCCGGTCTCGTCGACACCGGCCTCTCCGGCGGCGGCGGCCGCGACCCGGCGGACGTGGCGCCGATGTTCCGGTGGGCCGCCGTCGAGGCCCCGGCCGACGAGGCCGACGGCGAGGTGCTCGGCCTCCGGGCGTGGAAGCGGGCGACGCGCTGACCGACCCACCGGCAGAGCTATTAACCGAGTCAGAGAAGTTATCAACATGGCCACGAACGAGGTTTGGGCGGGCGTCGACCGGACCTCCGTCGCGGGCGTCGCTGCGACGCTCGCGCTCGTCGGCGCGACTGCGCTGGCGGCGAGCGCCGGTCGGACGACACTCGTCGTCGTCTCGTGGGCCGCCTTCCTCGCGATGGCCGGCGCCGCGCCGCTCGGGGCGCGGGCGGGCGAGACGCCGCGGGCGAGCGCGCTAGTGTGGGGCTACGGGGTGGCGAGCGGTGCGATGGTGACGAGCGCTGCCGTCTTTCTCCTCCCGACAGCGGTCGGCCACCACCCGCAGTGGGGCGGGTTCGGCGTCGCGCTCGGCCTGGTCGTCGGGTTCGCCGCCCACACCGTCGGCCACCGGCTCTCGCACGTCGCCCTGCCGGTGAACCGTACCGTCGCGGAGCTGACGGCCCACGCCCTCGCCGCCGGCGCCGTCATCGGCGTCGTCTACGGAAACGTGGAGGTCGGAGCGCTTCTCGGCCTCGCCATCGTCTCGCACAAGGCGCCGGCGGGCTACGCCGCGGCGACACGGCTCGCCCGCTCCGCGACACACTGGTCGGTGCTGCTCGTCCCGGCTGCGGGCGTCGGCGTCGCCGGCGTCGTGGCCGCGACGGCCTCGCTTCCCGCCGGCGGCGCGTTCCGTGGCGTGGCGTTCGGCTTCGCTGCCGGCGTCTTCCTCCACGTCGCGATGGACTTTCTGCCGCGCTGTGAGCTCGGGAGCGAGGTCCACGAGGCGCTGGCGGAGGACGACCACGCGCTGCTGGACCGCCTGCGGAGCCACGCCGTCGCCAGCACCGTCCTCGGCGGGCTGGCGGTGTTCGTCGGCTGGCTCGCGCTCACCCCAGCCGTCTGACCTGCCGGACCAGCCCCGCGCTCACGACGAGGAGGACGACGAGGTTGAACGCCGCCGAGACGACGGGCCGGAAGTCGGGTGACACCCACGTCCGGATCGCCCCCTGCGTCGAGGTGTAGAACCCGACGGCGGCGACGAGCGCGAACAGCGCCAGCCCCGCCAGAAGCAGGTAGTCGAGGCCGCGCCGCACCCGGTCTGCGGTCGGGGTGTCGTCGGTCTGGTCGTCGGACTGTGCTGTCGCGTCGCTCTGCTCGGCCCGTGGCTGCGTCTGGGCCATCTCGTCGGCAGTGTCGTCGTCGCTCACCGCCCGTCACCTCCCCGCGACCGCGCGAGCGCCAGCGCCGCCAGCGCCAGCGCCGCGACGAGGGGAGCAAGCGCTCCGAATCCGGGGGCGCCGCTCGCGGTGGCACCCCTCTCGGTCGCCTCCGGGGGCCGACCGCGCTCGCGGCCCGGGTCGCCCCGCGTGAACTGGCTGGCCTCGAACTGCACCTCCTGTTCGGTCGTATCGGCGTCGACGGTCCGCGTCGGGTCGAGGTTGACTGCCGTCGCCGCAGTGTCGATCACCACGCCGTCGCGCAGGAGTACCGCGTCGACGCGGTAGCTGAGCTCCGCCGGCACGGTCACCTCGACGGCTGTCGACCCGACCCGACCGGGCCGGACCCGGCCCGCCTCGACGGTCCGGTCCGCGGCGACGACGTTCGACTCCGCCTGTCGCACGACGACCCTGGCCGAGAGGTCCTCGACCGGGTCGTCGCCGGCGTTCTCCAGCGACGAAGTGACCGCGAGCGTCGTCCGGTCGCCGTCCGTCGAGGCGACCGAGACCGAGAGCGGCGGCACCGTTCCGCGGTCGGCGAAGGCGACGGTCGACTGCGCCCGCGGCGGCGTCAGCGCCGACAGCCCCTGGACCGTCCGTCTCCCGGCGTCGACGCGCCGCTCGTCGACGTAGACCGTCGTCTCGACGCGATAGCCGCCCTCGCGCGGGACGGTCAGGTTCGTCCGAACGGCGCGCTCCCGGTCGCCGGTCAGTCTGCCGACCTCGACGGTCCGCTCGGCTGTCAGCAGACCGGACCCGGCGTCGACCGCCCGCACGACGACGGTGACGTTCGGCGACGGGGGGCCGCGGTGTTCGAGACGGGACTCGACGGTCAGCGTGGCCGCCTCGCCGGTGACGCCGTTCTCCGCGATCGCGACGTCGACGAGCTGGACGGGGCCGGGACGCACGGGCCCGTCGTCCGTCGGCGACGCGAGGGCGCCGGGGACGAGGACCACGGCAGCGGCGGAGACGACGGCGACGGTTGCAGCGGCGGCCACGAGCTGTCGTTCGGAGGGCACAGCCGGCCACACACCGACGGATCGTATGGGTCTTGTGTAGACCCCGACGACTGTCGTACCGACTGTGACGCCGCTTCTCGCCGTCGACGACGTCGACACCGCCGCCGCGCTGTGTGACGCCCTCGCCGACCCGCCCGAGACGGTCCACGCCGTCCACGTCTTCCCGCCCGAGGCGCCGCCGGGGTCGGACCGGCGCCGCGACGGCGAGGAGGCGCTGAACGTCGTGCGGTCGCGCCTCTCGGCCCGGGCGACCGTCCGCCTCCACCGGCGCGAGGGCGACCCGGCGACGGTCGTACCCGACGTCGCCGACGAGGTCGGCGCCGGCAGCGTGCTGCTCGGGGCGGGCGGACTCGTCGACGCGCTCCGGGACCCGTCGCGGCGCCTCCGCGTCGTCGACTGACGGCTCCCGACCGCCGACCAGCCGGTCGGCGAGCGTCACCGCGACGCCGGCTGCTCAGAACAGGAACCCCTTGGCGAGGTTGATCCCCGTCCACTTCGCCTGTTCGACGACGTGGCCGGACTCGCCGCGGATCACGACGCCCCGGACCGTCCGGTCGCCGCCGTTCCCGACGAACCGGCCCGTCTGGACCGCCTCGACGAACGCGTCGACTGGCGCGTCGGCCCCGTTGAGCCGCCCGGCGGTGTCGCGGGTGAGGTACATCGCGAGACGGGCGTCGTCACGACGGGACTGCTGGAGGTCGGTGATCCGACCGTCCGTGGTCATCTGGAACGAGTAGACGACGTCGGTGCCGTGCAGGTAGATGTTCACCACCCGCCCGTTGAGCTGGTTGTACACTGTCCGAGTCGGACCGTCCATGTCTGCCTTCGCGTCGTCGACGTTGGCGTTGTACGTCTCAGACATCGACTCGAGGTCGGCGAACAGCGCGTCCGACCACGCGGGGTCGTCCTGTGCGCTCGCGGCCCCGGGCGCGACTCCCGCCGCGACGACGACGACGGCGAGAACGAGTACAGCCGTTCGACTGAGCCCCATACTCGCACCTCGGGGCGAGAGGAGTTCAACCCTGCGACGCGACGAACGCCCGCTCCTCGGCGAAGACGGGGTCGTCGGCGGGCGACCCGAGCGCCGCGAGACCGTCGCCTGGGTGCCGCAGGAGCCGGCCCTCGGACAGGGCGTCCGCCGCCGCGCCGACGGCGTCCGGGTCCGCGAGGCGGTCGTCGCGGGCGACGGTCAGGAGCGCCGGCGCGCGGACGGCGTCGAACGCCGGGGCCGCGGGCGACCGGGGCGCCAGCGCCGACCGCGCCGGAACCGCGGTCCTGGCGCCCGTCCCCTCCGGCAGGTGCCGGTCGAGCGCCGCCGGCGGGACGCCGGCGTACAGCGCCGGCGTGCCGGGGTCGTCCGTCGCGGCGGGCACCGTCGCGCCGAGACGCGGCAGGGCGTCGCGGACCGCGGCGCCGAGCAGCCGGGCGAGCGCACGCGGCGACTGCCGGCGGAGCGGCAGGCCGCCGACGAGCGGCCCGCGGGCGACGACGCCGGCGACGCGGGCGTCGGCTGCGGCGGCGAGCGCGGTCAGTCCCGCGAGGCCACGCCCGCGGAGGAGCGGCTGCGTGCCGTCGACGCCGTCGAGGCCACGCGCGAGCGACAGCGCGCCGGCCCAGTCCGTCGTGGCTCGGTCGGGGTCGAGCAGGCGCCGCTCGCCGTCGCTGCCGGCGGCGCCACGAGGGGCGAACAGCAGGACCGGTCGGCCCGCAGCCGCGTAGCGGCGCGCGACCGGCGCGACCGCACGACGGTCGGGCAGGAGGCCGGGCGCGGTCACGAGCAGTCGGGCGTCCCGACCACCGGCCGGGCGGTAGAGCCACGCGGCACACCGGTCACCGTCGACGCCGAACGACAGGTCGACCCGGGAGTAGTCGTAGCGCGACGGCTCGTCGGCTCCGCGCCGGGAGCCGCCGGCGACGCGGGCCATCAGCCCTCGGTCTCCGAGACGGTCTCGACGACGCGGGCCGAGAACTCTGTCTCCGTTATCTCGTCGGCGAGGAGCGCCTCGAACCACTCCGGCTCGGCGTGCCACGTCCCGAGGACGTCGCCGGGGCTCCGCACGGCTGTCGCCTCGACGCGGGTCGGCTCCCACTCGCCCTCCTCGGCGGCGTCGAGGAGGGCGACACAGGCCCGGCCGGCCTCGCGGTTGTTGAGACGCCCGCCCGGAAACGCCGTCATGTAGGTGACCTCCAGCGGGTCGCCCTCGGACAGCGACTCGACGCTGAGGCCGTCGGCGCGGAGCCGCGCCTCCAGCCCGGTCAGGTCGGACATGGACGCGAGTGTGTCGCCGACCTCTTAACTCGCCCGGGCGCCGAAGGACGACGATGCCGGACCCGCCGATGGACCGCGCCGCGGTCCGCGACGCGTGGGACAGCCTCGCAGAGCCGTACGCCGCGACGCGGGACCCGGACGGTCCGGACGCCGCACTGATCGAGTCGGAACTCGGCCTCTCGTCCGACGACCGGGCGCTCGATCTGGGCTGTGGCGACGGCGCCCGGACGCTCGCGAACCTCCCGCCGGCGTCGGTGGGGCTCGACCTCTCGCGGCGGTGCTGTGAACTCGCGCGCGACGCCGAGTACCGCGCCCTCCAGGGCGAGATGACCACGCTCCCGTTCGACGCCGACTCGTTCGACGCCGCGACGGCCTACCACGCCGTCTTCCACGTTCCCCGGGCGGACCACGGCGCGGTCTACCGCGAGGTCGCCCGCGTCCTCCGGCCCGGCGCGCCGTTTCTCGCCACGGTCGGCTCCGGGCGCTCCGAGTCGGTGCGCCGGGGGTGGCTCGGCACCGACGCGTCGATGCTGTTCTCGTCGCCGGGGGGAGACGAGACGGAGCGGCTCCTCCGCGACGCGGGGTTCACGGTCGCCTGGCGCCGCCGCGTCGCCGACCCCTTCGGCGGCGGCGTGCCGATGGTGCTGGCACGGGCCCCGTAAGCGGTAAACACGCCGAGTCCTGCGGTACAGTATGTCTGCAGCCCGTCGTGCGCTCTCGCTCCTCCTCGTCGTCGCCCTCGCCGTCGCCGGGAGCGCAGCCGGTCCCGTCGCGGCGGTCCCCGACGCTCGCCTCGCCGTCGCCGACGTGACCGTCACGCCGGGGACGCCGACCGTCGGGGCACAGGTCGTCGTCGACGCGACCGTCCGCAACTCCGCCGGGAGCCCGTCGCCGGTCGAGTTGACACAGGTGGAGCTCCGCGGTCCGGGCGGTGTCCGGGCGAGCGCCGACGGCGTCGGGTCGCTCTCGCCGGGCGACACGCTCGCGGTGCCGCTGGCGACGGCGTTCGACGAGCCCGGCGCGCAGGTGCTCACCCTCCACGTCGAGGGCCGTACCGCCGACGGTACGCGGGTGAGCGTCGACCGGCCCGTCCCGGTCACCGTCGAGTCCGCGCCGCCACAGGTCGCCGTCAGAACGGGCCCGGCAGCCGTCGACTCCCCGACGCGTGTCGCCGTCACCGTCGGTAACCCGACGACCGCACCCCTGCGCGACGTCGCCGTCCGCCTCGCCGACCCCATCGGGCGCGCGAACCGCTCGGCGGCGTTCGTGCCGACGCTCCCCGCGGGCGCGGAGACGACGGTCAACCTCAGCACGGTGCCAGACGCCGCCGGTGAGCGGACGCTCCGGGTTGCCGTCAACTACACCGACGCGTCCGGCGTCGAGCGCCGGGCGGCCCGCGAGGTCCGGCTCCGGGTCGCAGAACACGTCGCCGACCTCGGCGTCGAGGTGCGCCGCGCGCCGCCGCGGGAGGCGGACGACCAGGCCGTCCCGGGCGGGCTGTCGGGGCTCGTCGGCGGGGGCGGCGGGGCGGTCGGCGGGGGCGGCGGCGAGAGCGCGGCGGAGACCGACTCGCCGCCGACCCGGTTCGTCGTCGAGGTGACAAACTTCGGCACCGTCCGTGCGGGAGACGTGGTGGTGACACCCGTCGCGGGCGACCGGCGGCTCCCCCGCCAGCGGCTCGACGCGGCCCTCGCGCCCGGCGAGTCCGGGAGCGTGACCGTCGACCTCGCCGACGTGACCCGGAGCGGCCCGGTCGAGTTCCGCATCGACTACCGCGCCGGCACACAGCCGGCGTCGACGGCGACGACGCTCGACTACCGCCCGCGGGTCGCCGGCCTCGAGCTGACCGACGTCGACGTGGTCCGGACCGGGAACGGCTCGCTCGCCGTCTCGGGCAACGTCGTCAACGTCGGCCGCGGGCCGGCACGGGGTGTCGTCGTCGAGGTGGTTCGCGGCGGGAACGTCACGCCGGTCTACCCGGAGCGACGCTACTTCGTCGGCGAACTCGACGGGAGCGACTTCGCGCCGTTCGACCTGACCGCGCGGACGACCGCCTCCGTCGACGAGGTCCAGGTCCGGATCGTCGCCCGCGAGGACGGCGAAGCGTCGACCCGAACCGTCGCGCTGCCGGTGCCGCCCGCCGACGGCGGCGACGGCGGCGTCCCGGTCGGCCTGGTGGTGCTCGCGGTCGGGCTGCCGCTGGCCGCGATCGTCGGTGTCGGGGTGCGGCGCCGGCGCGGAGGCGAGTAGTGCGCGCCGCCGTCTCGCTCGCGCGGCGCAACCTCGCGCGAAACCGACTCAGGACGGCGCTCGCGGCACTCGGCATCGTCATCGGCGTGTTCGCGGTGGCGACACTCGGCGTCCTCGGAACGGTCGTCCAGTACACCGCGGAGGACGCCCTCGGCGGCCTGGGCAGTCAGGTGGTCGTCAGCCCGAACGCCGACCGGGGTGAGGAGGTCGTCGACCGCCGGGAGGTCACGCGAATCCGCCGGATCGCGGGCGACGCGACGGTCGTGCCGGTGCGGTCGAGCGGCGGCGTGGTGCGGCGCGGCGACGCCCGGGCGTTCGCGACGCTGTACGGGGTCGAACAGCCACGGCTGCTGTTCGAGGCCCGCGACGGCAGGCTCCCGGAGCGCCACCGCCGCGGCGCGGTGCTGGGCGCGGCGATCGCCGCCGACCTCGGCGTCTCCGTCGGTCGGACGGTGACGGTCGACGGCGAGGAGTACCGCGTCGTCGCCGTCCTCGCGGAACAGGACTCTATCTCGCCCGTGCGGCCCGACCGTGCCGTCCTCCTCCCCCCCGACCAGTTCGCGTCGGACGGCGCCTCGCAGGTGATCGTCCGGGCCGACTCCGGCGCCGAGGCCAGCCGGATCGCCGCGGCGGTCAGAGAGCGGGTGAACGCCCGTGTCGACCGCGTGGAGGTGCTGGATCTCGGGAGCGTCGTCGCCGAGATCGACAGCTTCTTCTCGCTGCTCAACACCTTCCTGCTCGCTATCGGCGGCGTCTCACTCCTCGTCGCGGGGGTCGCCATCCTCAACGTGATGCTGATGAGCGTCTCGGAGCGCCGCGAGGAGATCGGTGTCCTCCGGGCGGTCGGCGTCCGGCGCCGGGACGTCCTCGAGCTGGTGCTGGTCGAGGCGGCCCTCCTCGGCGCCGTCGGCGCCGTCGTCGGCGCCCTCGCGGCGGGCGTCGTCGCCCTCGCCCTCCTCCTCGCGGTGCCGGAGGTAACCGTCGAGGCGGTCGTCAACGCGCGAAACGCCGGCTTCGTCGGACTCGCGCTCTCGTTCGGCGTCGTCGTCTCGCTGCTCTCCGGCGCGTACCCGGCGTGGCGGGCCGCGAGCGCCGACCCCGTCGAGGCGCTCCGGAACTGACCGGCGGGCCCGGACCGCTCTCACGTCCGTGTCTGGCGCCAGACTGCGTCTGCGACGCTCGCAGTCTGGCCCGCGCCGCCGACGGCGATACCGGTCAGGCCGGCGGCAGCCGGAACCGCCGGGACCGCGGCGGCGGCGAAGAGCGCCGCGCCGACGAACGACGCCGCCGCGAACAGGCGGTATCGGGGGAGGCCGAGCGCCCGCCCCGTCGCGACGAGGCCGTACACCGGCGCCGCGAGCCACACCGCCACGACGGCGAGGTGGGTGGGCGTCGCCGCGGGCGAGAGCTGGTCGACCAGCCCCGCAGCCGTCACGACGAGACCGACGGCGATGACGCGCCGCCACGCGCCCAGCACCGGGCCGCGCATCTCCGGGTGGACGACGAACACGAGAAAGAGGGCCGACATCACCCCGAGCGCGACGGCGATGGCGTCCGTGGCGACGAGCGGCGTGTAGCCCGCGAGTGCCGCGAGCGCCCACGCCGCCGGGACGAGGAGCACGGGGACGACCGAGAGAACACGGTCGAGTGTCTGTCGCACGAGCCGTTCTCGGCGGCGGGCGGGAAATATAGCCCGGGTCCGCAGGCGTGGCACACGGGCTGGGCCCGTCGTGCGCGGCGAAACGGGGTGTCGCGCCGAACTCAGGCGACCTGCGCGTCTTCCCAGCCTTCCGTGTGGACGCGCTCGGACGGGACGTCCAGTTCGTCCAGTCGCTCCTTCGCGGCGACGACCGCCGCCGGTACCCCGCAGGCGTAGTAGTCCGCGTCGTCTCCGACGGACTCGACGACGTCGGGGAGCTGCTCCTGAACGTACCCGGTGTGGCCGTGCCAGTCCTCGCGGGAGAGCGAGAACCGCGCCTCGACCGGGTAGGCGAGTTCGTACTGCTCCAGCAGCGACTTGTAGAGCAGCTGCTCCCGTGTCTTCTCACCGAACACGAA